>DATBJE010000221.1:0-6601 GCA_036556565.1 Gaiellaceae bacterium
CAGAATGATGACCCGCCGACTGGGTGCGCTGGGTGGTTCGAGGCCAGGACGCAGGGAGTGCTCATACCCAAGAGGTATGGGCGCGACCGAGGACGCCGCCTCGGGCCGCCCGGCGTGACCAGGCGGCATGGCTCCTCATTGTGTTGGGAGCTCTTAGGCACGGATCCGCTCGCCGGCGGGATCCCAGAGCGGCTCCTCGGCGATCGTGCCGGGGACCCACGCCCCGAAGACCTCGACCTCGACTCCCCGTCCCGGCTCGGCGACGGCGGCCGGCACGTACGCGTACGCGACGGAGCGCTCGACCGAGTAGCCGTAGCCCCCGCTCGTGACCCGGCCGGCGATCTCGCCGGCGACCCGCACCGGCTCCGACCCGAGCGCGACGGACCGCGGGTCGTCGAGCACGAGGCACGCGAGCCTGCGCTCGAGCGGCCCCTCGCTCGCCGCGACCAGGGCCTCCCGCCCGACGAAGTCGCCCTTGTCGAGCTTCACCGCGAAGCCGAGGCCGGCCTCGTAGGGGTTCTCGTCGGGCGTGATGTCGGCTCCCCAGACGCGGTAGCCCTTCTCGAGGCGGAGCGAGTCGATCGCCTTGTAGCCGCCCGCGACGAGCCCGTGCTCGCGCCCGGCCGCCCAGATCTCGTCCCAGAGGCGAAGGCCGAACTCCGTCGGGCAGTAGAGCTCCCAGCCGAGCTCGCCGACGTAGGTGACGCGGAGCGCGGTGCACGGGACCGGGCCGACGCTCAGCTCGCGCATCCGCATGTACGGGAACGCCTCGTTCCCAAGGTCCGCGTCGGCGATCGGCTGCAGGATCTCACGGGCGCGAGGGCCCCAGAGCCCGAGGCACGAGAAGCGCGACGTGACGTCCTCGATCGCGACGGAGCCGTCGTCCGGGGCGTTCGCCCGGATCCAGGCCGCGTCGTGCTGCCCGAACGCGGTGCCGGTGACGATGCGGAACCTGTCCTCGGCGAGCCGGGTCACGGTGAAGTCGCACTCGATCCCCCCGCGCGGGTTGAGCATCTGCGTGTACGTGACCGCGCCGACGTCGCGCGCGACCCGGTTGTCGCAGAGCCGCTCGAGGAAGTCGGCGGCGCCCGGGCCGAGGACGTCGATCTTGGCGAACGAGGTCTCGTCGAAGAGCGCGGCCGACTCGCGGCAGGCCTGGTGCTCGGCGCCGATCGCCGGCGACCACAGCCGCCCGGCCCACCCCCCCGGCCGCAGCGACCCGTCGCCCCGCGCCGCATTCGGCTCGAACCAGTTCGCGCGCTCCCAGCCCGACTTCTCGCCGAAGGCGGCGCCGAGCTCCCGCAACCGGTCGTAGGTTGGCGAGAGCCGCAGCGGCCGGCCTGCCTCGCGCTCGTGCCCCGGGTACTTGACGTCGTAGTACGTCGAGTAGATCTCGAGCGTCCGCGCGAGCGTGTAGTCGCGGCTCGCGTAGTGGCGGCCGAACCGGCGCGAGTCCATCTCCCAGACGTCGAGGCTGGGGACGCCCTCGACGATCCACTCCGCGACGAGCTGTCCCATCCCGCCGGCGCCGGCCAGGCCGTGGGCGCAGAAGCCGGCGGCGACCCAGAAGCCGCGCACCTCGCTCTCGCCGAGGACGAACTCGCCGTCCGGGGTGAACGCCTCGGGGCCGTTGATCAGCTTCACGACCTCCGCGTCCTCGAGCTCGGGCACCCGCACGACGGCGTTCGTGAGGAGCTCCTCGAAGCGGTCCCAGTCCTCGGGCAGGAGCTGCGCGTTGAAGTCGGCGGGGATGCCGTCGAGCCCCCACGGCGCCGGGTTCCGCTCGTAGCCGCCCATGACGAGCCCGCCCGACTCCCCGCGGAAGTACACGAGGAGCGAGGGGTCGCGCATCGTCGGCACGTCGAGGGGGACGCCGGTCGGCTTCGTGATCAGGTACTCGTGGGCCATCGGGACCACGGGCACGGTCACGCCGGCCAGCCGGCCGATCTCCCCCGCGTACATGCCGCCCGCGTTGACGACGATCTCCGTCTCGATCGCGCCCTTGTCGGTCTCGACCCCCGTCACGCGGCCCTTCTCGAGGCGGATACCCGTCACCCGTGTGTTCTCGTAGATGTCTGCCCCGCGGCTGCGCGCGCCCGCGGCGAGGGCGAAGGTCAGCTGGCTCGGGTCGATGTAGCCGTCGGTGGGCAGGTAGGCGGCTCCGAGCACGCCCTCCGTCGACATCGGCGGGAAGAGCGTCTGCGCCTCGCTCGGCGAGATCAGCTCGAGCGGGAGGCCGAACGTCTTCGCCCAGCCGGCCTGCCGGGCGAGCTCCTCCATGCGCTCCTCGCTCGAGGCCAGGCGCAGCGACCCGACCTCGTGCCAGCCCGTCTCCTGCGCGACCTCGTCGGCGAGCGAGCGGTAGAGCGCGACCGAGCTCATCATCATCCGGGTCAGGCCGAGGGAGCCGCGGAGCTGGCCGACGAGCCCCGCGGAGTGGAACGTCGAGCCGCTCGTCAGGCCCGCGCGCTCGCAGAGGACGACGTCGTTCCACCCGAGCCGCGCGAGCCAGTAGAGGACGGAGGCGCCGCCCACGCCCCCGCCGATGACAACCGCCCGCGCTCGGTCTCGCATGCGCGCGCAACCCTAACGACAGAGATCAGGCGAAGATGTCGTCGAGCCAGTCGAGGATCCGCTGGTTCGCGAGCCAGCGGTTCTGCAGCTCGCAGTGATCTCCGGCGCCCTCGAGGGCGCCGAACCGGACGAGCGTGGTCGGGCACGTCAGCCGGCCGAGGAACTCCTCGGCCCCCGCCGCGAGCAGGTCGTCCTCCGCGCGGGTCGCCAGCGTCGGGCAGCGGATCTCTCCTGCTCTGCCGTCGAGCGTGTACGTCGCGCACGAGGCCATGTACCCGCGCAGGTCGACGACGCCGTTCACCCAGAACCCTCGCTGCACGATCTTCCAGCGCAGGCCGGGACTCGCGTCGATCACCTTCATCAGGGTCGCCTCGTCCTCGTCCGAGATCTCCGGCAGCGCCGCCACGGCCTTCTCGGACAGGCCGAGGTGGCGGACAAGCCGAGGCATCCCCTCGAACATGCTCCACAGCGGCGGGTCGAGGATGCAGGCGGCGAGGCGATGCTCCGCCGTCGCCGCCCGGGCGGCGAGGTATCCGCCGAGGCTCCAGCCCTGGAGCACGACCTTGTCGGGGTCGACGTCGCCACGCTCGAGGGCCGCATCGACGACGGGCGTGACCACCCGCTCCCAGTCGGGGACCAGGGCCAGGCCGTCGCGCACGAGCATCGACCCCTGCCCGGGGCCGTCGAAGAGGACGCAGTGGTAGCCCCAGCGACACGCATCGATGGCCTGCGCGAGGTACATGTCCGCCATCGTCGCGTCGTAGCCGTTCACGCAGATCACGACGGGGCGCTTCTCGCCCGCTGCCGCGCCGTCGGCCCGGAGGAAGTACCCGGGCATCGTGTGGCCGTCGAACGGGATCGAGAGGGCCTCGGCGCCCTCGAGCGACATCGCGCGGTCGAACGCCTTCGTGAGCCGGTCGAACGCCTCGCTCAGGCGCCGGTCGACGGGCGTGCCGTAGAGGACGTGGATCGCAACCTCGTAGAAGGAGGCCGCGCGGAGGTAGTGGCCCCGCGCATGCGCGGTGTGGCCCGCCTTCTCGGCGTCCTCGGCCCCCCGCATGTGCCGGTCCGCCGCCGCGAGCCACGCGGCGACGAACGCGTCGTCGTCGGGCGACGTCACGGAGGCCGCGATCGCCGCCACCTCGCCGACGGCCCCGCCGTCGGGCTCGAGCAGGCCGAGCGGCCAGCACGCGAACTCGTCGTGCAGCGGATCGTCGAAGAGCTTCGTCGGCCCTCCCTTCTCCGGGCGCCGCGATCCTAGACTGGAAGGCGTGGCCGCGCGAGCGCTCATGTTCGACTTCAACGGCACGCTCTCGGACGACGAGCCGCTCCTCTACGCCATTCTCCGCGACCTCTTCGCCGAGCAGGGCAGGCCCCTCAGCGAGGACGTGTACTTCGAGCGGCTCGCCGGCCTCTCGGATCCGGAGATCGTGCGTGCCTGGCTCGGGGAGGACAACCCCGCCGTCGACCGCGTGCTCGCCGAGCGCATCGCCCGCTACCGGGCGACCGTCGCCGACGGCTCGACGATCCCCGATCCCGCGCGGGAGGCCGTGCTCCACGCCGCGGGGCGCGTCGCCGTAGCGGTCGTCTCGGGCGCGCACCGCGAGGAAGTCGTGCCGGCGCTCGAGTCGGCCGGCATCGCCTCGGCGGTCGGCGTCGTAGTCACGATCGAGGACGTACGGCGCGGCAAGCCCGATCCGGAGGGCTACCTGCTCGCGCTCGAGCTGCTCGACGGCGGCCTCCGCGCCGACGAGGTGACGGTCTTCGAGGACACCGAGGCCGGCGTTGCCGCCGCCAAGGCCGCCGGCATGCGCTGCGTGGCGATCCCCGGAACGCACGCGCCGGAGCGGCTCGCCCTGGCGGACGAGCTCGCTCCGGCGCTCGATCTCGAAGCCGTGCGCCGCGCGCTCGGCGAAGAGTCGGCCTAGGAGGCTCCGGACGTCTGACCCGTGGACGCGGGGACGCCCGTCCGGGCCGCGATCTCCTCCTCCATCGCCTCCAGCTCTTCCTCGGTGCCCATGCGGACGGGGCCCTTGAACCAGTTCTTGGCGGACAGTGCCCACCAGCCGCCGAAGATGAGGCCGATGCCCGCGAACCAGAGGATCGTGTAGTTCGTGAAGTTCCAGTCGAATGGGTCGTTCCCCGGTACGCCGACCTTGTACAGCGGGATCACGAAGATGATCGTGATCAACGCGACCCAGGCGATCGACAGAGGGTCGATCCACTTGTAGTGCTTCCCGAGGCTCCACGCCCTCGGCTCGTCCCAGCTGTCGCCCTTGCGCCAGCGAAGGTAGACGGGGATCACGAAGGCGATGTAGAGGCCGATGACCGCGATCGCGGTTCCGACAGCGTAGCCGACGAAGTAGTTCCAGACGGCGGGGATCATCAGGATGCCCGCGAAGAGCCAGATGCCGAAGACCGACCACTGCGGCACGCGGTTCTTTGCCACCCGGCGCCACAGCTGGTGCCCCGGCACCGCACCGTCGCGCGAGAACGCGAACATCATCCGCGAGGCCGAGGTCACGGACGCGGTCACGCAGAAGAACTGCGCGACGACGCAGATGAAGAGGAGCGCCTCCGCCCAGTTCTGGCTCATCGACTCAGCCCAGATCCAGGGCACGAGGAGCCCGAGGGCGTTGACCGTGTCGAGCGCCCCTTGGTTGCTCGGGATCGCGAACGTCACCGCTACGAGGAGGATCCAGCCGAAGACGACGGAGACGAAGACAGAGGTCCACATGCCCGTCGCCGCCATCCGCGAGGCGTTGTTGGTCTCCTCGGCCGTGTGCGCCGACGCGTCGAACCCGGTGATCGTGTACTGCGGGAGCAGCATGCCCAGCCCGAGTACGAGCAGGAACGCGAGGCTGAACGAGGTCGTCCCGCCGCCGTAGCCCGAGTTGTTGATGGTCTGCGTGAACACATAGGAGACCGATTGGTGGTCGTTCGGGACGACGATCAGGATCACGACGATCACGGCGACCCCGACCATGTGCCACCACGCCGAGATCATGTTCAGGCCGGAGGTCAGCCGGATGTTGAGCAGGTTGATCAGCGCTGCGGCGCTCAGGAACAAGGCATAGAGGATGTACGTCGAGGCATCGAACGACGCGCCGAACCAGTCGTTCATGTGCGCGGAGTACGAGAACCAGAAGTCGAAGAGGGCCTGCCCGAAGAGCGCGAGGCCGTACCCGATCGCCGCGGTGACGGCGACCTGGCCGATGAGGTTGAACCACCCGGTCGCCCAGCCCCAGCCCGGGCTGCCGAGCTTCGACGCCCAGTAGTAGAGGCCGCCCGCCGTCGGATAGGCAGACGCGATCTCGGCCATCGAGAACGAGATGATCGTCGCCATGAGGCCAACGAGCAGCCAGCCGAAGACCACCCACATGGGGCCGCCGTGCTCGAAGCCGATGTTGTACGAGGTCAGACACCCCGCGAGGATCGAGATGATGGTGAAGCTGATCGCGAAGTTGCGGAAGCCCCCCATCGCGCGGAAGAGCTCCTGCGCGTATCCGAGCTTGTGGAGGATGTGCTCATCCTCCGAGGTGTAGTAGCCCTTCTGCTCAGGGCCAGGACCTGTCGTCATCGCGCCTCCTGCCGTTGCCAGCCCAAGATGAGGGGTTCTACGACGGAATGCCGCTTCCTGTCAAGAGCGCCCGCGCGTAGACTCCTCGCCCATGCTGACGCTCGACGAGCTCGCCGCGGCGGTCGAGGACGGCTCGATCGACACGATCGTCGTCGCGTTCACGGACATGCAGGGGCGGCTGATGGGGAAGCGCGTCCTCGGCGAGTACTTCCTCGAGACGGGCGTCGCCGACCACGGCGTCGAGGGGTGCAACTACCTCCTCGCGCTCGACATGGAGATGGATCCGATCCCGGGCTACCAGATCGCCAACTGGGAGCGGGGCTACGGCGACTTCGCGATGAAGCCCGACCTGGCCACGCTGCGCCGCATTCCCTGGCTCGAGGCGACGGCGCTCGTCCTCTGCGACGTCGTCTGGCACGACGGCTCGCCGGTCGCCCCTTCCCCGCG
>DATBJE010000222.1:0-5598 GCA_036556565.1 Gaiellaceae bacterium
CCTCGAGGGGACGGTCGCGAGCGTGCCGCCGCAGGGCGGCCGCAAGCACCCGCACCAGGAGTTCCTCTCGATCGACACGACGAACGTCCTCTTCATCTGCGGCGGCGCGTTCGCCGGGCTGGAGAAGATCATCGGGAAGCGGATCGGCAAGAACCAGGTCGGCTTCGGCGCCGACATCAAGTCGCGCCGGTCGATCGAGGCGAGCGAGCTCCTCTCGTCGGTCATGCCCGAGGACCTGCTCAGCTACGGGCTCATCCCCGAGTTCATCGGCCGCCTGCCGGTCGTCTCGGCGGTGCACCAGCTCACGCGGGAGGACCTCGTCCAGATCCTCCTCGAGCCGAAGAACGCGCTCGTCAAGCAGTACCAGCGCTTCTTCTCCTACGACAACGTCGAGCTCGTCTTCACGGAGGACTCCCTCTGGGAGATCTCCGACAAGGCGCTCGAGCGCGAGACGGGCGCCCGCGGCCTCCGCTCGATCATCGAGCAGGCCCTCCTCGACGTCATGTTCGAGCTCCCGTCGCGCAAGGACGTCTCCAAGTGCGTGATCACGAAGGAGACGATCGAGCGCGACCTGCGCCCGACGCTCGTCACGAGCGGCGGGCGGGCGCTCGCGGTCGACGAGCCCGAAGAAGAGTCGGCCTAAGAACCCCTTTCGAAATGAAGCACTGAGTCACCGGGCCGCCCTGGGCGGCGCGATGCTGCGTCCTCGGTCGCGCCCGTATTCACGAATACGAGCGCTCCCTGCGTCCTTACCTCGCACTCGCCCAGGACGCCCCGGCGACGAGGCCTCATTCCGAAATGAGTTCTATGAACCGTCCCCGCCTGACGTGGCGCGGCATCCGCCGATGGGCGTAATGTTCGTGACCCCTGGCACATGGAGAGGTCCGACACCTTTCTCTTCGCGGACGACGATTTCGGCTGGTGGGATGAGCCACGCGCCCAGCCCGCGGCTGCCGTGGCCGCGGGATCGGCCGGCGTCGCGCGTCCGGTGCGTCGCCGACCTCCGCCGCGCACGCTTGCCCGCGACCTCGCGCGAATCCGCGAAGGGGTCGCGCAGCGGACGACGGCCTCCGTCTTCCTCCTCGCCCTGTTCGGGCTCGTCTTCCTCGCCGTTGCACTCTCGGTGCGGCTCGTCCTCTCGAGTGACAGGCCGGGCTCGGGACCCGTCGTCGAGACCCCGGCCGCAAACTCGCCCCAGCCGACTCGGCAGCAGAAGCAGACCGGTCCGCCTGCCGCTCTCCTTCGCCCGGGAAAACAGGGCGCTGAGGTGCGCGATCTCCAGCTCGCGCTCGGCATCCTCGGGTTCCACGCCTCTGCCCCTGACGGCGCCTTCGGAGTGGGCACGGGAGCCGCCACGGCCGCCTTCCAGGCATCGCGCGGCCTCACGCCGGACGGAGTCGTAGGCCCTGCGACCCGACAGGAGCTCACGGAGGCGATCGCGGCGAAGGCCCAGGAGGACGCTGCTGCGGTGGGGGCGCGCCTGAACGAGAGCGTCCGGTCGGGCGCCCTCGACGACACGACGAGGGGAGACGCACGCGCGGCTCTCGACGACGCGGTCGCGGCCATGGATCGCCTACCCCCGGGCCGGGCTGCGGTGCTCGGCCTGGTGCTCGACGATCTGGCGGCCGGCGCGGGCGGCTACGACACGATTCGCGGCGCCGCGCTCGCGGCGACGCTCGACGACAATGTCGCGGCACTCGGGGAGAGACGCCCCGAGACGCATGCTCGAGGCATCAGCGACGGCACCGGTGTCGTCTACCACTTCCTTCCCGAGTACGGGTACGAGTTCCATCCGCTCGGGAGCTTCGCGCGTCTGAATCAACTCGTGCGCAGGGGCAACAAGGCCGCCGTCGACCGACTGGCGACGGCGTTGGTCGCGCGCGGGCAGCCGGTCGGCAGGGGCCGCGTGTGGGAGTATCGGTTTCCCTTCGGCGGGCCGTCGACCTGGACGTCGGGCTTCGCCCAGGCGGTCGGGGCGCAGGCGTTCGCTCGGGCGGGGGCGCTCCTCGAGGACGAGTCGCTCGCGGGCGTCGCCGGGGCGGCCTTCACGGCAATCCCGAAGGGCCTCTCACGGCCGCTCGGGGGCGGGATCTGGGTTCGCGAGTACGGCTTCAGCGACATGGCCGTCCTCAACGCGCAGCTGCAGTCGATCGTCTCCCTGTCGGAGTACGTGGAGATCACGAACGACGGCGATGCGCGGACGTTCGTCGCCGAGATGAGCGCCGCGGCGCAGACGCTCCTTCCGCAGTTCGACACCGGCTGCTGGTCGCGGTACTCGTACGGGGGCAACCCGGCGACGCCGAGCTACCACGCCTATCACGTCCGGCTGCTGAAGAAGCTGGCCGCCTCGACGGGCGACGCGATCTGGCGCGACACAGGGGCCCGCTGGGCGGCGTACCAGAGCCAGGGCCCCTGCTGAGCCGCCGGGCCGGCGGCGTTTAGAACTCGATTCCAGCTCTCAGCCGCGCTCCCACTCGACCGAGCACACGGCCACGGGCTCCTTGAGCCCCTTGAGGGTGATCTCGCGGTCGTCGAGGATCGCGTACTGGGGCGCCAGGCTCATGGTCGCCCGGCTCGCGAGGATCTCGCGCCCGCCGGCCGCCGCGCCGATCCGCGCGGCGGCGTGGACCCCCTTCCCGTGGTAGTTCTCCTTCGTTCGGAGGGCCCCGTCCGTGTGCACGCCGATGCGGAGGTCGAACTCGAACTCCTTGTCGACGGACCGCTGGATGTGGATCGCGGCCCCGACCGCGCTCGCCGCGTCCTCGAAGACCACGAAGAAGCCGTCGCCCGTGTGGTCGACGACCTGCCCCTGGTGGTCGGCGAAGATCGCGCGCAGGGTGTCGTCGTGGCGGCGGAGGAGGTTGCCCCAGTGGCGGTCCGACCGGACGGCGCTCGCCAGCTCGGTCGAGCCGACGATGTCGGTGAAGAGGAAGGTCCTCATCACCTCCGTCGTCAGGTCGCGCATCAGGAGCTCGGCGACGCGCTCGGCGTCGCGGACGGCGCCGAGGCGCTCGAAGCGGGCCGCGGCCGCGTGGAACTCCCAGAGGGCGGCCTCCTCGTCGCCACTCGCGCGGAGCGCCCGGCCGATCTGCTCCCGCGCGCGGGCGACGTCGTAGGTCGCCGCCGTCGAGTCCCAGGTCATGCGCGCCTGCCGGAAGCAGGCATAGGCCGCGTCGGCGTCGCCCCGAGCGAGCTGGACCTGGCCGCGGGCGTATGCGGCCGCGGCCGCGAGCGCCGACGTCTCGTACGTGTCCGCGATCGCGGTGAGCCGTTCGGCGAACCCCGCCGCCTCGTCGACCTCGCCTGCGGCGACGGCGATCTCCACGCCGGCGGGGAGGAGACGTGCCTGCGCCGGGAGGTTGAGCGAGCCGTCCGCGAGCGCCCGCCGGATCGAGGCGAGGGCTCCCTTGACGTTTCCCTGGACGAGGCGGAGGAGCGAGAGGCCCGGCTCGGGGGTCCGCCCGAGCTCGTCGGCCTCGCGGAACGCCTGCTCCGCCTGGGCGAGCTCGCCGAGGCGGAGCCGCACTTCGCCGAGCTCGTAGAACGCGGCGCCGGCGATGCGCGGATTCCACACGCGGAGCTCCTCGCTCGCCTGGCCGGCCAGCGTCTGCGCCTCCGCGAGCCGCCCCTTGAACTTCATGACCTCTGCGTGGTTGACCCGGCACATCCCGGGGAACGCGTTGAGCGCGTTCGCGTCGCAGAAGTCGCTCGCCCGGTCGGCCCACTCCCCGGCGCTCTCGAAGTCGGCGACGTCGCGGCACGCCCCGATGGTGTTGCAGTAGACGACGAGAGTGGAATAGGGATCGAGCTCCCCGGCCAGGGCGGCCGTGCTCGCCTCGTCCAGCAGCATCTTCCCCTCGGCCACCTCGCCCTGCTCGATCAGGACGCTCCCCTGGCGCTGGATGCCCCGGATCTCGAGGTTGCGGTCGCCGAACTGGCGGCCGAGCTCCTCGGCGTGCTTGCCCAGCCGGAGCGCCTCCCCAGGGTCGCCCTCCGAGAGCGCGATGAGCGAGGCCTGGAGGTCCCAGTACCCGTGCTCGGGAGCCTCCTCCTCCTCGTCGAGGAGCCGGCGCGCCCGGCTCATCCAGCCGTTGGCCACCGATACCTGGAGATTGCTCCGGACGTCGTGCGCGATCCAGGTGGCGACGAAGGCCGCGCGCAGCTTGTTCCCCTCGTCGACGTAGGCCCGGTAGGCCCGCTCGAGGTAGGTGGCGGCCGCGTCCATGTGGTTCGCCCACATGGCGGCCTGGGCGAGCATCAGCACGTCGTCGGCGCCGAGCGACTCCGTCTCGTCCGCGGCCTTGAGCAGCTCGTAGCCCTCGGCCCAGTCGCGCCGCCTCAGCGCCTCTCGCCCGGCCTCGGCCGGGTCGTCGACGACCTGGCTCACGGTGTGCGCTCGACCTCCATGAGAGAAGTGTGCCCGACGGCGTGGGTGGAGGAGAAGGGCGGGCGCGAATGCCTCCGTAGAATCAGCGTCCATGGAGGCGACGTACCGGCCGGAGGCGCTCGAGGAGCGCTGGCAGCGCACCTGGGAGGAGGAGGGTCTCTACCGGGCCGGGGCGGGAGCGCGCCGGGACGAGACGTTCGTCATCGCGGTGCCCCCGCCGAACGTCACCGGGGCGCTCCACATGGGACACGCGCTCAACGGCTCGCTCCAGGACGTGCTCGTCCGCTGGCACCGGATGCGCGGCTTCGACACGCTCTGGCAGCCGGGCTACGACCACGCCGGCATCTCGACCCAGAACGTCATGGAGAAGCAGCTCGTCCGCGAGGGAACGTCGCGGAAGGAGATCGGCCGCGAGGCCTTCGTCGAGCGCGTGTGGCGTCACCTCGAGGAGACCGGCCGGACGATCATGGGCCAGTACCGCCGGCTCGGCGCCTCGCTCGACTACGAGCGCGAGCGCTTCACGATGGACGAGGGCTACATCGAGGCGGTCATGCGCTTCTTCGTCCACCTCTGGGACCGCGGCTGGATCTACCGCGCCAACCGGATCGTCAACTGGTGCCCGTTCCACGAGACGGCCATCTCCGACCTCGAGGTCGTCCACGTGCCGATGGACGACACGCTCACGCACGCCCGCTACCCCTTCGCCGACGAATCCGGCTGGATCACGATCGCGACCGTGCGGCCCGCGACCATGCTCGCGGACGTCGCGGTCGCGGTCCATCCCGACGACGAGCGCTATCGCGACGCCGTCGGCAGGGACGTCGTCGTCCCGTACGTCGAGCGGCGCGTGCCTGTCGTCGCCGACGAGCTCGTCGACCCCGAGTTCGGCACCGGCGCGCTCAAGGTCACGCCCGGCCACGACCCGGTCGACTTCGAGATCGGTCGCAAGCACGACCTCCCGACGATCACCGTCATCGGGCCCGACGGCCGCATGAACGAGGAGGCCGGCGACCTCGCGGGCCTGACGCAGGAAGAGGCCGACGGGAAGATCGTCGCGTGGCTCCTGCGGCACGAGCAACTCGAGACGCAGGAGCCGTATCGCCACAACGTGGGCACCTGCGAGCGCTGCCACTCCCGCATCGAGCCGCTCGTCTCGCTCCAGTGGTGGTGCGCGATGGAGGAGCCGCGCAAGCCGGCGCTCGAGGCGCTCC
>DATBJE010000223.1:0-5222 GCA_036556565.1 Gaiellaceae bacterium
TATGATCAGTCGAAGCTCGCCCATGCAGGAGATGACCATCTACGGCGTGAGCTTCGACATGGTCGGGAAGCAGCCGATCGTCTTGCTCAAGACCGCCGACGGCAACAAGTTCCTCCCGATCTGGATCGGTCATCCGGAGGCGGCCGCGATCCTCATGAGGCTTCAGGACGCGGCGACGCCGCGTCCCATGACGCACGACCTCTTTACCGACATCCTCGAGCGGCTCGAGGCGCGCGTGGTGCGCATCGCCGTCACCGAGCTGCGCGAGAACACCTTCTACGCGCTCATCACGGTCGCCGTCGACGGGACGGAGATCGAGATCGACTCGCGGCCGAGCGACGCGATCGCCCTCGCGGTCAGGGCGGAGGCGCCGATCTACGCCGCCGACGCCGTCATCGAGGAGAGCGCTATCGAGTTCGAGGGCGACGAGGAGGTGAACCAGGAGGCGGTCGTCGAGGAGTTCAAGCGCTTCCTCGACGAGGTCAAGCCCGACGACTTCTCGACGGACGACTGATTCGATCTCTTAGCCGGGGTCGCTCGTCTCGCGCTTCGCGATGTCGAGGAGCTCGCCGAAGAGCTCGCGCACCCCGTTCTCGCTCAGCGGCCCGGGATTCTCGGCCGCGAGCGCGTCGAGAAGCTCCTTCTCACGCTGCGGGTCGACGAAATCCCACCCACTGGCCGCCTTGTGCTCGCGGAGACGGCGCACGAGCTCGAGGCGCGTGTTGACGGCGGCGAGGATCGCCCGATCGGCGGCCGTGATGGCCGCGCGCAGCTCGCGGACGAGCGGATCCTGGTCGAGGTCGCCGGGCGCCACGGGGCGTGAAGGATAGACGCCGCCCGGTTCTCAGACCGTCCAGGACAGGACGAGGATGAGGAGCGCGAGGCCGTTGTACGTCGCGTGGGCGATGTAGCTCGGCCAGACGCTCGCCGAGCGGAAGCGCACCCAGCCGAGAGCCATGCCGAAGAGGGCCAGGGGCGGCAGCGCCCCGAGGATGCCGTGCGCGAGGCCGAAGACGATCCCGCTCACGACGATCGCGACGAGGCCGCCGAACACGCTCAGGGCGCGAACGCCGAGCCCGCGGAAGAACACCTCCTCCGCGAAGGGCCCGAAGAGGACGAGGACGAGGCAGTTCAGGGCGAAGGCGGTCGCGTGCTCCGGTTCCCAGCGGCTCGCGGTGATGCCCTGCTCCCGCCCGCCGTGGAGAACGGGCTCGAGAAGCGCGCCCACGATCAGGGTCAGGAGCACGACCCCGAGCCCGATCCACACCCAGCGCATCCGGAAGCTGCGGAAGCCGAGCGCGTCCAGCGGCCGGCGGTAGAGCCGGCCGATCGCGAGCGTGACGAGGATCAGGAGCCCGTAGCCGATTAGCCCGCTGATGGCCAGCCCCGCGTCGTAGAGGATGTCGCTCTCCGCCGGGCCCTGGCTCTGTCCGTAGAAGCCTCCGAGGACGAGCAGTCCGGCGAGCGCGAGCCAGAGACCGAGCGCCCAGCCCCTACGCGCGCGCGAGCGCCTGGCCGAGATCCGCGACGATGTCGTCGACATCCTCACACCCTACGGAGAGGCGCAGAAGGCCCGGCGAGATGCCCGCGGCGGCCAGCTGCTCGGGCGAGTAGCCGCGGTGGCTGGTCGAGGCGGGGTGATGAAGGACGGTGTCCACGCCCCCCAGGCTCGTCGCCCGACCGCAGAGCTCGAGGGCGTCCATGAACCGCTCGCCCGCCTCGAGCCCGCCGCGGAGCTCGAAGGCGAGCATGGCGCCCGCGTCGTCGAGTTGCCGGAGCGCCAGATCGCGCTCCGGGTAGCTCTCGAGGCCCGCGTAGAAGACGCGCTCGACGGCCGGGTGGCTCTCGAGAAACCGCGCGACCGCGACGGCGTTCGCGCTTCCGCGCTCGATGCGGAGCGTCAGGGTCTTGAGGCCGCGACGCACGAGGAAGGCCGGGAAGGGGTCGAGGACCGAGCCGACCTCGATCTGGTGGCGCCTCGCGACGCCGACGAGCTCGGCGCCCCCCGCGAGGATCCCCGCGGTGACGTCGTGGTGGCCGTTCAGGTACTTCGTGGCCGACTCGCAGACGAGGTCGGCGCCGTGCTCGAGCGGGCGGCAGAGAGCGGGTGAGGCGAAGGTGTTGTCGACGATGAGCACGCCGTCGCCCTTCGTGGCCGCGAGCGCCGCGAGGTCGGCGAGCGGGAAGCCCGGGTTGGCCATGGTCTCCACGAACCTGACCCTGGCCGGCCGTTCCCAGGCGGCGACGTCGGTGACGTCGAGGTAGACGATCTCCACGCCGCGCGGGCGGAGCTGCGACTCGGCGAGCTCGTAGGTCGTCCCGTAGAGCTGGCGGGGGAGGAGGAGCGTGTCGCCCGGTCTCAGGGTCGAGTGCAGGGCGGCGCTGATCGCCGCCATGCCCGACCCGAAGGCGAGAGCCGCCTCGGCCCCCTCGAGCCCGGCCACGACGGCGTTCAGCTCCTCCACGGTCGGGTTGCGGAGCCGGGCGTACGTGAACCCGTATTCCTCCTCGGCGATGACGCGCCCGAGCTGCGCGACGTGCTCGAACGAGAACGTCGTCGAGGCGACGATCGGGCCGACGACGGGCTCGCCGACCCCTTCCGGCAGCGCCGGCGTGTGGATCGCGCGCGTCGAGAGGCCTCGTTTCCTGTCGGTGCTCATGGTCGCCTGCCCAGCCCGAGCCGCTCCGGGAGCGTAGCGAGCGGGGCGGGCTCGAAGGCGAGACCGGCGGCGGCGGCCCCGCCCCGGTCGGCCTCGCCGTCGCCGACGTGAAGGGCCCTTCCCGCGCTCACGCCGAGCCGCTCGAGGGCGAGGCGGAACACGCCCGGGTCGGGCTTCGCGACCCCGGCCTCGGCCGAGCTGACGATCGTCGGGAAGAACCCCGCGAGGCCGGCCCGCTCCAGATGGCCCGTGAGCGAGATGTCCCAGTTCGAGACGCACGCCAGGGCGAGCCCGGCGCCCTGCAGCCGGGCGAGCGCAGCGGCGGCCCCGTCGAGCGGCCGGAACACGATGCTCCCGACGAACGCGGGCGCGAAGCTCTCGGCGTCGAGCGGGTCGTCGAGGTGGTGGAGGAACACGGCGGTGCACCGCCGGCCGAGGTCGGCGAGGCTCGCCTCGTCCCTGCCCTCGTGCGTCCGCGGGACGTAGTACTCGACCTCGGCGCGAAACGCGGCTGCGACGTCGTCGCGCGGGCGCTCCACGCCCGCCGCCCCCAGCGCGGCGACGAGGCGGTCGGTCGGATCGTCGAGCTCGACGAGCGTCCCCATCGCGTCGACCGTGACCGCGTCGAGATCAGCGCCGGAAGGCATCCGGATGGAGCGCCTTGGCGACCTGCTGGAGCGCACGCCCGACGCGCGGCCCCGCCCGGTTGACGAGGTCGCTCGAGACGATCGCGAAGTTCCCCTTCTTGACGGCGGTCAGGTTCCTCGTCCGCGGGTCCTCCCGCAGGGACCGGAGCGTCACGTGGCTGTCGGAGGTGGCGATGTAGACGTCGGGGTCCGCCCGCCTGAGCCTGGCGAGCGAGTAAGGCTCCACGCCGGGATCGTCGCCCGCGATGCTCTCGCCCCGTCCCTGCGCGACGAGGTCGCCGAAGAGCGACCGCTCCGGGATCGTGATGAAGAAGCCGCGGTCGACGAAGGTCGTCACCTTCGGCTCGGTCGCGACGCGGTCCTCGACGAGCGCCACCTGCGAGCGGATCCGAGAGGCGATCGCGCGCCCGGCCACGGGCTCCCCCACGGCGATGCCGAGCTCGAGGGCCGCCCGCAGCACGCCGTCGATCGAGGCGTTGGGCTGGAGGTAGACGGCCGCCTGCGTCTCGCGCTGGGCGCGGGAGACGTCGAGCAGGTCCGTCGCCGGCGTCGCGACGATCAGGTCCGGCTTCAGCTTCACGATCTCGTCCACCTGGACGTCCATCGTCCGGCTGACGACCTCCGCGGCGTCGGGGCTCGCCGTCAAAGGGCCGGACCCGCGCCGGACCCCTGCCGGCACGCCGACGAGGCGGTCGCGGGTGCCGAGCGCCAGGAGGAGCTCGGCCGAGCCGGGGTCGAGCGCGACGATGCGCTCGGGAAGCTCGGGCACGACGGTGGGGCGCTCGCCCACGCCCGCCACCGTCACCGGGTAGCGCTCGGGGACCTCTCCGAGGGGCTCCGGCCGCTCGCCGCACGCGGCCGCGACGGCCGCGAGCAGGCACGCGATGATGGCGAGGCGCGCGGTCACGACGGTCGTCACTATGTCGGAGATGCGATTCTTCACGCCGGAAGAGGCGAATCGGGAGCTCGCCGTCCTGCGCCCGCTCGTCGAGCGGCTGGTCGAGGAGCGGCGGGCCCTTGCGTCGCTCATGGAAGAGCTCGAGCAGGAGCGGGCGGTCGTGGCCGGCAACGGGGGGAGCCTCGAGCCCGGACGGCTTCCCGGTCTTCAGGACGCCGCCTCGGGGGCCGCGGCCGGCCTGACGAAGCTGATGGAGGAGATCGACGGGCTCGGCGTCCAGGTGAAGGACCTCGACCGCGGGCTCATGGACTTCCCCGCGCGCCACCCCGAGACGGGCGAGCCCGTGCTCCTGTGCTGGGAGCTCGGCGAGGCGGCCGTCGCCTACTGGCACGGCCTCGAGGAGGGCTTCGCGGGCAGGAAGCCGCTCCCCTTCTAGAGAACACCCCTGTCATGGACAACGAGTGGGTCGCGCGCGCGGTCATCGCGGGCGTCGTGCTGGTCGCGACGCTGATCGTCGCGTGGGTCGTCGACCGCGCGATCTCGAGGTGGCTCACCCTGCGGCCAGAGACGCTCACGGTCTACCGCGTCATCCGCCGGAGCGCCGTGGCGACCGTGATCGTGATCGGCGTCCTGAGCGCGCTGCTCGTCTTCCCCAACGTCCGCGCGGTCGCCACAACGGTCCTCGCCTCGTCGGCCGTCCTCGCGCTGGTCATCGGCCTCGCGGCGCAGTCCACGCTCTCGAACTTCGTCGCCGGCATCTTCATCGCGTTCACGCAGCCGCTCCGGCTCGGCGACAACGTCTCCGTCGCGGGCGCGTCGGGCACCGTCCAGCAGGTCGGCCTCACGTACACGCTCATCCGGGCCGGCGACGGCGCCCGGTACTACGTGCCGAACACGAAGCTGGCCTCCGATACCATCAGGAACGCCACCATCGCAGGTGCCGAGCACCGTGCGGCGGTGCGGGTCGCAGTGCCGCTCACGGCCGACCTGAACCGCGTGCTCGAGCTCCTCCTCGAG
>DATBJE010000224.1:0-2995 GCA_036556565.1 Gaiellaceae bacterium
GCCCGTGCTCGGACCGCCCACGACCGTCCACGAGACAGAGGCAGTCACGTCCGCATCGCCGCTGATGCTCAGCGGGATCACGTCGGTGCCAGACTCGACGAAGGTGAACGTCTTCGTCGCGAAGGTCGCCCCGTTCACCACGACCTTCTCCTCGGCGACCGTCTGTCTCGTGTCCGAGAACAGACTGTAGGTGAACGTCGCCGCGTCGCAGTTGATGCTGATGGCGGTCACGTGCCCGGTTGCGCTTGCGATCGGCGCCACGACGAGCACCGCGAGCGCTGCCGCGACGGCCACGAGAAGTCTCTTCATCCCTCTGCCCCTCTCCTTCGACTGGTGTGTTCTCCCTCTCCGCGCATGCCGCAGCAGTCGGAAGAGAGCCTCCCGCGACGTTTCTAACCAGGTCGCGCGGCGAATACAACCACCAGGGGCGGACGAAGCCCGCAAAGTGCGACAGAACTCTTCGCCGAGCGGATCGCGGCCGCGGGACCGCCCCTCGAACGAGGGATCGCCGCTCCCCGCCGGGCCGCCGAATCCCTGGACGCCACCGGGCTCCCGGGCCAGGGATGAAGGTCAGCGCCGCAGTCATTCTCGTCGTCCTGACGGTCGCGGGCTCCGCGTCCGCGCACTCGCTTGCGCGCGCGACCCCCGACCCGGCCCGCGGGCTCGTCTACCGCGGCCTCCAGCGCGCGCACGAGGACGGCCCGTGCCCGACGGCGTTTCAGCTCGCCCTTCCCGGCGGGCGGCTCGGCTGCACGCACGGGCCGGATGCCGCGCCGCCTGGCCGGGACGTCCGCCTCCGGCGGGGCCTCGGCGACCTCGCGGAGTCCACGGCCGGCTCGAGCGCCCTCGCGACGGCGGTCGGGCGCGCCGCCCTCTGCACCGGCGACGGCGAGAGCGGAAACCGTGTCCAGGCCGTTTACGCCTATCCCGAGGGCGGGATAAACAACCACGACGAGCTCGCGCCGTTCATCCGGCTCTGGGCGGGGGTCGTCGACACCGTCTTCAACGACAGCGCCGCCGAGACCGGCGGCGTGCGCCACGTCCGCTTCGTCACCGACCCCGACTGCACGCTCGCCGTGGCGACGGCGACGCTCTCGCCCACAGGCATCGCCAGCCTCTCGGGAACGGCGTCGGAGCTCGCGGCCCAGGGGTTCGACCGCGCCGACCGCAAGTACGTCGTCTGGGTGGACGCCTACCGCTTCTGCGGCCTCGCGACGGTCAAGCCCGACGACTCGCCGTCGCAGGGAAACGCCAACAACGGGGACGGCCAGCCTGGCATGGTGGCGCGGATCGACCGCGGCTGCTGGGGCGGGATCAACCCGTCGATCGAGGCGCACGAGCTCGCGCACCTCCTCGGCGGCGTGCAGCCGAGCGCCCCGAACGCGAACGACAACTACCACTGCACCGACGACGCCGACGCGCTCTGCTACGACGACGACGGCGTGCCCGACGGGCTCGTGTGGGCTCACGGCAGCCAGGTCGCGCTCAGGAACGTCTGCCCGCCCTTCCACGAGCGCCTTCTCGACTGCGGTCACGACGACTACTTCCACGCCGACCCGCCGCCGGGCAGCTATCTCGCCACGCACTGGAACGTCGCCGCGAGCAGCTTCCTGACCGCGGAGGGGCCGGCGAGCGCCGCCGACGGAAACGCTCCCCGGCCGACCGGCCCGAGGCCGAAGGTGGTCGGCGCGATCGGTGGAGGGCGCGTGCCCGTGCGCCTGCGGTGGTCGTCGCGGGACGCCGACGCCGTCGGCTTCTGGCTCTGGAAGAGCGTCGACGGGCGCCCGTGGGAGTTCGTGCCCGTGCCCAACCCGTCCGCCACCCAGGCCGTGCTCGAGCTGCGGCGGGGACGGGACTACCGCTTCCTCGTCCACGCATACGACGCGGCGGGCAACGCGAGCCCGGCCGCGTTCGGGCCGTCGTTCGGCGTCCGCGTGCTCGAGGATCGGAGCTCGCGCGTCGCCTACCGGGGACGGTGGCGCCAACAGCACACGGTCGCGCGCCTCGCCTTCCGGGGCCGCGGCGTCGCCTGGGTCTCGCGGACGGGGCCCACCGGGGGACGCGCGCGCGTATTCGTCGACGGCCGCTACGCGCGGACGGTGAGCCTCCACTCGGCGGTCGCGGGCGGCCGCACCGTCGTCTTCTCGAAGAGCTGGCGGCGTTCCGGCCGGCACCGGATCGTCATCCGGCCGACGGAGAGGCCACGCCAGGTCCCGGTCGACGCCTTCGTCGTCCTTCGCTAGGAGTCGGCCCGCTCGCGCAGCGTCGGGAAGAGGATGACGTCGCGGATGGTCTCGCGCCCTGTGAGGAGCATGACGAGCCGGTCGATCCCCAGCCCCAGCCCGCCCGTCGGCGGCATGCCGTAGGAGAGGGCCTCGACGTAGTCAGGGTCGCCCGGCTCGCCCCTGACCTCGCCGGCCTGGGCCGCGAAGCGGGCAGCCTGCTCGTCCGGATCGATCAGCTCCGTGTAGGCGTTTCCGAGCTCCATCCCGGCGACGAAGTACTCGAAGCGCTCGGTCAGGCGCGGATCGTCGTCCCTCTCGCGCGCGAGCGGGGAGAGCTCGATCGGGTAGTCGTAGAGGATCGTCGGCTCGATGAGCTCCGGCTCGATGAAGTGGCTGAGCGCGTGGTCGACGAGCTGGGCCCACGATCGGTCCTGCGAGACGTCGACGCCGCGCTCCACGAGCCGTGCCCGGAGATCGTCCTCGCCCCGCGTCCAGAGGCCGAGCTCCTCGAGCGCGTCGATCAGCCGGAGGCGGTTCCACGGCGGCGCGAGGTCGACCTCGTGGCCGCGGAAGGTGACCCTCGTCGTGCCGAGCGTGTCCTCGGCGACGCCGGCGACGAGCTCCTCCATGCGGGCCATCGTGTCGTGGTAGTTCGCGTAGGCCTCGTACCACTCGAGCATCGTGAACTCGGGCTGGTGCTTGTAGGAGATGCTCTCGTTGCGGAAGTCCTTCCCGATCTCGTACACCTTCTCCAGCCCGCCCACGATCAG
>DATBJE010000225.1:0-5420 GCA_036556565.1 Gaiellaceae bacterium
CCGCCCTCGCCGACGACGCGGCAGCGGAGGTCGCTCGCGTCGGCGCGGCTCGGGTCGTTCGCCTTGTCCCCGACCTCGAGATGGGATTCCCACGAGGCCTTCACGAACGTCCCGATGCCGCCGTTCCAGAGCAGGTCGACCGGGGCGGTGATGATCGCGTGCACGACCTCGTTCGGCGTCAGGGACTCGGCATCGACGCCGAGGCGGGCGCGAGCCTCCGCCGAGAGCGGGATCGCCTTCGCGGCCCTGGGGAAGATGCCGCCGCCGGGCGAGATCGTTGCGGCGTCGTAGTCCGCCCAGCTCGACCGGGGGAGGTGGAACAGGCGCTCGCGCTCGGCGTGGCTCCGCTCGGGGTCGGGGTCGGGATCGAGGAAGACGTGCTCGTGGTTGAAAGCGGCGACGAGCTTCAGGTGGCGGGAGAGGAGCATGCCGTTGCCGAAGACGTCGCCGCTCATGTCGCCGATGCCGACGACCGTGATCTCCGCCGCCTCGACGTCGACGTCGAGCTCGCGGAAGTGGCGCTTCACCGACTCCCAGGCGCCCCGCGCGGTGATGCCCATGCCCTTGTGGTCGTACCCGGCCGAGCCGCCGGAGGCGAACGCGTCGCCCAGCCAGAACCCGTACTCGGCGGCGATCCCGTTGGCGACGTCCGAGAACGTCGCGGTGCCCTTGTCGGCGGCGACGACGAGATACGGGTCGTCCTCGTCGTAGCGGACGACGTCGGGCGGGGGCATCGTCTCCCCAGCGACGATGTTGTCGGTCAGGTCGAGCAGCCCGCGGACGAAGGTCTGGTAGCAGGCGACGACCTCGTCCCGCAGCGCGTCCCGGTCGGCCGGCGGCCGCTTGACGACGAAGCCGCCCTTGGCGCCGACGGGGACGATGACGGCGTTCTTGACCATCTGCGCCTTCATCAGCCCGAGGACCTCGGTGCGGAAGTCCTCGCGCCGGTCGGACCAGCGGATGCCTCCGCGCGCCACCTTCCCGCCGCGGAGGTGGACGCCCTCCGTGCGCGGGGAGTAGACCCAGATCTCGTACATCGGGCGCGGGAGCGGGAGGTCCGGGAGCCGCGCGGGGTCGAGCTTGAACGAGAGGTACGGCTTCGGCCCGCCGTCCGCGGCGCGCTGGAAGTAGTTCGTGCGGAGCGTCGCCTCGACGAGCCGGAGGAAGCCGCGGAGGATCCGGTCGTCGTCGAGGCTCGCGACGCCGTCGATCTGCTCCTCGATCCGCGCGGCGAGGCTCTCGGCCTCCTCGCTGCGCCGCTCGCTCCGCGCCGGGTCGAAGCGGAGCGTGAACAGGTCCACGAGCCCGCGCGCGATCTCCGCGTTCGCGGTGAGGGTCTCCTCCATGTACGCCTGGCTGAACGTGCTGCCCGTCTGGCGCAGGTACTTGGCGAACGCGCGCAGCACGGCGATCTCGCGCCACGTGAGCCCCGCCATGAGGACGAGCCGGTTGAAGCCGTCGATCTCGACGTCGCCGCGCCACGCGCCCGCGACGGTGTCCTTGAAGGCCTCGCCGACGCGGTCGAGGTCGATCGCGCCGTCGTCGGACGTGAGCCCGAAGTCGTAGATCCACGCGGCGATCGGACCGGGAAGGTCGATCTCGTACGGCCGCTCGTCGTAGACCTTCACTCCCATGTCCTCGAGGAGCGGCAGGACGTCGGAGAGCAGGATCGGCCGGCCGGAGCGCAGGAGCTTGAGGCAGAAGAAGTCCTCCTCGGCCTCGAGCGGGCGGTAAAGGGTCATCGCGAGGTCCCCGTCGGGGTCGAGGCGCTCGATGCGCTCGACGTCGAGCACCGCCGCCGGCGGCGTGAAGTCCTCGCGGTACGCGGCCGGGAACGCCTCGCCGTAGCGCGCGAAGAGCTGGGTCCCGCGCTCCTCGCCGCACTGCTCCACGAGCGCGCCGGCGAGGTCGTCGGCCCAGGAGCGCGTCGCCTCGACGATGCGCGCCTCGATCTCGCGGACGTCCACCTCGTGAGCGCTTCCGGGCCGCGTGTGGACGACGTAGTGGAGCCGCGCGAGGACGGACTCCGAGAGGCGCACGTTGTAGTCGACGCTGACGCCGCCGAACTCGTCCACGAGGATGCCCTGGATGGCCTGGCGCACCTGCGTGTTGAAGCGGTCGCGCGGGACGAAGACGAGGCACGAGAGGAAGCGCCTGTACGTGTCTCGGCGCAGGAAGAGCCGGACGCGCGGGCGCTCGCCGAGATGCAGGATGCCCATGGCGATCTCGAAGAGGTCGTCGTCGGAGATCTGGAAGAGCTCGTCGCGCGGGTACGTCTCCAGGACCTGGATTAGCGCCTTGTCGTCGTGGCTCCCCGGGGGGAGGCCGGAGCGCTCCCGCACCTTGCTCGCCTTCCTCCGCAGGAGCGGGATCTCGTCGGGCCGGGCGCTGTAGGCGGACGAGGTGTAGAGGCCGAGGAAGCGATGCTCGCCGACGACCTCCCCGTTCTCCCCGAACCGCTTCACGCCCACGTAGTCCAGGTACGACGGCCGGTGGACGGTCGCCCGGGAGTTCGCCTTCGTCAGGATGAGCGGGTCGCGCGCGCGCGCCCGGTCGCGCGCCTCGCGGGGGAGCTTCACGGTCCCCTGGTCGTCCTGGCTGTCCCGCATGATCCCGAGGCCCGTTCCGGGGACGCGGCGGAGCGCGTCCCGGCCGTCGTCGGTGATCAGGTCGTACTCGTGGTAGCCGAGGAAGGTGAAGTGGTCGTCCACGATCCACTCGAGGAGCGCCCTGGTCTCGGCCAGGTCCTCCGGGTCGATCGGAGGCGGGCTCGCGTCCAGGTCGGCGATCACCTCGCGTGCCCGAGCGACCATCGGCTTCCAGTCGTCGACGGCAGCGCGCACGTCATCGAGCACGCGCTCGATGCCGGCCTTGAGCTCGGCCAGGTGCTCGGGGTCGGTCTCCCGCACGACCTCCGCGTGGATGAACGACTCGAGCCCGCAGTCGGCCGCGTGCGCGTCGTGCGGGAGCACCTCGAGGAGCTGCCCGTCGGCGTCCCGCCGGACCCGAACCACCGGGTGGACGATCAGGTGAACGCCCGTCCCCAGGCGGTTGAGCTCCATGCTCACCGAGTCGACGAGGAAGGGCATGTCGTCGTTGACGATCTCGACGACGGTGTGCGTGGACTGCCAGCCGTGCTCCTCGAGCTGCGGCGTGTAGACGTGGATCTTCGCGGTGCCCGGCGTCCGCTTCGCGCCCAGGTTGAGGTGGGCGAGCGCGGCGCCGTAGAGGTCGGAGGCGCTGCGCTCGAGCAGGTCGTCGGCGGCGACGGGGCCGTAGTAGAGGCGAACGAAGACCTCCAGGCGCGTGGCCTGCTCCGGCGAGAGCCGCGCGCGGGCGTGCTCGACCGCCTTCTCGATGAGCGCCGCCTTGGCTTCCTCGGGCTTCACCTCGTCGCTTCCCGCCTTCCTCCTCCGAGTTGTAGACCACCCGCCGCGGGCTGTCGACCATGATGCCGGGGAAACGCGAGCGGCCGGTGGCATTCTCGCCCACCGGCCGCTTCCTGGCTCGGGGTCTGGTCTCAGTCGTCGTGACCGGAGTCGTCCGAGTCGTGACCGGAGTCGTCCGAGCCGTGGCCGGAGTCGTCCGAGCCGCGGCCGGAGTCGTCGTCCCCGTGGTCGTCCTCGGCGTGACGGCGACCGGAGCTCGAGTCGTCACCCCGGTCGTCCTCGGCGAACGCCCCGGCGCCCGTGCAGCGGGGGTCGTTCGCGTGCTCGGCCTCGTCGCAGGGGCCGCTGACGTCCTCGACGGCGTCGTCGCGCGCGCCGTCGTCCTCGACGGTCGCGGTGCCGGTCCCCGTGCAGCGGGGGTCGTTCGCGTGCTCGGCCTCGTCGCAGGGGCCGCTCACGTCGACGGCCCCACCGCCGTCGACGGTCGTCGTCGCGTTGCCGGCCGGGAGCGGGTTCGGGGTGCTCGTGCCGCCGCCGCCCGCCGCGAGCGCGATGCCGACGCTGAAGGCGACGACGAGCGCGGGCACGAGCAGCAGCTTGGTGATGGTGGACATGGAAACCCTCCTTTGAGCGGTCTCGATTGACTTCTTCGAGGCTAGGGAGGGCCGGGAAAAGCTCGCCCCCGGGAGAAGTGAAGAGTCCTTCCGGCGACGGTAAAGACTCGGTAGTCCGGCTAGTCGTCGCCGCCGGAGCCGTGCCCGCTCGAGTCGTCCGAGCCCGAGTCGTCGGAGCCCGAGCCGTGCCCGCTCGAGTCGTCCGAGCCCGAATGGCCCCCGCCCGAGTCGTCCGGGCCCGAGCCGCCCGCGCGCGGTCCCGACCGGTTCTCGCCGGGATCGCACTCGGGATCGAGCTCGTGCTCCTTCTCGTCGCACTTCCCGGGTCGGTCGTCCGCGCCGCCGCGGTCGTCGGTCGTGGTCGTCGGGCCCGAGACCGTGGGCGTCGGAGCCGCGACCTTGTTGGCCGGGACCGCGACCACGGCCGGAACGTCGGCGATCGGGCCCGCCGAGGCGAGATAGACGCCGGCGACGAGCGCCACGGGGACGGCGATCCCCAGGACGACGAGGAGGAGTGTGCGCGCAGGTCTCACGCGATCGACGCTAGCACCGGCACTCTTCAGGATCGGTTAGGCGTTGGTGAGGAGTCGGTAGCCAGTGCCGGAAAGCTGGCCCTGATCCGCGTCCCCGGCCCGTCGAGGAGCTCCACCTCTCCCTGCCAGCGCTCGGCGAGCTCCGCGACGATGGCGAGCCCGAGGCCGGTGCCCGCCGCCGACCTCCCGCCGCTCCCGCGGAAGAACCGCTCGAAGACGCGCTCCCGCTCCTCCGGCGGGATCCCGGGGCCGGTGTCGGCGACGAGGATCGCGGGCCGTTCCCGCTCTTCCACGCACACGACGATGCGCGTGCCGGGCGGGCTGTAGCGGATCGCGTTCTCGATCAGGTTGTCGAGGATCTGGGCGAGATCGTCCGAGGCGGCCCAGACGCGTGCCCGAGCCCCGTCCTCGATCTCGAGCTCGTGACCGGCGCTCGCGGCCGGGCCCGCCCAGCGACGGCCGGCCGCGTGGGCGGTCTCGCCGAGGTCCACGACCTCGCCGGTCGTCTCGGCCGACGAGGCCCGCGCGAGCGCGAGCAGGTCGTCCACCAGGGCGCTCAGGCGGTCGACCTCTCCCTCGGCCTTCTGCGCCTCCGCCGCCGCGGAGCCGCCCGCGGCCCGGATCGCCTCGAGCCTGAGCTTGATCCCCGTCAGCGGCGTGCGGAGCTGGTGCGAGGCGTTGGCGACGAAGTCGCGCTGCGCCGACAGGTTCGCCGAGAGGGCGTCCGCCATGCGGTTGAAGGACCGCCCGACGGCGTCGATCTCGCGCGGGCCCTCGGGCTCGACGCGCGAGTCGAGGTCGCCCCGACCGAGGCGCGCCGCCGCGGCGCCGAGCTTCTCGAGCGGACGGGCGATCGAGCCCGCGAGGATCCAGGCGAGGCCGAG
>DATBJE010000226.1:0-5424 GCA_036556565.1 Gaiellaceae bacterium
GCCATCGCCTCGGCGGCCGCTTCCGTCTCCATCGCGGCCACGAGGGCGTCCATGTCCGGGACGTCCAGGAGCACGCCGACCCGGGTCGGGTTCTGCGGGTCGACGAAGGTCCGGATGTTCGTGACCCCGAGAGGCCCGAAGAACTCCTCGCGCTTGGGCGAGGTAAGCCAGTGATCCTTGTCCTTCACGTCGTGGTGACCGAAGACGGTGGGCATTGCGCCTCCTTCGCGTCGGGATGGCTGTCGGTGCGAGCCCAGACGTGGATGACGATACGCCCCCGAGCCTCGACGCGCGAATCGAAGCGGGATTGAGGAGCGCCTCGCTCGGTTCCCGCCATCCGCTCTCCCCGGCGCGCCGGGGCCGCCGCACGAGCTCGCCGCCGCAGTTCGGGCAGGTCGCCCCCATCGCCTCCGTGCACGCCGGGCGCACGACCCGATGATATGACTGGCGGCATGACGACCCGCGCCGCACGCGGCGGAACGCTCGTCCTCGGCGGCGGCTTCGCGGGCGCCTACGTCGCACGGCTGCTCGGCGGCGCCGACGCGACGATCGTCAGTCCCGAGAACTTCATGCTGTACACGCCGCTGCTGCCCGAGGCCGCGTCGGGGACGCTCGAGCCGCGCCACGTCGTCGTCCCGCTGCGCGTGATGTGCCCGCACGCGGAGCTGCTCCTCGGCCGCGCGACGTCGGTGGACGAGGCCGGGCGGCGCGTGCACGTCGTGACCGACGCCGGCGAGGAGGACGTGGAGTACCAGGACCTCGTGGTCGCCCTCGGCGCCGTTCCGCGCGCGCTTCCGATCCCCGGCCTGGCCGAGCACGCGCTCGGGTTCAAGAGCCTCGCGGACGCCATTCACCTGCGCAACCACGTCCTCCGCAGGCTCGAGGCCGCCGCGGCGGCGACCGACCCGGAGGAGGCCGAGCGCCAGCTCGCATTCGTCTTCGTCGGCGCCGGCTACGCGGGCGTCGAGGCGATCGCGGAGCTCTCCGACCTCGCCCGCGACGCGATGCGCTACTACCCGGCCCTGCGCGAGACGCCCCAACGCTGGGTGCTGGTGGACGCGGCGCCGACGATCCTCCCCGAGATCTCCACGCGCCTCGGCGAGTACGCGGCCGCCCGGCTCGTCAAGCGCGGGGTCGACATCCGCGTGTCGACGACGCTCGAGTCGGTGGAGGACGGCGCGGCGACCCTCTCCGACGGGACGCGCATCGAGACGCACACGCTCGTGTGGACGGCGGGCGTCAGGGCGCACCCGCTGCTGACGCGGTTCGGGCTCCCCCTCGACGACCACGGAAGGATCGTCGTCGGGCCGACCCTCCGGGTCGAGGGCCGCGAGAACATCTGGTCGCTCGGCGACTGCGCCCGGGTGCCGAACGAGGCCACCCCGGACCATCCCGACCCGCCGACGTGTCAGCACGCGCTCCGCCAGGCGCGCCGGCTCGTCCGGAACCTGCGCGGCGACCGGCAGCCGTACCGCTACCGCATGCTCGGCCAGGTGGCGACCCTCGGCCGCTACAAGGGGATCGCCGACGTCCTCGGGTTCCGCCTGCGCGGCTTCCCCGGCTGGTTCGTCACCCGCACGTACCACCTGCACCAGCTCCCGCTCCTCTCGCGCAAGGCGCGCGTCGTCCTCGACTGGACGGTGGCGCTCTTCTTCCGCCGCGACGTCGCCGAGCTCTCGATGCTGGGCAAGCCGCGGCCCTTCGCGAGCGAGATCGAGGGCGACATCGAGCCGTAAAGAGGCCGTAAGCACCGGCGCGGTTCGCGCCGATACCTACGAGCATGCCCACGACCATGTGGATGCGGACGGCCGCCGCGTCGGCGCTCTGCGCCGTCGGCGTGATCGTGCCCGCCGCGACGCTTCTCGCGGTCGGTCGGCGCCCTGCCCATCTCTCCGGCGCCGTCCACATCTGGGGCGTCGGCCTCGGCGCGGTGATCGCGACCGCGGCGGCCGTCGCGCTCACGCTCGCCGGCGCCAGGCGGGGCGACGCCCGCACCGTCCTGGTCGGGACCGCGTTCTCCGCGATGGCGGCGCTGCTCGCGCTCCACGGGATCGCGACGCCGGGCTACCTCGTCGGCTGGAACGGGCTCATCTCCTTCACCGGCGGGGCGACGCTCCCCGTGGGCGCCGCCGTCCTCGCCCTGGCCGCCCTGCCCGCGCTCCAGCGGCCCGGCGCAGTCCGGCTCCTCCTCGTCCTCCAGGTGCTCTTGCTGGCCGCCATCACGACGCTCGGCGTCATCGGGATCCTCGTCCCCGGCATCGTCCCCTCGGTCCCCGAGCCCTCGAGCCCGGCCGCGATTCTCGTGCTGGTGGTCGGCCTCGTGCTCTTCGTCTTCCTCGCTGTCCGCGCGGTGAACACATTCCTCCTCACGCGCAGGCGCGCCGACCTCGTGGTCGTCGTCGGGCTGGCGCTCCTCGGCTCCGCGCTCGTGGCGTCGCTCCTCCTCAGCTTCCACGAGCTCGGCTGGTGGCTCGGCCACGGCTTCGAGCTCCTCGGGATCGTCCTCGTCGGCGTCACCGTCGCCGTCGACCTCCGTCGCGGCTCACCCTCCCGCTCGCTCGCCGGCGGCCCCGAGGCGGGAGAGCTCGTCGCGGCCGAGGAGGTCTTCCTCGGCGCCCGCGTCCGCGCCCTGACCCTCCGCCTCGCCGAGAAGGACGAGTACACGGAGGAGCACACGCGCCGGGTCGCCCTGCGGGCCGTCCAGGTCGGAGAGGAGCTCGGCCTCGCTCCGAGCCGGCTGCGGATGCTCGCCACGGGCGGGCTCCTGCACGACATCGGCAAGCTCTCGATCCCCGACGCGATCCTGAAGAAGCCGGGGGCACTCGAGAAGGACGAGTTCGAGGTCATCAAGCTCCACCCCGAGCTCGGCCACCGGCTCCTCGGCGAGCTCGGCGGGTTCCCCGACGCCGTGCGCAGGCTCGTGCTCGACCACCACGAGCGGCTCGACGGCAGCGGCTACCCCAACGGCCGCAGCGCGCCGGAGCTCGACCTGGAGACGCGGATCCTCGCCGTCTGCGACGTCTACGACGCGCTCATCTCGGTGCGCGTCTACCGGGACGCCTGGACGCACGAGCGCGCGGTCTCGCTCCTCCGCGAGCAGGCCGGAGGCCAGTTCGACGCCCGCTGCGTGCACGCGCTCGAGCGCGTGCTCGGCCGCGAGGCCGCTGACTCCCTGGACGTGGCAGTCTAGGGGGCGTGCCCCCGGAGCTCGAGCGCGCGGTCGCCTTCCAGGAGCGGGTCAGAGAGCGCAGCGCGGAGCGCGTCGTCCCGTTCAGGTTCGGCGTCGCGTTCTTCAACGACACCTTCCCGCGGATGTGGTACCTGAACTCCCTCCGGGTCGAGGAGACGGAGGGCCTCACAGCGACGCAGATCGCCGCCGAGGCGGAGAGGCTGCACGCCGACGCGGGCCACGAGCACCGGTCGGTCGCCGTCCCCGACGAGGCCGCCGGCGCCGCGCTCGCGCCCGGGTTCCGGGAGCTCGGCTGGGACGTCGACCACTTCGTCTTCATGGCCTTCCGGGGCCCGGGCGACCGTGGCGCCGACACGGCTGCGGTCGAGGAGGTGGCCGGCGAGGAGCTCGTCCCGTTCCGGGAGGTCGCCTACGGCGACGAGCCCTGGGCCACCAGCGCCGAGGACGTCCGGATGGTCGTCGCCGGGAACGCGTTCCAGGCCCGTATCGCGGGCGCGCGGCACTTCGCCGTCCGCAAGGGCGGTGTCGTCGTGAGCGCCGCCGACCTCTACGAGGACGGGCGGACAGCCCAGGTCGAGGACGTCGCCACCCTGGGCTCCGAGCGCGGCAACGGCCACGCGAGCGCCGTCACGCTCCGCGCCGTCGAGGAGGCCCTCGCCGCGGGCAACGACCTCGTCTTTCTCGTGGCCGACGCCGAGGACTGGCCGAAGGAGCTCTACGCACGGCTCGGATTCGAGCCGATCGGCGAGGGGTGGGCGTTCCTCAGGAAGCCCGCTCCGGCCGGCCGGGGCTGAACGCCGCCGGCAGGCCGAGCTCCTCGAACCACGGCACCATCGCGAGCTGGGGCGGCTTCTCGAGGCCGTAGTGCGTCGCATCCACGACCGCGACGTCCTCCTCGTCCGCGAGCGCGCGAAAGGCCCCCACGGCCTCCTGGACGAAGTCGAGGCGGCAGCGGGACGCCGCGTTGCCGGTCACGTAGGTCTCGCAGCCGCGCTCGAGGGATGCCTCGAGAATGTCCCGCTCGGCGCCGCCGCCCGCGACGACGGCGACCCGCCCGGCGCGCTCGCGCGGGCGCGAGAGCACGTGGACGGGGATCTCCGGGCCGAGGAAGGCCCGCAGCGCGACCGCGAGCCCGTCGAGGGTCAGGTCGCTCTCGCCGATGATCGCCGCGCCGCCGGAAATCCCCTCGGCGATCGGGAAGTACTCCTCGAGCTCCGACAGCCCGATGCCGCCGGCCACGAGGCGCGAGGGCGAGACGACCGGGTGCTGGTCGAGCGGCGCGTGGACGTGGTAGAAGCTGCTGCCCTGCTCCCGCAGCTGCTCGTACGTCGGGCGCGCGAGCGGCGCGAACCCCTCCACGTCGTCCTCGAAGGCAATCGGGTGCTCCGCGAAGAGGAGCGTCCGGGGCTCGAGCGAGGCGACGATCCGATCGCTCGGGAAGACGCAGGTCACGGCCTGCTCGACCTCGGCGTCCCCGCGGACGACGAGGCCGTTCCAGCGACCCTCGTACCGCGGCTCGGCGAACTCGCGCCAGTAGGGATCGGGGTAGAGGAGCTCGTACGTCGCGCGCGCGAGCGGCGCGAACCCCTCCACGTCGTCCTCGAACGCGATCGGGTGCTCCGAGAAGAGGAGCGTCCGGGGCTCGAGCGACGCGACGATCGCATCGCTCGGAAAGACGCAGGTCACCGCCTGCTCGACCTCGGAGTCGCCACGGACGACGAGGCCGTTCCAGCGGCCCTCGTACCCCGGCTCGGCGAACTCGCGCCAGTAGGGGTCGGGGTAGAGGAGCTCGTAGGTCCCGCTCCAGTCGTCGCCGCGCACGTCGGGGACGCGGAAGTACGCGTCGAGCGCGGCGGTGGCCTCGTCGAGCCTCACCGGAGCTCGCGCAGCGCGCGCCCCAGGGACTGCCGCGTCTCGAGGACGGCGGCGAAGAGGTCGCCGTCGCGCGCGACCCGGCCGAGGACGACGTCCATCGTGAAGCGGCCGGGATCGAGGCCGTCCTCGACCTCTTCCCAGCGAAGCGGCGTCGACACGGGGGCGCCGGCCTGCGGGCGCACGGAGTAGACGCTCGCGATCGTCTTCCCCTCGCCGTTCTGGTTCGCGTCGATGAGGACGCCGCGGCGCTTCGCGCGCGCCCATTCCGTCGTCACGAGCCCGTGGTGGAGCCGCGCCAGCGTTCCGGCCACGATCTCCGCGAACTCGCGCGTCTGCGCGTACGTGTACCGCCTGGCGAT
>DATBJE010000227.1:0-7430 GCA_036556565.1 Gaiellaceae bacterium
CTCCTCGAAGACGTCGCCCTCCTGCTCCTCCTCGACGACGCGCACCCTGAGGCCCTGGCGGGCGAGTGCCGCGACGCCGGGAGCGAGCTGGCGGCAGAGCCGGCAGGTCGCGGAGAAGAAGAAGACGACCTCGACGCCCCGGCCGCGAAGCCCCTCGAGCGGGGGCACGGAGGAACCCACCTCGGGGCCCTCCTCGGCGAGCTCGAGCGGAACGCGCGGGCCGAGGCGGAGCGTGAGGACGCCGACCTGGCGGTAGAGGGCGAGGACGAGCAGCGAGAGGATGACGACCGCGGCCGTGAGCACGACGAGCGCGACCGCGACGATCGTGTCGGAGGAGGCGGAGAATTCGATCCCGCCCCCGAAGGCCGCGAGCAGCGCCAGAGCGGTGAAGCCGACGGCGCGGAGCAGGAGGTGCGTCGTCCGGCCCTCGGACGCGCCGAAGCAGCCGCACCGCAGCCGCTCGACGCCGCGGAGCCGCGCCTGCGCGAGCGCCGCGACGAAGCCTACGCCGAGGAGGACGGCCGCGTACGCGCTCACCGGCAGCGCCAGGCCGAGGAGCAGCAGGACGCCGACGACCGCCTCGGCGGCCATGACCGACCAGGCGGCGGGGCGGGCGTAGCGAGCCGGCAGGCCGTAGGCGGTGAGCCAGTCGGGCAGGTCCTCGCGCCGCCGCAGCTTCGCAGCAGCGGCCCAGAGCAGGAGCAGTCCGACGAGGATCTGGGCGACCGTCGACAACGAGACCACTGTAGGAGCTAATCGGCTCCCGCGGGATGCGGCGAGAGAGTTTTCATCAAATCCTCAAAAACGGGTCAACGTCTAGGGTTTCTCGTGCGGTGACGCTGTCCCTGCCAAGGCTAGTCGCATGAGCGGGCGGGCGCGCCTCGTGGGCATGAACCACGTCGCCCTCGAGGTGGGCGACGTCGAGGAGGCGCTCGCCTTCTACGGCAGCGTTTTCGACTTCACGCTGCGGGGCCGCGGGCGGCGTATGGCGTTCCTGGACATGGGTGACCAGTTCATCGCGCTCGGCGAGGGACGGAGCCAGGGGCCGGACGGCCACCGCCACATCGGCCTCGTCGTCGACGACCTCGAGGCGGCCCGCCGCGCGCTCGAGGACGTCGGCGCGGAGATCCTCCGGGGGCGAGGGCTGGACTTCCGCGATCCGTGGGGGAATCACGTTCAGGTCGTCGAGTACGGCGACGTGCAGTTCTCGAAGACGCCGGCTGTGCTCGAGGGCATGGGCCTCGGCTCGCTCGAGAAGAGCGAGGGCGCCCTCGAGGAGCTCCGCCGCAAGGGGCTCGCCCCCGGACCGCCCGACCGCTAGCCGGCGGACTCGGCGCTGCGCAGGCCGCGGAGCGCCCACACCGAGAAGAGCGCGACGGCGCCGAGGGCGACGGCGAACGCCGTCGCGACCTCGACCGGCTCGCCCGCGAAGAGCCCGCGCCCCGCCTCGAGCAGGAACGTCGCCGGGTTCGCCTGCGCGACCCCGTGGATCCAGCCCCGCAGCAGGGAAAGCGGCACGTACACCGGTGCGAGGAACAGCGTGAGGAAGATCGGCACCTGCATGAGCGGCCCCGCCTGGAGCGTGCGGAAGCGCATGGCCACGCCCGTCGCCCAGAGGACGGCCGCGACGTTGACGAGGACTCCCAGGAGCAGGAGCCCGAACAGGTCGATGCCGTCGCCGAGGATCCTCATCCCCGAGACCAGCGCGACGAGGAACACGACCGACGCGGTCGCCGCCCAGCGGACGAGGGCGACGAGCGCGTAGCCGCCGATGATCCCCGTGCGCCGCGGCGCCGCGAGAAGGAGCCGGCGCGCGAACCCGCTCTCGAAGTCGCGCGCGATCGAGAAGCCCGTGAAGACGCCGCCGAAGGCCGCGGACTGGAGGAACACGAAGACGAACTGGAAGGCCGTGTAGCCCGCGGGGTAGTCGAAGCCGGGCACGTCGGACACGCGCGAGAGCCCGCCGGCGAACGCGGTGAAGAAGAAGAGCGGGAAGAGCAGGCTGGGCAGGAGGATCGCCGGGTTCGTGAACGCGTTGTGGACGCCGCGCCACGCGACCGCCAGGGCGACCGACACGAAGCTCTTCATGCGCGCGCCAGCCTTCCGCGGAGCGAGATGCTCGCCGCGGCGAGGGCGATCGCCCCGATGCCGACGGCGAGCCCGAAGCCGAGCGCGAGCGCCTGGGCGTCCCAGCCGACGATGATCAGGCTCCGGAGCGCCTCGATGAGGTAGGAGACCGGGTTGAGCGTGGCCACCGTGCGGAACCACCCGATCTCGATCAGGTTCCGCGGCAGGTTCATGGACGACATGAAGAAGAGGACGAAGAGGAGCGGGAAGAATGCCTGAACGGCCTCGCCCGAGCCCGTGCGCAAGCCGAGGAACGCCCCCATCGCCCCGAACCCGAGGGCGATGAGCACGCCCAGGAAGACGAGGACGATCACGCCGAGAACACCGCTCTCGATCGTGACGCCGGCGATGAGGCCGACCGTGAGGTAGAGCGACGTCTGCAGGAGCGCGAGCACGACGACGCCTGCGAGCTGGCCCGCGAGCAGCGCCGAGCTCCGGATCGGGGTCAGCGCGAGCCGGTTCAGGAAGCCGGTCTGGATGTCGCGCGCGAGGTCCGTCCCCGCGTTCGTCGTCGCGAAGAGCGCCCCCTGGAGGAAGGTGAACGCGAGGGCGAAGTCGAGGTAGGAGTCGGTGGGGAAGCCCGGGATGTTCGCGGCGGCCCTGAGCCCGCCCGTGTTCACCGCGAGCAGGATGAGCGGGAAGACGAACGAGGGGACGACGTTCACCGGCTGCCGCAGCGTCCGGAGGACCGAGCGCCTCGCGAGGTACCCGACCTGCAGGAGGAGTGGGCTCGTCCGCGCGGCGGTGCTCACGCCGGCAGCCGCTCGGGCTCGGGCTGCGGCTGCTCCTCGTCCTCGAGATCGTCGCCGGCTCCCTCGAGGGAGCGCCCGGTCTTGGCGAGGAAGACGTCGTCGAGCGTCGGCGCGTGCAGCTGGAGGTGCTCCAGGTGGAGGCCCTCGGCGTCGAGCGCCCGCACGACGTCGGCGAGCGCCTCCTCGCCACCGTCGAGCCTGACGGCCACGCCCTTCGGCGAGCCTGGGACGGAGCGGCCGAAGCGCTCGAGCGTCCGCGTGACCGCGTCGAGGTCGGCCGGGTCGGCAGGGATCGCCTCGACGCTCGGGCGGCCGATCTCGGCCTTCAGGGCGGCCGGCGTGCCCTCGGCGACGATGCGCCCGTGGTCGATGATCCCGACCCGGTCGGCGAGGACGTCTGCCTCCTCGAGGTACTGCGTCGTGAGGAAGACGGTGACGTCGTCCTCGCGCGCGAGGCGGGCGACCTCCGTCCACAGCGCGTTGCGGCTCTGGGGGTCGAGGCCGGTCGTCGGCTCGTCGAGAAAGAGGATGCTCGGGTCGTGGACGAGCGCGAGCGCCAGGTCGAGGCGGCGCTTCATCCCGCCGGAGTACGTCTTGACCTTGCGGTCGGCCGCCTCGGCGAGGCCCACGCGCTCGAGCAGGGCGTCGCCGCGTCGCCGGCGCTCGGACTTCGGCATGCCGTGGAGGGCGGTCTGGAGACGCAGGTGCTCGCGACCCGTGAGCAGCGGGTCGAGCGCGGCCTCCTGCAGCGCGGCGCCGATGACGGCGCGGACCTGCGCGCCCTCCCTGACGACGTCGAAGCCGGCGACGCGGGCCGTTCCGGCGGTGGGCGGAAGGAGCGTCGTCAGCATGTGCACGGTGGTCGACTTCCCCGCGCCGTTGGGGCCGAGGAAGCCGTAGATCTCGCCGGGCGCGATCAGCAGGTCGATGCGGTCGACCGCGAGGATGCCGCCCTTGAACTCCCGCGCCAGCTGCTCGGCCTGGATGCCGTGGTCGTCTCGCATCAGCCGTAGGCTACCTCTATCGTTGAGCTTGTCAAGCATCTACCTCATCAACTATCATGGGAGGCAAATGGCCGCCACCGTGACTGTGACCGAGCGAGCGCCGACCGTCGCCGAGGAGGCGTGGCGGCTCGTCTTCCAGCTGGCCAAGGCGAAGCACGCCGTCCTCTCGGCGAGGCTCGCCGAGCTCGACCTGACACACGTGCAGGCGCACGCCCTCCGACTGCTCGAGCCCGAGCGACCGCTGGTCATGAGCGAGCTCGCCGACGCGCTCTACTGCCACGCGTCCAACGTGACCGGGATCGTCGACCGGCTCGAGTCGCGCGGCCTCGTCGAGCGCAGGCCCGGCCTGGGCGACCGCCGGGTGAAGACCCTCGCGCTGACCGACGCGGGCACCGCGGTGCGCGCCCGGGTCGTGGAGCTCATGAACGAGCCCCCCGCGGAGATCGCCGGGCTCTCAGCCGGCGACCAGCGCGCGCTCCGGGACGTGCTCGGCCGCGCCCTCGGCGGCTAGCGTCCGGAGCAGGTCCCCGACGGCGTCTCGCAACTCCGGGGACGTGAGCCGGCCGTCCTCGTCGAAGTGCTCGTAGGCGAGCGGGACGAGGACGCGCGGCTCGAGGACGCTCGCGCGAGTGCATTCGAGCGCCTGCAGCAGATGGGCCTGGGCGCGGCTCGTGCCGCTCATCCCCGTGGAGGCGCCCATCACGCCGACGCGCTTCCCGGCCAGCGGGGAGCCGAGCGGCGGGCGGGACGCCCAGTCGATCGCGTTCTTGAGGACGCCCGGCACGCTCCGGTTGTACTCGGGTGTGGCGATGAGCACCGCGTCCGCCTCGGCGATCGCGCGCTTGAAGGCCGCGACCGGCTCGGGATCGCCGCCGGCCTCGAGGCCCGCGTCGTAGAAGGGGAGATCGCCGATGTCGTGCTCGACGATCTCCACCCCCTCGGGCGCGAGCTCGCGCGCCGCGGCGAGAAGGCCGCGGTTGTAGGAGCCCGCACGGAGGCTGCCGACGATCCCGAGCACGCGCACCGTTAGGCCTCCTTCACGAGCGTGGCGCTGAGATCGAGCGTGACCTTCTGCGCGCCCCAGTCGAGCTCGCCGTCCGAGGCGAGCACGAGCTTCTCTCGCCCCTGGACGTCGGTGCCGGCTCCGAGCGCCCGGGTCTTCAGCTCGACGGGGAAGGCCGTGCCCCTGATGGCGAGGCTCCCCGGGATGGTGAGCGCGTCGCCGTCGACGTCGACGCGATCGGCCGAGAACGTGATCTCGGGCGCGACGGCGGCGTCGAGGAAGTCCGGCGAGCGCAGGTGCGCGTCGCGGGCCTCGTTGTCGGTGGTGACGCTGGCGGTGCGGATGACAGCCGTCGCCTTGCCCGCGCCGTCGCCGTTCGGGAGCACGACCGTGCCCTCGAAGTCGGTGAAGCGGCCGCGGATCGCGGCGACGAGCGACTCCGTGTCGACCACCTCGAACTCGACGGACGAATGGCTCGGATCGACGACCCACGTCCCGGCGAGCTCCGCCGCGTTCGTCTCTACAGTTCCCATCGTGACCTCCGGTGATATAGTTGATTGTGCAAACATATACTGGAACGTAATTGAGTACGCAAGTATTTCCTGAACGAGCACAGCTCGAAGGGTGGATCCGCTTCCTCCGCGCCCACGCCGCGCTGACGCGTGCGCTCTCCGCCGACCTGGTCGCCCAGCACGGGCTCACGCTCAACGAGTACGAGGTCCTGCTCCATCTCTCGTTGGCGCCCGAGCAGGCGCTGAAGCGTGTCGACCTCGCCGACCGGGTGCTCCTCACGGCGTCGGGGATGACGCGGCTCCTCGACCGGCTGGAGGATTCCGGCCTGGTCGAGCGGGCGTCCTGCCCAACCGATCGGCGCGTGGTCTACGCGAAGCTCACAGCCGACGGCGCCCGGCGCCTCCGCGAGGCGTCCCGGACGCACATCGCCGGCGTGGACGAGCTCTTCCTCGCCCGCTTCACCGACGAGGAGATGGCGACGCTGACCTCCCTCCTCGGCCGGCTCCCGGGCGTCCAGGAGAGCCCGGGCCCGACTGCGGGCCCGAGTAGCGGCTAGCCGGGCGGGGCGGTGGCGCCCGCGAAGTGCCGGCCGGCGGGCCCGGCGAGCGCGGCGTAGAGATCGTGGAAGAGCGCGACCGCCCGCGCGCGATGCCCGTTCGTGGGGACGACCTCGTCCGGAAGCCCCGGATCGAGGGACGGGAACTGCCGGAACGTGTGGGCAAGCCGGGTGCGGACGAGGAACGCGTCCCGATCGGCGAGGCCGCTCCCTTCCGCACGCTTCGCGTGTCTCCCGAACGCGAGCTCGAACGCCCGGTAGCGCCGGGCCAGCCCGTCCACGTCCCAGGCGCGCGCCACGAGAGCCTCGAGGTCGGTGGGGCCGGCGGGCCTACCGAGGACGACCGCCGCATGCCCGACGAGATCCAGCTCCTCGAGGAGCGAGGCAACCTCGGCGGCGCGGTCGTGAGGCGAGATCCACACGCCGTCCTGGAGCGAGCCGAAGCCGAGGAAGCGCAGGCGCCGCGCGAGCCGGCCGCGCTCGCGCCGCCGCTCGTCGGGAACGGCGTGCGAGAGGATCGTCCACTCGCCCGCGGGACGGTCGTCCCGGCCGAGGGTGAAGATCCGCCGCTCGCCCTCGCGCAGGAGCGCGGTGGCCCGCGGCGTGACCCGGTAGTGCACGCGGCGGCCGTCGCGGACGCGCGCGAGGAGGTCGCGGCGCGTCAGGCGCGCCAGGGCGACCCTGGCGGCACCGGGGGAGAAGCCGAGCTCGCCCAGGAGCCGCACGAGCCCGCCGGACCAGACGAGCCGGTCGTCCGGATAGACGTAGGCGCCGAGCAGCGTGACGACGAGGTTCTGCGGCCGCTGCTCGAAGAGCGGCGAGGCCTCGTCGCTCACGGGCGCGGGCGGACCGCGACGGTCACCCGGCTGAGCGCGCAGACCCGGCCCTCGTCGTCGGCGAGCTCGACGTCCCAGACCCACGTCGTCCGGCCGCGATGGCGCCGGCGCGCCGTCGCGTGGATCGTCCCGCCCGCGACGGGTCGCAGGAAGGACGAGTCGTTGGACATGCCGAGAGCGACGTTGCCCTCGGCCGCGACGCCGTGGTTCGTGCCGAGCGAGGCGAGGCCCTCGGCGATCGCGGCGTGCACGCCGCCGTGGACGAGCCCAAGCGGCTGCTTCAGCTCTTCCCGGACCTCGACGCGCCCGCGCACGAGCTCGTCGCCGAGCTCCACGACCTCGAGCCCGTAGTGGCGGTCGAACGGCGAGGGCTGGAGCAGCGGGTCGCCCGCCTCGGTCATCCGTCCGCCCGGCGCTCTGTTGGTTGACACCTCACCTCGGTGAAGTGTAAACATTCCTGCACGAAACGGAAACGGACGGACCCATGAACGTCGGCGTCGGGCTGCCGAGCACGACGCCGGAGACGGACGGCGCACAGGTGCTCGAATGGGCGCGGCGCGCGGATGCCCTGCCGTTCTCGAGCGTGGCCGTCCTCGACCGTGTCGCCTACTCGAGCCTCGAGCCGTTCGCGACGCTCGC
>DATBJE010000228.1:0-6128 GCA_036556565.1 Gaiellaceae bacterium
ACGATGTCGTCGCAGAGCTCGACGAAGGGGACGCAGTCGCGCTCGAGCTGCGTGCCCGCCTCGCCCATGAACATGTCGGTGGACATGCGGACGCAGATCGCGGCCTCGTCGCCGACGGCCTCGCGGACCTGCTCGATCGTCTCGCGCCAGAAGCGGGCGCGGTTCTCGAAGGAGCCGCCGTACTCGTCCGTGCGCCGGTTGTAGAAGGGCGTCAGGAACTGCTGCGGCAGGTAGCTGTGCGAGCCGTAGACGTAGACGATGTCGAAGCCCGCGTCGACCGCGCGCTTCGCGGCCTCCACGTAGAAGCCCTGCACCTCGCGGATGTCGTCTCGGTCCATCTCCTTCGGGTACGTGAGGTGCTCGAAGTCGCTCGGGATCTGCGACGGGGCACGCGGGACGCAGCGCGACTCCATGCACGGGGCGTGCGGGCCCCCGTACCAGAGCTCGGCGGCGGCGAGCGCGCCGTGCTCGTGGAGCATGTCGCACATGAGCGCGAGGTTCTTGACGTCGCCGTCGTCCCAGAGCCGCGCGGAGACGCGGTGCGTGTCGTCCGACTCCGGGTGGATCGAGCAGTACTCGGTGCAGACGGCGGCGTACCCACCCTCCGCCTTCATGGCCCTGAAGTGCGCCTGGCTCATGGGCTTCTCCGAGCCGAAGCCGTTGCAGTGGGGGATCTGGTAGAAGCGGTTCTTCATCGTCTTCGGGCCGATCTCGATGGGCTCGAAGAGGATGTCGTGCCTGGGGTCGCGCGCCATCTCGCGATGCCTCCTTTGGAGCGAACCGGGAACCGGCATTCTCCAACCGCCGGGACGGGCTTGCAAGCGCGAGCGGTATGAGCGCTAGTCGGCCCCGACCCAGACCAGGCAGGGTGGGTTCTCGCGAATGCGCTTCACGGCCTTCCGGAAGGCGCGCTTCCCGAGCTCCTTCCGGTCTGCGCCGAAGACGAGGAGGCCGATCCGCTCGTCGCGGGCGACCTCGAGCGCCGTCTTCACGGGCCTCCGGTTGTGGAAGGCGAGCTGGCTTGTCGTGACGCCGCGGTCCCGCGCGCGCCGGGCGACCGCGTTCAAATGCTTGCGGATCAGCTGCTCGGCGAACTGGTGGGCGGCGTGGCCGACGTAGTTGCGGTATTCGAGGGGGATCGCGTCGCAGATGTAGAGCTCGGCGCCCGCCTCCGCCGCCGAGTCGATGGCGAACGCGATCGCCTGCTCCTCGAGCTCGACGTTGAGCGTGAGGAGCATCACCGGGCGGACGTCGCGCGCGACCGGGCTCGCCGCTGGCGGAGCCGGGCGGTCGAGCGTCCCGCGGGTCACTCCTTCGACGCCTCCACCTCGAGCGTCGGCAGCTCACCCGGCGAGGGGACGTAGCGCCGCATGAACCAGCGGCGGATGTACCAGAACCAGAGCATGCCGGCGAGGGAGATCGTGATCGCCGCGGCCCAGATGCCCCAGACGAAGAGCGCGATCACGCCGGCGCCGATGACGAAGACGGCGCCGACCCGGACGTAGAGCCTCGCCTTGACCTGGTGCTCGCGCACCTGCGGGAAGGTGCTCTCGGGGATCGTCGACGTGTCGAAGCGCCGTCCGCAGGAGCACTCGACGACGTCCCCGAGGTTCGCCTTGTGGGTCTCGCCGCACTCGCACTTGACGCTGATGGGAATGGCCACGCGACTCTCCGACGATTGTAGACCCGGAACGACGAGGGGCGGGTCGCCCCGCCCCTCGGTTCGGATCGCGGTTTCGCGCTAGGTCGCGGTCGCGGGAGCCGGGGTACCGCCTCCCGTCCGCTGGGCCGCCGCGTCGATCGCCTCCTGCGAGGGCTGCTCGTCGCTCGGGTCCTGCAAGCGCACCGGCTTGCCCCACTGACGCTGTGCCCAGATGTAGCCGACGATGCCGCAGACGAGCACGAGGACGCCGACGATGATGATCTCGGGCACGCGCTCGGTCGGGCTGGCGGTCCCCTCGGCGTATTCCGGGCTCAGGTAGTCGAACCCGTAGCCCGTGTACTTGAGGCCCCACACCCCGAAGATGATGAACAGGGCGTTCAGCGCGCAGAACAGCCCCGCCATCCACATCCAGGGTTTCGCCAGCTTGATCGGACGTGGCCAGTTCGGGCGGTCTCGGCGCAACAGGAGCACCCCTGAGAGGGCGATCACGTGCGAGAGCATGTACCCGAGGTTGCCGGCCGCGAGGATGAAGTAGATGTTCTGGAACATGAGGAGCAGGAAGATGTTCAGCAGCATGTCGACCGTCATCGCCCGGCCGGGCACGTTGTGCCTGTTGAGGGTGCCGAGCTGCTTGATCGTCATCTTCTCCTCGGAGAGCGCGTAGAGCGCGCGCGAGCCGTCCATCGTCGCCGTGTTCATCGAGAGCAGCAGGCCGGCGCAGAGACAGACGACGAGGAACTTCCCGAACGACTCGCCGGCGATCGAGTTGACGACGTCGGTCAGCCAGACGACGCCGGTCGTGTCGGCGAAGAGGGTGTCGTAGCCGATCGTCCCGAGGACGACGATCGGGAGCATGATCGAGAGGACGACGTTGAGGGCGCCGACCGAGGCGAGAGCCTTGCGCGTGTCGTTGACCGTGTCCTTGTACTCCGGCGCGAACGTCGCGCCGGCCTCCGGCCCGTATGTCGACCAGCCGAGGATGTACATCCACACCATCACCATCACGAACTGGTTGAAGAACGTCGGGGAGTCTCCGTAGAACTCGACGTTCGCGGCCAGGAAGTTCGAGTTGATCTGGTGGTTGGCGAAGTCGCCGGTGACGAAGCCGCCGATGGCGATCACGAGGATCGGGAAGATCATCAGCGCGCCGACGACGTAGCTGAGCCCGACGGCCGGTCGCATGCCGCGGATGTTGAAGACCCAGCAGAGCACGATGCACATGACGCCGATGAGCTGCGGCCAGCCGAGCGGGGAGTAGATGATCGGGGGGTCCCAGGTCGTGGTCGCGAAGTAGCCGTCGCCGCCGAACTCGGCGATGAGCAGGTACCCGATCAGGCTGCCGTAGATCGCGAGCACGCTCGACCAGGCGAACCAGTAGCCGAAGACCGCGATCGGGCCCGCGAAGGAGAAGTGCTTGCGCCAGCCCTCGCGCGCGTAGACCGACAGGCCTCCCGGCTTGTCCGGGAACATAGCGGCCGGCTCGCAGTAGATGTACGCCTGGAGGGCGCCGATGAGGGCCGAGATGATCCAGAGGCCGATCGCCCACGTGCCGCCGAGCGCGAGGATCGAGCCCCAGAGGCCGATGAGAAGGAAGCCCGGATTGGCGAGACCGATGACGAACCCGTCCCACCAGCGGATCGTCTTGAGGAGACGTCGTTCGTCTACAGCAACTTCAGCCATGCATCCTCCTCGTCATCGAGAGACGCCCCTAGCCGGTTCCCGACTGTAGACGCCAGATCGGACTGATGGACCCCATCGAGATGCGCGACGGTAGCACTCACGTGCAGGGAGTTCAATAGGCCATCGCGCGTGCGAAACTGTCGGCGACGGCACCGAAAGGAGCGACATGGCGGTAGCGATCCGACAGGACGCGTACATCGGCGGCGAGTGGGTTCCAGGCGACGGCGAGGAGATCGAGGTGAGGAGCCCGGCGACGGGCGATCTGCTCGGCACGGTCACCGCGTCGAGCCCCGATCAGGTCGAGGCCGCGGTGCGGGCGGCCGCGGAGGCGTTCCCGGCCTGGCGGAAGGTCTCCCTGCTCGAGCGGGTCGAGCTCTGCCGCGCGGCCTTCGCCATCTGCATGGAGCGGGCCGACGAGATCGCCGAGATGATCACGAAGGAGGTCGGCAAGACCATCCGCGAGTCTCGCGAGGAGATGGTCGAGTACACCGCCGACCACTTCCGCCGGGCGTCCGAGGACGTCCTCCGCCACGCGGGCAAGGTGCTCCCGTCGACGCAGGAGCGCTCGAACGCGAAGCGCATCATCGTCGTGCAGGAACCCGTCGGGGTCGTCGCGGCCGTCACGCCCTGGAACTTCCCCGTCGACATCGCCGGGATCCCGATCGTCTACGGCCTCGCCGTCGGCTGCACCGCCGTCTGGAAGCCGTCGGAGCAGGCGCCGCTCTGCGCCAACATGTTCGCCGAGGTCATCCACGACGCCGGCTTTCCGCCGGGGACGCTGAACGTCGTGCACGGCCGGGGCGACGTCGGCGCGGCGCTCGTCGCCCATCCCGACGTCGCGTCGGTCGTCTTCACCGGCTCGACGCGGACCGGCGAACAGGTCGCGCGCGACGCGGCGCTCAAGAACCGCGTCCTCGAGCTCGGCGGCAACGGGCCGCAGATCGTGCTCGCCGACGCGGACATCGACAAGGCCGCCGACGCGGCGATCGTGGGCTGCTTCTACCTCGCCGGGCAGTGCTGCACGGCGGCGGAGCGCATCCTCGTCCACGAGTCCGTGCAGGAGCAGTTCGTCGACGCGCTCGTCGCGCGGACGAAGGCGCTCCGGGTCGGCGATCCCCTCGACGAGGAGACCGACATGGGCCCGCTCTGCACCGACGAGGTGCTGGCACGGACCGTCGAGCACGTCGACGACGCCGTCGCCAAGGGCGCTCGGGTCGTGCTCGGCGGCGGGCACGAGGGCCGGTTCTTCGAGCCGACGATCCTCGACGGCGTCACGAGCGAGATGCGGATCGCGAAGGAGGAGACGTTCGGCCCCGTGGCGCCGATCATGACCTTCGCCGACCTCGACGAGGCGCTCGCCGTCGCGAACGAGACCGACTACGGCCTCACCGCCGCCGTCTTCACGCGGTCGCTCCACGACGCCTGGCACGCCGCCGAGGAGCTCCGGCACGGCACCGTCCACATCAACGAGACGACGAACTACTGGGATCAGCTGGCGCCGTTCGGCGGCGCCAAGAAGTCCGGCGCCGGTCGCGAGCTCGCGGGCTGGATCATCGACGCCCTCACCGAGACGAAGCAGATCACGTTCGACCTCAGCGACTAACCACGAGGCGCCCGTTCGTGTGCAAGTAACAGACTGTTACTTGCACTTTCGGCGTCTGCTCGCCACACACGTGTGGGCCGATTCCCGCCATCGTCGGGGGATGACCGCGTCCGCGCCGAGGATCGACTCGCGGCTCGTCGCCGCGATCGAGTGCCTGGACGACGCGACCGTGCGCATCGCGGAGACGAATCGCCGCGTCGGCGAGATCGCAGAGGCTCTGGGCCTGGCCAGACCAAGCTACGAGCAGGTGCGGACGATCGTGCACCAGACCCGCCGGCTCGGCCCGCGCGTGGGCCCGGGCCAGGTTCTGCTGGAGATCGCGTTCCGTGTACGACCGCCCACGGCGCTCGGCGACTACCTCGTCGGCACCCTTTCGCCCGAGCCTCCGAGAAGGCGGTAACTCCCCAAGTAACAGACTGTTACTTGGGCTCGTTTCGGGGGCTGGTGCGCCCGGTGAGCTAGGCCGGGACGGACTGCAGGCGGGCGCGCTCGATGAGGCGCTCGGTGCAGCGCAGCGAGTTCGCGCAGATCGTCGACGTCGGCGCCATCGGGCCCGAGGTGGGGAAGACGGCGCCGTCGAGCACGTAGAGGTTCGGGACGTCGTGGGCCGCGCACCAGCGGTCGACGACGGACGTGGCCGGGTCGTCGCCCATGCGCGTCGTCCCGAGCAGGTGCCAGCCCCACTGCGACCAGTCGGCCACGATCGTCTTCGCCGCGCCGGCGGCCTCGTGCGCCTCCCGCGCGCGGGCCAGCTGGAAGTCGAGGTTCGCCCGCATCTCGTCGTCGATGGTGAACGTGATCTTCGGCGCGGGGATCCCGTCCGCGTCGGTGAGCTCGGGGTCGATCGTCACCGTGTTCGACTCGTGCGGGAGGTCCTCGATCCCGACGCCCCAGTCGAAGGCGTGGCCGAGCGTCGACTCCGTCAGGTCATGCACTGCCGCGCCCCAGCGCTGGTCGAAGGGAAGGTCGTCGTAGCGGAAGAGCGAGAAGAGCGGCCCGCCGAGCGGCATCACGTCCCACTGCGCGCCGAGCGGGAAGCCCCGCGACTCGTCGTGGTCGGCGAACTCGAGGGAGAGGAGCTGCGTCCCCCAGGGGCCGAGCCAGCCCTCCAGGTCGTCCTCGTAGATCCCGAGGACGCTCATGTACGGGTGGAGCATGAGCCGCTTGCCGACGAGGCCGGAC
>DATBJE010000229.1:0-4949 GCA_036556565.1 Gaiellaceae bacterium
CCGCACTGCGACTTCGTCACGTCCACGACGCACAAGACGCTCGCCGGGCCGCGGGCCGGGTTCGTCCTCTGCAAGGAGGAGCACGCCCAGGCGATCGACAAGGCGGTGTTCCCGGGCATGCAGGGCGGGCCGCTGCTCCACGTCATCGCCGCCAAGGCGACGTGCTTCAGGATCGCCGCCTCGGAGGCCTTCCGCGAGTACCAGGCCCAGGTGAGGGCGAACGCGGACGCGCTCGCCGAGGGCCTGATCGCCGGCGGCTTCGACCTGCTCACCGGCGGGACCGACAACCACCTCGTGCAGGTCGACCTGCGCCGGAGCGAGTGGACGGGCCGCGCGGCCGAGGAGCGGCTGCACGAGGTGAAGATCACCGCGAACCGGAACACCGTCCCGTTCGACGAGCGGCCGCCGATGGAGGCCTCGGGCATCAGGCTGGGAACGCCGGCCGTGACGATGCGGGGCTTCGACGAGGACGACCTGCGCGAGGTCGCCGCGATCATGACGGGCGCGCTCGGCGACGGCGACGTCGGGGAGCTGCGCGCCCGCAGCGAGGCGCTGTGCGAGCGCCGCCCGCTCTACCCGGGCCACCGCGGGTATCCGGAGTACGTCGCGTGAGCGTCGCCACCGAGCGCCTCACCGTCGTCGACCACCCGCTCGTCCGCCACAAGCTGGGGCTCCTGCGCGACGTGGAGACTCCGACGCAGATGTTCCGGCAGCTCGTGAACGAGGTCACGCTTCTCCTCACGTACGAGGCGACGAAGGACCTCGCGACCGAGGACGCCGAGATCCAGACGCCGCTCGAGCGGACGACCGTGCCGCGCATCTCGGGGAAGAAGGTGGCCGTCTGCCCGATCCTGCGGGCGGGCGTCGGGATGCTCGACGGCGTTCTCTCGCTCATCGCCGGCGCGCGGGTCGGCTTCATCGGCCTCTACCGGAACGAGGAGACGCTCGAGCCGGTCGAGTACTACGTCAAGCTTCCCGCCGACATCGCCGACCGGGACGTCATCATCCTGGACCCGATGCTCGCGACCGGGAACTCGACCGCCGCCGCGGTCGCGACGGTGAAGGGCGCGGGCGCCCAGTCGATCCGGCTCATCGCGATCATCGCGGCGCCGGAGGGCATCGAGCGGCTCCACGCGCTCCACCCCGACGTGCACGTCGTCGTCGCGGCCGTGGACCGCGGGCTGAACGAGAAGGGCTACATCGTGCCGGGCCTCGGCGACGCGGGAGATCGGCTCTACGGCACGAAGTAGGCTGGCGACGCACCCGTGCTGAACATCTTCACGGCGCACATGGACGTCCTCTGGGGGTTCCTCGTCGCCCTCGCGGTCGTCCTCGTGCTCACGCCGGCGGTGGGCCACGTCGCCCGCGTTCTCGGCGTCGTCGACGAGCCGGGCGAGCAGCGCCGCATGCACCTGCGGGCCGTGCCGCGCCTCGGCGGCCTCGCGATCTTCCTGGGGATCTTCATCCCGGCCCTCGCCTTCCTCGAGCTGACGCCCGCCTACCGCGGCATCCTCCTCGGCGCGGCGGTGGCGACGGCCGTCGGCATGGCGGACGACTTCCGCGGCCTTCGCTGGTGGGTCAAGCTCGGCGGCCAGATCGCCTCGGCGCTCATCGCCGTGTACTTCGGCGTCACCATCGACCACTTCACTCTCCCGATCCTCGGGGTTCACGAGCTGCCGGGCTGGCTCGCCGTCGTGACCACCGTCGTCTGGATCGTCGGGATGATGAACATCATCAACCTGCTCGACGGGATGGACGGTCTCGCCGCGGGGATCAGCGCGATCGCGGGAGGGACGTTCGCCGTCCTCGCCCTCTCCCTCGGCCGTCCCGAGGCGGCGGTCCTCTCGGCGATCGTCGCCGGTGCCTGCCTCGGCTTCCTCCGCCACAACTTCTACCCGGCGCGCATCTTCATGGGGGACTCGGGCTCGCACCTCCTCGGCTTCATCCTCGCGGCGGTCGCCATCCAGGGCGCGTTGAAGACCGCGGCGACGGTCGCCCTGCTCTTCCCGCTCCTCATCCTCGCCGTGCCCATCCTCGACACGTCGTTCGTGATCGCGAAGCGCCTGAAGTACGGGCGCCCGCTCTACGAGCCGTCCGCCTGGCACCTCCACCACCGGTTCCGCAACATCGGCTTCTCGCAGACGCGCGCGGCGCTCTACTTCTACGTCTGGGGGCTCGTCCTCGCGGGCGGCGCCCTCGCCACGCGCTTCGTCCCGTTCCGCGCGCACGGTCAGTGGCATCTGTGGCCGACGGTCGCCGTCGTCGGGATCGCCCTCGTCGTGATCGCGACGTCGCTCTACATGGTGATCCTGCTCGAGATCCTCAAGTTCTCGCGCGTGCGCACGTGGGTCGACCAGCGGCGCGCCGGAGAGGACGAGGAGCGCACGCTGAAGAGCGCGTGAGCGCCGGCCGCGACGAGACGGAGGCCGCGGCCCGGCTCGCGTCGGAGCGGGCGCTGGCCTTCCTCGCCGGGCTCGACGAGCGCCCGGTCCTCCCGGAGGGCGCGGACGAGGCGGTCGGCCGCTTCGGCGGGCCGCTCCCGGAGGAGGGCGTGGGCGCCGTCGCCGCCGTCGAGGAGCTCGCGGCCGCGACCGACGCCGCGACGGCGTCGCCGGGCCCGCGGTTCTTCCACTTCGTCACCGGCGGCGTCACGCCGGCCGCGCTCGGCGCCGACTGGCTGGCGAGCGCGCTCGACCAGAACGCCTTCAGCTGGGTCGGCTCGCCGCTCGGGACGCGCCTCGAGACCGTGGCGGTCGACTGGCTGAAGGACCTCTTCGGGCTCCCGGCCGAATGGGGCGGCGCCCTGACCACGGGTGCGACCGGCGCGAACCTCGCCGGGCTCGGGGCGGCGCGGCAGTGGTGGGGCGAGCAGCACGGCCGCGACATCGGCGCGGAGGGGCTCGCGGGCCTCCCGCCCGTGCCCGTTCTCTCGAGCGGCTTCGTCCACCCGAGCGCGACCAAGGCGCTGGCGATCCTCGGCCTCGGACGCCGGCCCGTGCGCACGTACTCCCGCGACGCGGTCGGTCGCATCGACCTGCCCGCGCTCGCCGCCGCTCTGCGCGAGCTCGACGGGGCGCCCGCGATCGTCATCGGCAACGCGGGGGAGGTCAACGCCGGTGAGTTCGACCCGATCGACGAGCTGGCCGACCTCGCGGAGGAGCACGGCGCCTGGCTCCACGTCGACGGCGCCTTCGGGCTCTTCGCGCGGGTCTCGCCGCGGGTCGCCGCGCTCGCGGACGGCGTCGAGCGCGCCCACTCGGTCATCGCCGACGGGCACAAGTGGCTCAACGTCCCCTACGACTGCGGCTTCGCTTTCGTCCGCGACCCCGGGCTTCTCGCCAAGGTCTTCACGCTCTCGGCCGCCTACCTCCCGGCCGACGAGCCGGAGCCGACGTACGGCTACCTCGTGGCCGAGTCCTCGCAGCGCGCCCGTTCGCTCGCCGTCTGGGCGGCGCTGCGGGCGTGGGGGAGGACAGGCTACCGGGAGCTCGTCGAGCGCAACCTCGACCTCGCGCAGCGGCTCGCCGGCGCGGTCGACGAGGCGCCCGACCTCGAGCGCCTCGCAGACGTCCCCCTCAACATCGTCTGCTTCCGCTTCCGCCCCGCAGGCGTCCCGGAGGTGGAGCTGAACGAGCTGAACGCCCGCCTCGGCGAGGCCGTGCTGGCGGACGGCCGGGTCTCGGTGGGGACGACGAGCTTCGGCGGCCTCGTGGCGTTCCGACCGGCGATCGTCAACTGGCGGACGAGCGAGGCGGACGTCGACCTCCTCGTCGCCGTCGTCCGCGAGCTGGGCGCCAGAATCGGCACAAAGTAAGCCACTTTTCGCATATCCAAAGGGATTCGGCTGTTACGAGGGCGGGCCTCGGACTGATAGGCTGAGGCCGAATAAGATGCACGTCGTCGTGGCCGCCCTAGGATCGACGCCCGAGCCGAGCTGATGGCGGGCGCCCTTCTCACGCCGCGTCCGCTCCCCGAGCGGCGCGCTCCCGTGCTGCTCGGCGGCGCGGTCGTCGCGCTCGCGCTCCCCCTCTTCGTCGTCGCCGGCTGGCCCGTCCAGGGCTGGGCCCTCGGGGCCGTCCTCTGGGCGGCGAGCCAGGCGCTGGGGGTCCTGTTCGCGCGCGTTGGCGTCGGCGAGCCGACGCTGCGCGGCTCGGGCCTCGTCGCCTTCGGGATGATGGGGCGCGGGATGCTCTTGGGGGTGGCGCTCATCGCCGTCGCCGCGACCGACTCGACCCTCGCGCTCGCCGGCGCGCTCGTCTACGCGGCCGCGTACAGCATCGAGCTGGGTGCGAGCTTGGCCCTCTACTTCTCCGGCGAGGCGAAGGGATGAGCCTGCTCCTCGCGGCCTCGGGAGACTTCGACCCGCAGCACGAGTTCATCCTCGATCCGTGGGTGTCGATCGAGCTCGGCCCGCTCGACCTCTCCATCAACAAGGCGGTCGTCTACCTCTGGCTGGGCGGGATCCTCACCATCCTCCTCGGCATCTGGCTCATGCGCTTCGGGCTCGCGCTCCGCCCCGACCGCCGGCAGACGACGGGCGAGTCACTCTACGAGCTGGTCCAGGAGCAGATCGCCGAGTCGAGCATCCCCTCGAAGGCGCTCCACATCTGGTTCCCGTACGTCGCCTCGCTCTTCCTCTTCATCTGGGTGCTCAACATCATCGGCTTCGTCCCGCTCCCGATCTCGAGCGAGAGGTTCGACCTCCTCGGCGTCAGCCTGCCCACGTGGGGCATCTACGCGGCGACCGCGAACCTGAGCGTCACGCTCGCCCTCGCCCTCATCACGTTCCTGTCCACGCACGTCGAGGGCATCCGCTACAACGGCGCCCGCCGCTACTTCAAGAGCTGGATCCCCGAAGGCGCGCCGAAGCCGCTCCTCGCGCTCATCGTGCCGCTCGAGGTCATCTCCCAGTTCATGCGGCTGATCTCGCTCTCCGTGCGACTCTTCGC
>DATBJE010000230.1:0-13573 GCA_036556565.1 Gaiellaceae bacterium
TCGGCGCGCCGTCGAGGAGGACGCGCTCGTAGGCCATGCCCGACCCGTGGTGGATGCCGTCGTCGATCGTGAGCCGGTTGCAGAGGTCCTCGAGGACCGTCCCGCGCGAGGAGCGCGCGATCAGCCGGAACCGCGGGATGATCAGGCGCTCGAAGAAGACCTGCATGAGGAAGACCTTCTCCTCGAGCGTGTCGAGGGCGAGGAACATCGCCGCCAGCTTGTCGAGGTAGGGGTCCCGCTCCGCGGTGCCGCCGGCCATGTCCGCGAGCTTCAGCCACGCCTCCGTGTGGCGCGACTCGTCCTGCACCATCGTCGAGTAGTACAGCTTGGCGTCGGGGTGGGGGGCGAGCTGGAAGAGCTGCGCCGCCATCTCGACGGCGAAGGCGTCGGCCTGCAGCTGCTGGGTGATGACCGAGCGCCAGACGTCCAGCCGGCGCGCCCGCTTCTCCGGCGACCCCTTGCTCTCCGGGACGGGCGGCACGTCGCTCCAGGGCAGATCGGCAATCCGCCATTCCGCCCGCTTGGCCAGCTCGTAGTAGCGAAGGACGCCGGTGAGGCGTTCGTCGCCCGTCCCCGAGGCGGCTTCCTGGGCGACGGCCTCGCTGCTCACGCCCCTAGCTTATCGGGGCGCCTCGGGTGGATCAGTGCCAGGTGGCGAGCGTCGCGAGCGGTTGTGACCAGACGGCGTGGAACGCCGGCCCCTGCGGCGAGGTCCCGAAGGCAACGGTCCCCACCGGGGGCGGCGCGTGGAAGTACTGAAGCTCGCCCCAGTAGCCCGGGAAGGCGAGCCACTCGGGCGGGTGGCGCTTCGACAGGCGCGCGATTCGGGCCCCGTCGGCGGCGCCGGCGGTGACGACGTCCGCCGGCAGCGGGAGGCCGGCCTGCTGGAAGAACGCGATCACGTCGGCCGGCAGGCAGGCCGGGTCGAACGGGTGCACCCCGGGCTCGAAGTAGTTGGCATGCGACCCGACCGCGACAAAGACCTTCGGGTGGCCCTTCCAGCGGGACGTGTCGTCCCACGAGCGGACCTCACCCGAGCAGTGCTGGCTGTAGCCGACCGCGAGCGGCTTCTTGTGGTGCGAGAGGACGACGTTGACGACCTCCCAGTCCCCCTCGTGGGACTGCCAGATCGCGCCCGGCGGCAGGAAGGGGTAGCTGTAGAGGTCGTCGTAGTAGAAGAGCCAGTACTGGAGGACGGTCGCATCGCCCTCGTGCGTGACCCGCCCGTAGACGGTGCTGCGGCTGTGCTCGCCGGCCGCGGCGACGTAGCAGGGGAGGTCGCCGAGCGGCGCCCCGGCGAAGCATTCGCGCTGGTTCAGCCGCCACACCGGTGGGCTCGTGGTCGGCAGGGAGTCCGCGCCGGGGTCGGGGTCGACCACCACCCACGTGGTCTGGCTCGTCGCGGCCTCGAGGTTGGAGTCGTCCACGAACGTCTCCACGCGGATCGGGCGGAACGCCTCGTCCGCGTGGAAGAAGAGCACGGGCTGGAACCTCTCCAGCAGCCGGGCTCGCGAGTGCGCGGACGCGGGGGTGACGAGCGTGAGCCCGATCCCTGCCGCGAGAGCGAGCGCGAGGAGCGTTCGGCCGAGTCTCATCGTGACTCCTTCGCTGCGGACTGCCTGCCGGCCGTACAGCCGGCGATACTAGTGCTGTTTGTGACAAGAAGTCAAGTCGGCCGGTTGGGTCTAGACTCGTCCCGCCCCGTCCCACCGCCAGGAGGTGCCCAGTGGCCAGACCCCGGAAGACAACGAGGCGGAAGACAACGCGACGGAAGCGGGCCACGAAGCCGAAGCGGATCCTCAACTGCAGGCCCTCGCAGAAGGTCGAGGAGGACTGGACGTTCGCGACGGCCGAGGAGGCGGACATGGTCGCCGCCGCGCCGGCCATCCCCTCGTCGAAGGACCTGCGAGCGACCTGGTGGAAGGTCGGCGACCAGGGGACGACCGGATCGTGCGTCGGGTGGGCGAGCGCCGACTCGCTGCTGCGCTGGCACTTCGTCAAGGCCGGGCGCATCGCGCAGACCGACAAGCTCTCCCCGCGCTTCATCTGGATGGCGTCGAAGGAGACCGACCAGTTCATCACGCGGCCGACGACCTTCATCGAGACCGAGGGGACGAGTCTCAAGTCCGCGCTCGACGTCGCACGGAAGTTCGGCGCCGTTCGGGACACGGTGCTCCCCTTCCTCTCCGGAAGGCTCTACCCCGGCCGGGCGACGACGTTCTACGCGGTCGCCGCGCAGCTCAAGATCGTCGCGTACTTCAACCTGGGGACGAACCTGACCGAATGGCGCACGTGGCTGGCGACCAAGGGCCCGATCCTGACGCGGCTCGACGTCGACCGGACGTGGGACGACGCCGACACGACCGGCGGCAACCTCGACGAGTACCAGCCCGAGACGACGCGCGGCGGTCACGCCGTCTCGCTCGTCGGCTACCGGCCGGGGCGGTTCATCGTCCGGAACAGCTGGGGGACGAGCTGGGGCGACGGCGGCTTCGGCTACGCGTCGCTGGCGTATGCCCAGGAGGCATTCACGGAGGCCTACGGCATCCAGGTGTAGCGAGCCTCCTTGAGCGTCCTCTACCTGCTCCGCCACGCCAAGTCGAGCTGGGACGACCCCGGGCTCGAGGACCGCGACCGTCCCCTCGCTCCCAGGGGCCGGCGCGCGTCGGCGCACATCGCCGAGCATCTCCGCGACGACCACGTCGCGCCGGCGCTCGTCCTCTGCTCCTCGGCGCTGCGGACGCGCGAGACCCTGGCCGCGATCCTGCCCGCGCTCGAGGGCGAGGTGGAGATCCGGATCGAGGACGGCCTCTATCTGGCCGGGATCGACGCGCTCCTCGCCCGCCTCAACGACGTGCCCGACTCGGTGCCCTCGGTGCTCCTCATCGGGCACAACCCGAGCATCCACGAGCTCGCGCTCACGCTCGCAGGCCGGGGAGACGGGCTCGACCGGCTGCGCGAGCGGTTCCCGACGGGGGCCCTCGCGACGCTCGGCATCCCCACGGGCGGGTGGTCGGGCCTGCGCCCCCGCGCCGCGGTGCTGGAGGGCTTCGTCCTCCCGCGCGAGCTCGAGGAGTCGGCGAAGCCCGACCCCGCATAGCATCCGCAGCCGTGGCGGAGATCGTCCCTCTGCGTGAGGCGGTTCGAGAGCTCGTGCACGACGGCGACGTCGTCGCCCTCGAGGGGTTCACCCACCTGATCCCCTTCGCCGCGGGCCACGAGCTCGTCAGGCAGGGCCGCCGCGACCTGACCCTTGTGCGGATGACGCCGGACCTCGTCTACGACCAGGTGATCGGCATGGGCTGCGCGCGGAAGCTCGTCTTCTCCTGGGGCGGGAACCCGGGGGTCGGCTCGCTCCACCGGCTCCGCGAGGCGGTCGAGCGAGGCTGGCCGGTGCCGCTCGAGCTCGAGGAGCACTCGCATGCGGGCATGGCCACGGCCTACGCGGCCGGCGCCTCGCACCTCCCCTTCGGTGTCCTGCGCGGCTACGCCGGGAGCGAGCTCGCGGAGCGGACGAGGGTCGCCTCGATCACGTGCCCGTTCACGGGCGAGAGCCTCGCCGCCGTGCCCGCGATCCGGCCCGACGTCGGGATAATCCACGCCCAGCGCGCCGACGAGGCCGGCAACGTCCAGCTGTGGGGGATCGTCGGCGTCCAGAAGGAGGCCGTGCTCGCCTCCGACCTGTCCCTCGTGACCGTCGAGGAGATCGTCCCCGAGCTCGAGCCGCTGCCGGGCGCGGTCGTCCTGCCCACGTGGGCGGTGACGGCCGTGGCGCACGTGCCCGGCGGCGCCCGCCCGTCCTACGCCCAGGGCTACTACGACCGGGACAACGCCTTCTACGTCGCGTGGGATCCCATCAGCCGCGACCGCGACCGCTTCCTCGAGTGGATGCGGGCCAACGTGGTGGAGGCGGCGTGATCGAGACCGGCGACCCCGGCTACACCGCCGACGAGATGATGGCCGTCGCCGCCGCGCGGCGGCTCCACGACGGCACCGTGTGCTTCGTCGGGATCGGGCTCCCGAGCCTGGCGGCGAACCTCGCGCGGGCGACGCACGCGCCGGGCTGCGTCCTCGTCTACGAGAGCGGGACGATCGGCGCGAAGCCGACGCGCTTGCCCCTGTCCATCGGCGACGGCGAGCTGGGCGAGACCGCCGACTCGGTCGTCTCGATCCCCGAGATCTTCGCGTACTGGCTGCAGGGCGGGCGCATCGACGTCGGCTTCCTCGGCGCCGCCCAGATCGACCGCTTCGGGAACCTCAACAGCACCGTCATCGGCGACTACGAGCACCCCAAGGTGCGGCTGCCGGGCGGCGGCGGTGCGCCGGAGATCGCGGCCTCGTGCAAGGAGACGTACGTGATGCTCCGCCAGAGCCCGCGCGCCTTCGTGGCGAAGCTCGACTTCCTGACCACGGTCGGCCACCGGCCGCGGGACGGCGCCGGGGACCAGCTGGCCTTCCCGGGAGCGGGCGTCACCTGCGTCATCACCGACCTGGGGATCCTCCAGCCCGATCCCGGGACGCAGGAGCTTACGCTCCTCGAGCTCCACCCCGGAGCCTCGGTCGAGCAGGCTCGCGCGGCCACCGGCTGGGACCTCCGTGTCGCGAAGGATGTCCGGGTCGGAGAGGGGCCTACGCCGGCCGAGCTCGCCGCCCTGCGCGCGCTCGAGCCCGTCGCGGGCGGCGAGAGGTAGCCGTGGACGTCCCCGACACCAGATACGCCTGGAACGACGACGACGCGCTCGCCTACCAGGTCGTGGGCGACGGCCCCGCCGACCTCGTCTATCTCCAGGGTTACCTCTCCAATGTCATCCTCAACTGGGAGCACCCCGCGTTCGCCCGCTTCGCCCGGGAGCTGTCGCGGGTCTCGCGCCTGATCGTCATGGATCGCCGCGGCCTCGGGTGCTCCGAGCGCTTCACGCCGGCAGACATCCCGCCGATCGAGACGCTCGTCGACGACCTCCGCGCCGTCCTCGACGAGGCGGAGTCCGAGCGCCCGATCGTGTTCGCCACCGGCGACTGCGGGTTCATCGCCACGCTCTTCGCCGCGACCTACCCCGATCGGCTCGCGGGGCTGGTCCTCTACGGCCTGGAACCGAGCCAGAGGCTGTCCGACGACGCTCCTTGGGGCACGACGGACGAGCAATTCGAGGAAGGGCTGCGCCTGACCTGCCACAGCCTCGACGGCCGCTGGTCGCGGACGAAGAATCCGACGCTCACCGCCGACGAGAAGGGTCTCGAATGGTGCGTTCGGTACGAGCGAGTGTCGCTGACGCCCGGCGGTTGCTACGCGGACGGGCGTCGCTTCTGGGAGACGGACGTCCGCGACGTCCTGCCCTCGATCCACGTGCCGACGCTGGTCCTCCACCGGGAGGGCGATGGCGAGACCGACGTTCGCGGCAGCCGCTACGTCGCCTCGCACATCCGTGCGGCCACGTTCGTCGAGGTCCCGGGCGAGGACCACTTCCCCTGGGCGGGCAATCAAGAGGCGGTCGTCCGCGAGGTCCAGCGGTTTCTTGCGGGCGTTCGCGAGGAGGAGCTGGAGCTCGAGCGCGTGCTCGCCACCGTCCTCTTCACCGACATCGTCGGCTCGACGGAGAGGGCGGCTGAGCTGGGCGACGCGGGCTGGCGGGAGCTCGTCGAGCGCCACCACGCCACCGTCCGCGCGCTCCTCGCCCGCTACCGGGGAAACGAGATCGACACCGCGGGGGACGGGTTCTTCGCCTCCTTCGACGGCCCGGCGCGGGCGGTGCGCTGCGCCGAGGCGGCGGTCGACGCGGTGAAGGCGCTCGGGATCGAGATCCGCGCCGGCGTCCACACCGGCGAGGTGGAGACGATCGCCGGGAAGGTCGGCGGCATCGCCGTCGCCATCGGGGCGCGCATCGGGGCGATGGCCGCGCCCTCGGAGGTGCTCGTCTCCCAGACGGTGAAGGACCTCGTCGCCGGCTCGGGCCTCTCCTTCGACGAGCGCGGCGCACACGAGCTCAAGGGCGTCCCCGGCGAGTGGCGTCTCTACGCGGTGGCGCGATGACGTTCGTCTCGACGAGACGGGTCAGGTCGCGCGACGATGGACATCGACCCGATCCGCCTCGCCGATCTCGCGCAGGACGCGGGCGGGAGCTCCGGCCGCGACGACGCCCGCCGGCAGGTTGCCGGCAACCACTGCACCGGCGCCCACGACGGTGTCCTGTCCGATGCTCACACCCGGGCACACGATCACGCCCCCGCCCAGCCACACGTTGTCGGCAAGCGTGATCGGGTCGCCGTACTCCCAGCCGGCGCGCCGGGCCTCCGGGTCGACCGGATGGGCCGCGGTCAGCAGCTGCACCCGCGGCGCGATCTGGCACGCCGCGCCGATCGCGATCGGCGCCACGTCGAGCATCACCGCATCGACATTGACGAACGTGCGGTCGCCGATGCTGATCGCGCCGTACTCGCAGTAGAACGGCGCCCGCACGACGACCTCCTCGCCGACGTGCCGCAGCATCTGACGGAGCAGCGCGTCGCGCTCGTCCCACGCGCCAGGCGCCGAGCGGTTGAAGCAGGCGAGGAGCTCCTGCACCCGCGCGAACTCGGCCTCGTTCTCCGGATCGCCCGCGATGTACAGCTCGCCGCGCAACATGCGGTCTCGCATCTCGCCCATGCGTAGTGCCTTCTAGCAGAGGCGCGAGCTGGGATCCCGCTCCGGGACGAGCTCGAGCCGCGGCTCTAGAGGTCGGGGCTCTCGCGCAGCTCGGTCGCGACGGGCCGGGCGGCGGTCGCCTCGACGGCGGGGAGCTCGAACGAGAACGTCGAGCCGGTGCCTTCGCGCGACTCCACCCAGATGCGGCCGTCCATGCGCTCGACGAGCTCGCTGCAGATGTACAGCCCCAGCCCCGTGCCTCCGATCCCGCGCGTCATCTCGGGGTCGAGGCGGTAGAACTTCTCGAAGATCCGGGCCTGCTCGTCGTCGGGGATGCCGAGGCCCTCGTCGCGGACGTGGAAGCTGATCGAGCCTTCCGAGGCCTCGACGCCGACCTCGATGCGCCCGCCGTCGGGCGAGTACTTCATGGCGTTCTCGACGAGGTTCACGAGCACCTGGCGGACGCGGTCGCGGTCGGCAGCGACCGACGGGAGCGGGTCGCCGACGACGGTTTCCAGCGTGATGCCCGGTGGCCCGTGCTCGCGGGCGGACTCGACCACGCGCTCGACGAGGTCGCCGGGGTCGAACGGCTCGTCGATCAGGTCGAGCCGGCCGGCGTCGAGCTGGTTGGCGAGCAGGATCTCGTTGACGATCCGGTTCAGCCGCTCGGACTCGTCGACGATGAGCGAGACGAAGCGGTCGCGTCCCGCCTCGTCGAGCGCGAAGTCGTGTCGCCGGAGGGTCTGCGCGGCGCCGTAGACGGCGGCCAGCGGCGTCCGCAGCTCGTGCGAGGCGGTGGCGACGAAGTCGGCCTTCAGCTCCTCCAGCCGGTGCGCGTCCGTGAGGTCGCGGAACGCGTAGACGGTCCCGCCGAAGAAGTCGACGCCGGAGATGGAGATCCAGCGCTCGCCCCGCTCGGTCTCGAGCGGGAGCGTCTCGGGCATCACGGGCTCGGAGGCGGGGCCGACCGGGATCCGCTGCGCCAGCGTCTTCCAGCCCGCGATCGCCTCCGCGGCCGTGTGGCCGAGGACGGCGTCCGACGGAAGCCCGGTGATGGCCTCGGCGGCCGGGTTCCAGAGCCTGATCGTCCCCGTGCGGTCGACGAGCGTGACGCCGTCGGCCACGTAGGTGAGCACGCGGGCGGCGTCGGCCGCCTCCTCCACCTCGCGGGTGAGGTGGGCGTTGTCGACGGCGAGCGCGGCCATGCCGGCCAGCTCCTGGGCGGCGGCGAGGTCGTCGGCGCCGTACGAGCGGCCCGGCGCCTGCGTGAGCAGGGTCAGCGCGCCGAGGGCGCGGCCGCGGGCGCGCAGGGGGACGCACATGCGCGACTCCGAGAGCTCGGGCCGCCCGCGCCGGATGACGTCGAGGACGTCGGCCTCGGGCAGGGGGCTCGGCTCGGGGCCGGGCTTGCCCGGGCCGGCCTGCCCGGCGGCGATCCGGGTCGCGGCGCCCTCCTCGTCGACGAGGTCGACGAGGCACCAGTCAGCAAGGTCGCGCACGGCGAGGTCGGCCACGCGACGCAGGGTCGCCTGGTAGTCGCGGGACGATCCGAGGATCTCGCCGGAGCGCGCGAGGAAGTCGAGCTTGCGCTGCCGGTCGACCGCCTCGGCCGAGGCCGCACGCTCGGCCGCCAGCAGGCGCTCGCGCTCCTCGGCTGCGTCGCGCCGCTCGCTCACGTCGAGCAGATAGCCCTGTGTGTAGAACGGCCGCCCGTCGTCGTCGCGCACGGTCACGGCCTCGTCGTGGACCCAAACGGTCCGCCCGTCGCGCGAGAGCATCCGGTACTCGCAGCGAAGCGCGCGCGTGCCCTCGGCCGCGGCCGCGATCTCCGCTCGTACGCGCTCGCGGTCCTCGGGGTGGAGGAGGCGGTAGAAGAGCTCCGGCTGCGCGACCCACTCCTGCGCGGAGTAGCCGAGGACAGATGCCACCTGCGGACTGACGTAGATCGGGGCCCCGCGCTCGCCGACCGGGTGAACGTACGTGATCGCCGGCAGCTGCTCGGTCAGCGCGCGGTACTTCGCGTCGGTCTCGCGCAGGCGCTCCTCGAACCGCTGCCGCTCGCCGACGTCGGTGGCGACGAGGACGGCGCCGGCCGGCTCTCCCGTGCCGTCGCGGATCGGCGCGACGGTCAGGCCGATGGAGAGGTCCGTCCCGTCCTTCTGCCGGTGGACGGCGCTCGGCTTCTCCAGCCGCTCGCCGTGCTCCACCGCGTCGAGCGCGTCCGCGAGCGCCTGCTCGTCGCCGCCGAGGAGCGAGACGGGCTGGCCGAGGGCCTCGTCGGCGGGATAGCCGTAGATGGCCTCGGCGCCTGCGCTCCAGCTCACGATCGTGCCCTCGAGGTCGACGCCCACGATGCCCTCGGCCGCGGACTCGCGGATCGAGGTCAGCTCGTCCTCGGCCAGCTGACGCCCGCGGGCCGTCCGGCGCCTGCTGAGCGCGAGCCAGCCAGCGGCGCCGCCCACGAGGATCCAGGCCGGCAGGCCGTAGAGCGCCTGGAGCGACTCGTCCGCGACGAAGAAGAAGTAGAGGGCCCAGCCGGCGGCGCCGACCGCGATTCCGGGCACGATCCCGCCGGCGACCCCGGCGAGAGCGGCGACGAGGATTCCCGCGCCGACGGTGACCCCCGGGTAGTCCGCGTGCCAGTCCCCCGGGACGGTGAGAGCGGCCTCGAGCCCCACGCCGAGGACGACCACGATCCACGGTCGCGCGCGCGACGCTCCGCCGGGCGGCGAGACGAACGCTCTCTTCAGCGCTCCGATGTCGGCCACGGAGGGGGTTTTCGGCTTGGCTGGGCCGGTCTCCTTCCCGCGCGTAGCCTCTCACACGTCCCTGATCGCGTCGACCGCCAGCGCTGCGCCGGCGACGATCTCGAGCGCGCCGAGGAGACGGCCGCCGGCCAGGAGGAGCGCGTCCGTCCGGGCTCCTCCCGCGACGAGGCTCGCGCCGACGACCGGGAGGACGGCGATCGCGAGCGCTCCGACCGCCGTGGCGGCGACGTCGTCGCCCCCGGCGGCAAGGGCGAGGACGACGACGCCGGGCTGGAGGAGGAGCGGGAACGCCACGGGCACGAGTGCCGCCCTGAAGCCCGCGAGGGCGGGTGCCGGCCGCGGAGAGCCGGCGAGCAGGGCACGCACGCCCTCGACGGCCAGGACGAAGGCCGCGGCGAGGCGGAAGCTCTCGGGGCTGATCGCGAGCGCGTCGAGCGCGGCTTCGCCGGAGAAGGACAGGGCGGCGCCGACGCCGAGCGCCGCCAGCGAGCCGAGGGCCACGACCTCCGGCCGCCCCGCGAACGCGAGCCGGAAGCGGCACGGGTTCAGCGAGGCCGCGAAGGCGAGGAGGAGGAACCAGAAGGTCACGGCGGCGGCTGCTCCTCGAGCACCGGTAGCGCCGCAAGCAGGGCCGCCATCGGGTGCCGCTCGTGGTCCATCTGCGTGTAGCCGTCCTCGGTGAACCAGGCCCCGCGGACGAGGTCCGGCCGCCGGTAGCGGGCCGCCTCGGCCGCGTCGGCCTGCCGCTCGACGGTCCTTGCGGCCGTGCAGCGGAGCCGCTCGGCGAGGTCGTCGGAGAGGTCGCCGAGCCGGGGATCCGCGACGCTCAGGCGCCAGAGCGCGGCAAGCGCCTCGCCGATCGTGCCCAGGCCGGCGCCGTTGGCCGGCTCTCCCCGCATGAGCCGCCGCAGGCCGCCGGTCCCGCTTTGCGACTCGAGGCGCGAGTTGAGGCCGAAGATGCCTGCGAGGCTGCGCGCGTAGGCGACCTCGTCCGGGTCGAGCGACCCGGCGGCGAGCTCGGCGAGCCCGTACGCGGCCCAGTGGTCGGGGTAGGTGAGCACGTAGCCCTCGACGTCGTCCCGCTCCGTCGCGATCCAGCGCGCGAGGCGCTGCGCGGGGGCCGGCCAACCCTCGTCCGGGAAGGTGCGGGCGGCGAGCGCGAGCGCCCACAGCGCCTCGCCCGTGCCGAACTCCGCGTACTCGCCGGGGACGGGTCGCCCGGTCGTCCCGCTCCAGGAGCCGAGGACGCTCCCGTCCGGCAGCTGCTGCGCGAGGACGAACCGCCCGAGCTCGCGGATCAGATCGTCGTAGGTCGTCTCGCCGGTCGCCAGCCTGCGGTGGACGAGCGCGGCCACCGTGAGGGCGCTCGCCCCGACCCGGGCGTCCCCGTTGGGCTCGGCGAACGCGGCCCAGTCGTCGCGCCGGATCAGGTTCGCGCGCAGGAACGGGAGGCCGTGGTCGGCCGCCGCCAGCGCCTTCTCGTCGCCCGTCGTGGCGGCGAGGCGGTAGAGCCCCATCATCACGCCCGCGTGTCGCGTGACGTTGTAGTCGGTCGGGACGAGATCGTGCTCCCGGTCGTAGCCGTACGTGTAGCGGCCGTCGGGCCTGACACCCCGCTCGAGCCACCCCGCGGCCGCCGCGACCGACGCCCGTGCCTGCGCGGTCGTCAGGGGCGGGCACACCTCCGCGGGGACGACGGCGGCCCGCAGGACGGCGGCGCCGAGCACGAACACCGCGATGGGTGGAAGCAGCAGCCGCAGCACGCCCGGAGGCTATGCCCCTGGGGTCCGGTCTCGCCCAAGTAACAGACTGTTACTTGTGAGGATCGGGAGGGGGGCCTCCCTGTCTCCTGGGGTTCGACGTGGTGCAAGTAACAGTCTGTTACTTGCTGGGCCGCGCTGTCCCCGGGGCCCGTCCCACGGCGTCGAGGGATGCGAAGAGAGATCCGCGTCAGGCGCCGTGCGCCGCGTAGGCTCCCGGCATCGAGCCCGTCGCACCCGATCAGCGGTTGTCGCGCGTCTACCAGGTCGCCCTGGCCCTGTCGATCGGCGTCGCCTTCGCCGACTCGTCGATCGTCGTCCTCGCCCTCCCCGAGCTCTATCTCGAGTTCCAGACGACGATCCCGGGCGTCTCGTGGGTTGTCACCGCCTACAACGTCGCGGTCGTCGTCGGCGCCCTCGTCTTCCTGCCCTTCTCGCGCCGCGTGCGTCCGGGCGTGCTCGGCCTCGTCGGCATCGCGATCTTCCTCGCGGCGTCGATCGCGTGCGCCCTCGCCCAGAGCCTCTCGTTCCTCATCGGCGGTCGCGTCGTCCAGGGCCTGGGCGCCGCGCTCCTCCTGGGAGCGTCCCTGCCGATCCTCGTCGCGCTCACCGGCGAGCGGCGGCGAGCGGTGGCCGTCTGGGTCGCGGCCGGCACGCTGGGGACGGCGTTCGGGCCGGCGCTCGGCGGCATCCTCACCGAGGCCTTCGACTGGCGGGCGATCTTCGCGGTGCAGGCTCCGCTCGCGGCGGTCGCGCTCGCGGCGGCGCTCCACCCGGCCGTCCGGGCGCTGCCGCCTCCGTCGGAGCGCTCGGCCTTCCGCCTGCCGGTCGGGGTCGGCCTCGGTCTGGCGCTCGTCTACGCCGCGCTCGTCGGCGCGCTCTTCCTCTCCGTCCTCCTGATCGTCACGGTGTGGGACTACGGCCCGCTGGCCGGCGCGGGGATCGTGAGCGCCCTGCCGATCGCGGCGCTGGCCGCGGCTCCGCTCTCGCAGCGGCTGTCGGCGCCGCTCGACGTCGCGGGCGGGTGCGGGCTCCTGGCGGCCGGCCTGGTGGCTCTGGCGCTCCTGCCGGCGAGCGACCCTGCGTACGCGGTCCCCGCCCTCGCCCTCGCGGGTGTGGGCCTCGGCCTGGCGCTCCCGCCGCTCACGCGGTCATCGCTGCCGCCGGAGGGCGACCTCACGAGGGAGGGAGGCGTCTCCGTGGGCGTGAGGCACCTGGGCCTCGTCGTCGGGCTCGTCCTCGTCGCGCCGCTCCTCGCGGGCGAGCTCGACAACGCGGCCGACACCGCGACGACGAACGCGACCGCCGTCATCCTCGACGGCAAGCTGCCGCTCACGGAGAAGATCCCGATCGCGCTCGACCTCTACCGGGAGTTCCAGCGCGTGCCCAGGGGCGAGGTGCCCGACCTGGCGGCGCCGTTCGACGAGCGCGGCGCGCTCGAGAACGCCGACGTGCGGGAGGTCCGGGACTCGCTGCTCGAGGCGGTGCAGGCCGTGCTCACGCGGGCCTTCCGCTCCTCGTTCCTGCTCTCGGCGCTCTTCGCCGTCCTCGCGGCCGCCGCCGCCTTCTTCTCCCGCCGGAGGATCCCCGCGTGAGCCGCCGCGCCCAGGGCCTCGTCTCGCTCGCCGTCCTTGCGGCGGCGGCCGTCGCGCTCATCGCCGTCGAGCTCTCGCAGGGAGCCCTCAGCTTCGGCGAGCCCAAGGTCGCCGACCCGTGCGCCGACCGGGCGCCGTACCCGGGCTCGGGCTTCGACGCGACGGTCCAGCGGGTCGTCCTCGACGGGCTCGACGGGGCCGCCTGCGAGCTGGGCACCACCCGCGAGGAGCTCGTGCTCGCGTTCGACCCGGCGCTGGGTGCCGACGTGCAGTGGGACAAGAAGACGATCGAGCGCGCCGTGCGCTCGGGGCTCGACGAGGCGATCGACGACGCGGAGTCACGCGGCGACATTCCGGGCCTGGCCGCCACGCTCATGCGCGAGGTCGTCGCCCGCGCGCCGATCGACTGGCTGATCGAGGGCGGCGACACGCTCGCCGACCTTCTCGGCCGGCTCGGCGGCTAGACGACGAGGGGCGGGGATCGCTCCCCGCCCCTCGCTGCCTTCGTCAGCGTCGGTGTCTACTGATCCGCCCAGTAGGCGGCGCCGCCGACCATCGGCCACTCACGCTCGGGATCCGCTCGATAGAGCGGGTTCAACGCGAACGCAGTGAGCCGGGCCGTGCCGGAGTCGTTCGGGCCGTGGACGACGAGCGGCGAGCCGGGAGCGGTCGCCGACTCGGCGTCGAGCAGCCAGAGGCCGGCCGCGAAGAAGCCGGTCTGGAGCAGGCGGGCGTCGACGGCCAGCGATGCCGGCACCGCCGAGAACCACGTCGGCGGGTCGACGATGGCCGTGTCCTGAGACGGGTAGGTCCCGACGATCGGGCTTCCCA
>DATBJE010000231.1:0-17961 GCA_036556565.1 Gaiellaceae bacterium
GATCTGGTAGGCCTGCTCGACGTAGGTCTGCGCGTTCGTGTCGATCTCCTCGTCGGAGAGGATCGGGCGCTCGGTGGAGCGGCCCGACGGGTCGCCCACCCGCGTCGTGTAGTCCCCGACGATGAGGACGCCGACGTGCCCCCTGTCCTGAAACGCGCGCATGCGCTGCAGCGGGATGGCGCGACCGACGTGGATGTCGGGCGAGGTGACGTCGATCCCGAGCTTCACCCGCAGCGGCCGCCCGAGCGCGAGCTTGCGCTCGAGCTCGCCGGCCGGGAGCACGTCGACGGCGTTTCGGGTCAGCTCGGACACGATCTCGGGCGCCACCATCGAGTGCCGATCATACGAGTCGAACCGGGCCGCGGAGTCGTGCGAATACCAGTCGTGATCGCCGTGCTAGCGTTGCCCGGCTCCCGTCGTGACCGCTCGACCGTGGCCCGGAAGCTCGCCCACCTCTCGGACGAGGCGCTCGTGGCTCTCGTTGCCCGGGCCGACGAGGATGCGCTCGCCGAGCTCTACGACCGCTTCGGCAGGGCCGCATACGGGCTCGCGCTCCGGATCGTGCGCGATCCGGCGCTCGCCGAGGACGCCGTGCAGGAGGGCTTCCTCGCGGTCTGGCGCTCCTCGGCGCGCTTCGTCGCCGGGCGCGCGAAGGCCAGCACCTGGATCCTGACCCTGATCCACCGGCGTGCCGTCGACCTCGTCCGCCGCGAGGAGCCGCGCCGCGCGGAGCCACTGGAGGCGGCGCCCCAGGCCGCGGGTACCGACACCGAGGACGAGGCCTGGCTGCGCCTGCGGCGGGCCCGCGTCCAGGAGGCGCTCCGGAAGCTCCCCGACAAGCAGCGCGAGGCCCTCGAGCTCGCATACTTCGGGGGGTTCACCCAGTCGGAGCTCGCCGACCGGCTCGGGGAGCCCCTGGGAACGATCAAGAGCCGGATGTTCGCCGGGCTCGCCACCCTCCGCGAGCTGCTTGCCGAGGACGGACTCGAGAAGGAGCAATGGAAAGAGCCGAGATCCACGACCTGAGCGCCGCCTACGCGCTCGACGCGCTCGACGCCGACGAGCGCCGGGCCTTCGAGCAGCACCTCGCGCACTGCCCCGAGTGCAGATCCGCGGTCGCCTCGTTCCAGGACGCCGCCGCCGAGCTCGCCTACGACACGGAGGCGCCTCCGCCTCCGCCCGCGCTGCGCGCGCGGATCCTGGCCGACGCCGCACGCGAGCGGCCGAACGTCGTGCCGCTGCGGCGCCGCCGCTGGGCGTTGCCCGTCGCCGCGACCCTCGCGGCAGCCGCCGCGGTCGCCGCGATCGGCCTCGGCATCTGGGCCGTCGACCTCTCGCGGCAGCTCGACGACGAGCGGGCCGCCTCCCAGTCCTCCCAGGCGGCGGCCCAGCTCCTCGCCGATCCGAGTGCCCGGCACATCCCGCTCGAGGGAGCCGACGGCGTCCTCGTCGTCGACGCCGCCGGCAAGGGGTGGCTCGTCGTGCGCGGCCTCGAGGAGGCCCCGTCCGAGCGGACGTACGAAGCGTGGGTCGTCGAGGGCGACAGGACGACAGCTGCCGGGCTCTTCGCCGGTGGAGGCGCTCCCACGGTCGTCGCGCTCGACGAGCCCGTCCCCGCGGGGGCGCTCGTCGCCGTCACGGTGGAGCAGGAGGGCGGTGTCGAGCAGTCGACGCAGGAGCCCGTCTTCGTCACCGGTGAACCGGCGTAGGCGCCGAGGCTCGTCGCTAGACTCAACGCTTCGTGGCGTTCGGAAGACGTAGGCGTAGCGCGAAACCGCGCCGTCGCCGGGTTCGCAAGCTCCGGTCCCTCGCTCTCCTCCTCGTCGTCCTCTCGGCGGCGGCGGTGTCGTTTGCGTACGGTCTCGTGAGCTCCATCGCGAGCGAGCTCCCGCAGCTCGAGCCCGGCAACGAACGGCGGGTGGAGCAGCTCGGATACATCTACGCGTCGGACGGGAAGACCGTCCTCGCGGTGCTCCGCGGCTCGGAGAGCCGGGTCGTCGTCGGCTCCGACCGGATCTCGCCGCTCATGAAGCAGGCGATCGTCGCCGTCGAGGACCGCCGCTTCTGGGAGCACCGGGGCGTCGACGCCCAGGGGATGCTCAGGGCCGTCTGGGCCGACGTCCGCTCGCAGAACTTCGTGCAGGGCGGGTCGACGATCACCCAGCAGTTCATCAAGAACCAGTACACGAAGAAGGAGCGGACGATCAGCCGCAAGGTCAAGGAGGCTGCGCTCGCCTGGCAGCTCGAGCAGCGGTGGTCGAAGGACCGGATCCTCACCGCCTACCTGAACACGATCTACTTCGGGAACGAGGCGTACGGCATCGAGATGGCCGCGCGCGTCTACTTCGGCAAGCACGCGAAGGAGCTCACGCTGCCCGAGGCCGCGCTGCTCGCGGGCCTGCCGGCCAGCCCCGGCGCCTACGACCCCGTCGCGAACCCGGGCGCGGCGAGGGCGCGGCGGACGACCGTCCTCCAGCTCATGCTCGAGCAGGGCCTGATCACGCCGGAGGACTACCGCGAGGCGGACAGCGCGCCGCTCCCGGACCCCGACGACGTGGGGCTCCCGGGAACGAAGCACCGGCAGCAGTACTTCGCGGAGTACGTCAAGCAGCAGCTGCTCCCCTACTACGGCTCGGGCGAGGTCTTCGGCGGCGGCCTGCGGATCACGACGTCGATCGACCTCGAGCTCCAGAAGCTCGCGCGGGAGGCGATCGACAAATGGCTTCCGGGGCCGCAGGGGCCGGCCGTGGCCCTCGTCGCCATCGATCCTCGCGACGGCCGGGTGCTCGCCATGGTCGGCGGCAGGAACTTCACGAAGAGCCAGTTCAACCTCGCCGTCCAGGGAGAGCGCCAGACCGGCTCGTCGTTCAAGCCCTTCGTCCTCACGGCCGCGCTCGAGCAGGGCATCTCGCCGCAGACGGTCTTCGTCTCGGAGCCCACCACGATCAACCTGGGCGACAAGCTCTGGTCGGTCGCGAACTACGAAGGCTCGTACCTGGGGCCGATCAACCTCCAGGAAGCGACGATTCACTCCGACAACGCCGTCTACGCGCAGCTGACCGAGCAGGTCGGGCCGAAGAACGTCGCCGCCACGGCGCACCGGATGGGCATCACCCGGCCGCTCGACGACTTCTTCGGGATCGGCCTCGGGGTCGAGGCGGTGAGCCCGCTCGAGATGGCGCGCGGCTTCGCCACGCTCGCTGCCGGGGGCAAGCGCGTCGACGGGACGCTGCTCGGCAACACGCCGCGCGCGGTGCTCAAGGTCGACGACGGGACGCACGAGTACTCGAACGGCCCGGTCCGCAAGCAGGCGGTGAGCGAGAACGACGCCGCCATGGTCACCTCGATCCTCCAGCAGGTCATCACCGAGGGCACGGGGCACCGGGCGGCCCTCTCGGACCGCACGGCCGCCGGCAAGACCGGGACGACGGAGAACTACGGCGACGCGTGGTTCGTCGGCTACACCCCGCAGCTCGTGACCGCGGTGTGGGTCGGGTACCCCGACAAGCTCATCCCCATGGAGACCGAGTTCGAGGGCGATCCCGTCGCCGGCGGCACGTTCCCCGCGCTCGTCTGGAAGAGCTTCATGGAGCGCGCGCTCAGGCACGAGGACGACCCGCCGGAGTCGTTTCCCGCGCCTGTCTACCCATCGGTCGCGCCGCTCCAGGTCGTCTACCGGAACAACCACTGGTACCGGGACAACGGCAACTGCCGCGACTCCCACCAGATCGTCTACTTCGCGGGCTCGGGCCCGAGCCAGATGGCTCCGTGCAAGCCCAACGAGGTCGACGTTCCGACTGTCGTCGGCGGCCGCCGGCACGCTGCCGAGGCGCAGCTCCTCTCCATGCCGCTGACGCCCGAGGTCATCTGGCGACCAGCCGAGCCCGGCGAGCGCCTCGGCGTCGTGACGAAACAGATCCCGGCCTCCGGGACGCTCTCGTCCTGGAGCACCGTCCGGATCGTGCTCCCGAAGGCTCGCAACGGCCGCATCCCGGACGTCGTCGGCCTCTCCGCCGAGAAGGCCCGGGCGCGGCTCGCCCGCCGCGGGCTCGCCGGGAGGATCCAGGCCTACGCCGACGGTGGGAAGGCGGGGACGGTTCTCACGCAGATCCCCCGCGCCGGGCTCGCCTCGGTTCGCAACATGACCATCCGCCTGGTGGTCGCCCGCGGCTGACCCGCCGCCCGGGCGCGCCAGTAGAGTCGGGGGCGAAACGACACGGAGGTGTCCAATGGAATCCGCGAGCGTCGCTGTTCCATCGTCCGGGAACACCGGCCCCCTCGGACAGCCTCGGGGGATCTGGTTCGGGATCCTGATCTACATCGTCACGCTCGGCGTCTACGGGCTCTGGTGGGTCTGGAGCACCCAGGAGGAGGTCAAGCGCCACTCTCGCGAGGGGGTCGGCGGCTGGATCGGGCTCATCATCTACATCGTCATCGGCTTCGTCACCCCGTTTCTCATCCCGCACGAGGTCGCGAGGATGTACCGCCAGGACGGCCGCGAAGCTCCCTTCAGCGCCTGGACGGGCCTCTGGGTCATCCCCGGCGCCATCATCATCGTCGGGCCGTTCATCTGGTTCTTCAAGGTCCAGGGAGCGCTCAACCGGTACTGGGAGGCGAAGGGCGCGGTCGCCTAGGCCGGCGCGCGGAGCGCCCGGCTGAGATAGCGCGAGCCGGCGAGCCCGTAGCGCCACGGAAGGTCGACCGCCCGGCTGATCCCCACCCGCGGGCCACGGACGACGTCGGCGACGGACCCGGCCTCGCGCAGGTCGAAGGGCGCCCGGTCGAGCGCCAGGCCGTCGTGCTCGCCCGCGATTCCGAGCGCCTGGCAGAGACGGCCGGGCCCCGCGCAGAGGAGGCGCTCCTCGTCGAGCCCCCGCCGCTCGCGCATCCGCTCGAGCCCGTCCGTGGGCTCGAGCGCGCGCACGAGCACGGCCTCGGGGATCCCCACGTCGCCGCAGACGAGGTTCAGGCACCAGTGGACGCCGTACGAGCGGTAGACGTAGGCGCGCCCGGGCGGGCCGAACATCGCGCGGTTGCGGGCAGTCGGGCCCCGATAGCCGTGGCTCGCCGGGTCGCCGGCGTCGTAGGCCTCGACCTCGACGATGCGGCCGCCGACACCGTCGACGAGCAGGGTCGCCCCCACGAGGTCGGGCGCCACCTCGTGGACGCTGCGCGCGAAGAAGCCTCGCGCGAGCCTCCGCGCCACTAAGAGCCCCTTTCTCCGAAATGAGTTCTAGAAGAGCTGGTCGTCCTCGGCCGGCTTCGCGCTCGCCTCGAGCAGCTTGCGCGCCCGGCGCCCGAGGTCGGTGAGGTCGACGCGCCCTTTGTCGGCATCCTCGGCGATGCGCTCGGCGAACGCGAGCGCGTCGTCGAGGAGGTGCGAGCTCGCGCCCGCCGCTTCCTGTCCCATCTCGTGGAGGATCGTGCGCTCGGTGCGCGCGGCGACGATCGCCTCGGCGATCCCGTCCACCCAGACGAGCGTCCGCCTGCCCCCTCCCCGGTCCTCGCCGCGGATCGGCTCGAGAGCGTAGATCTTGTCGGCGCGCGCGTACTTGCCGAAGCCGAGGAACACCATCCGGGGCGCAGGATCCGCCACGGGCTGATTATCGCAGGGCGCGGGATAGCGCCTCGGCGACGAGCTCCTGGTCGTCCGCCTCGAGCCGCGCGTGGAACGGGAGGGCGAGCGAGCGGGCGCTCGCGTCCTCGGCGACGGGAAGCATCCCCTCGCGGTAGCCGAAGCGCTCGCGGTAGTACGGCTGCAGGTGGATCGACGGTAGGTACGGCTTGCTGGCGACGCCCTCCTCCGCCAGCCGCGCGATGACGCCGTTCCGGTCGGTCCCGGGCGCGACCGAGACGACGTACACGAACCACGACCGGCGGTGGTCGGCGTCGTCGGCGAGCGGCGTCTCGACTCCGTCGATCCCGGCGAGAAGGTCGTCGTAGCGGCGGGCGACGCCGGCGCGCGCCGCGAGGATCTCGTCGAGTCGCTCGAGCTGGGCGAGGCCGAGTGCCGCGGAGAGGTCGTCGAGCCGGTAGTTGTAGCCCAGGCGCGCGTGCGTGAGCCACTCGCCGGAGTCGCTCCGGCCCTGGTTCGAGAGGCTCTTCAGGAGCTCCCACTCGTCGTCGGTGGCGACCGCGACCGCTCCCCCCTCCCCCGTCGTCATCTGCTTGTTGGGATAGAACGCGAACACGGCCAGACGGCCCGAGGAGCCGACCGGGCGCCCGCGGTACTCCGCGCCGAGCGCCTCGCAGGCGTCCTCGACGAGCGCGAGCCCGTGACGGCTCGCGACCTCCTCGAGCTCGGCGAGCTCGGCCGGGTAGCCGAAGATGTGGACGGCGACGATCGCCCGTGTCCGCGGCGTGATCGCCGCCTCCACCGCCGCGGGGTCGAGGTTGAGCGTGCGGGGGTCGACGTCGGCGAAGACCGGGGTCGCGCCCTCGTAGAGCGCGCAGTTGGCCGAGGCGACGAAGGAGAACGGCGTCGTGACGACCTCGTCTCCCGGCGCGACGCCGGCCAGATGCATGCACAGGTGCAGGCCGGCCGTCCCGCTCGAGAGGGCCGCCACCCTCCGGGCGCCGACCCGGTCCGCGAGCGCCTCCTCGAAGCGGTCGACCATCGGGCCGAGCGAGAGCCTCCCCGAACGAAGCGCCTCCAGCACGAGCTCCTCCTCGCGCCCGTCGATCCAGGGCGCGGAGAGGGGGATCTCGCGGGTCAAGCCGGGGTCTTCTCGGCGTACTCGAGCCAGCGCGAGAAGCGCTCGTCGCGGCCCCGGACGGCTTCGAAGAAGACGTCCTGGATCGCCTTCGTCACCGGGCCGGGCGCGCCGATCTCGTGGTCGTCCACCGCGCGGACGGGCGTGACCTCGGCGGCCGTCCCGCACATGAAGAGCTCGTCGGCGACGTAGAGATCGGAGCGGATGAGCTGCTTCTCGTGGACCGCGTAGCCGAGCGTCTGCGCGATCTCGACGACGGCCTGGCGCGTGATGCCGGGGAGAATCGAGGCCGAGAGGTCGGGCGTCGAGACGACCTCGTCCTTGACGACGAAGATGTTCTCGCCGGAGCCGTCGGCGACGTACCCGTCGTCGGTGAGGAGGATCGCCTCGTCGTAGCCGGCGCGGGTCGCCTCCATCACCGCGAGCATCGAGTTCAGGTAGATGCCCGTCGCCTTCGAGACGTGCGGGATCGTGTTCGGCCCGACACGCTTCCAGGACGAGACCTTCGCGCGAATGCCGTTCGTGATCGCGTCCTCGCCGAGGTACGTGCCCCACGGCCAGCTCATGAGCACGACCTCGACCGGGTTCGTGCCGGGGTGGACGCCGAGCTCCCCGAAGCCGTAGAAGGCGATCGGGCGCAGGTAGCACTCGCTGAGGCCGTTCGCGCCGATGAGCTCGTGGCTCGCGGCGCGGAGCTCCTCGACGGAGTACGGGAGCTCCATGTGGATGAGGCGCGCGGAGTTGTGCAGCCGCTCGAGGTGGGGCGTCAGCCTGAACACGGCGGGGCCCGCGTCGGTCTCGTAGCAACGGATCCCCTCGAAGACGCCCGAGCCGTAGTGGAGCCCGTGCGCGCCGACGTGGATCTTGGCGTCGCCCCAGTCGACGAGCTCCCCGTTCATCCAGATCTTGCGCGTCTCCTGCATGGGATTTAAAGGTTACTCGACGACCACGCGGACGGGACGGGCCCTGGCCAGGCGTACCAGGTCGGCGGGAGCGAGAGCGGCCATGTGGCGGCTCGAGCCCGCACCGATCCAGACGACCTCGTGCGCGAGGAGCGACCGCTCGATCAGGACGGTGGAGATGCCGGGGAGCGGGAACGGCGCGACACCGCCGGCCGGGAAGCCCGTCAGGCGCTCGACCTCTTTTGGGCGGACGGCCTTGACGCTCCCGCAGCCGGCCTCGCCCCCGACCCTCCGGGTGTCGGCGCGGGCGTCGCCGGGCACCATGACGACGATTGCGCGCCCGTCGCAGGAGAAGACGAGCGACTTCACGATCTGGTGGATCGGCGACCCGGTCGCCTGCGCGGCGTCGGCCGCGGTCGGCGTGCCCTTCTTGAACTCCTCGATCCGCGCCTCGACCCGACCCTCGCGCAGGACGCGCGCGACGCGCTCGACCGGCTCGGGCCACTCCGGAGTCAGGGCTCCACCGCCCGCTCGAGGCGGATCGCGCGCGGGTGGATGAGCCCCGGCTCCGCGTCGATCCGCGCGAGGAGCTCGTCCGGGATCGGGCTGTCGAGCGTCAGCACCATGAGGGCGCGGTCGCGCGGGCGGTTCCGCGACACGGCCATGTTGGCGATGTTGACGTCGGCCTCGCCGAGGAGGGTTCCCAGCCGCCCGATCCTGCCGGGGCGATCGTCGTTGACGACGAAGAGCATGAGCGGCTCGAGCCCGATCTCGATGTCGTAGCCGAGGGCCTTCACGAGACGCGGCTCGTGATCGCGACCGACGACCGTCCCGCCCACGAGGAGCTCGTCGTCGTCGACCACCGCCTTGATCGTCATGAGGTTGCGGTAGTCCCGCGAGGCGCGCCGGTGCTCCTCGGTCACCTCGATGCCGCGCTCCTTGGCGACGATCGGCGCGTTGACGTAGTTGACGGGCTGCTCGACCCGCCCCTGGAACGCGCCGTTGAGCGCGGCGACCGTGAGGAGTCGGGTGTCGTGCTCGGCCAGCTCCCCGAGGTAGCGAAAGTCGAGGCGGTCGGCGATCCCGCCCGCGAGCTCGATCGCGAGCGCCCCGAGCTTGGCCGCGAGCGGGAGGTACGGCGCCACGGCGTCGATGTCCTCCGGGCCGACGCCCGGGACGTTGACCGCGTTCGTGACCACGCGGCCGTCGAGGGCCGCGGCCACCTGCTCGGCGACGATGACGCCGGCGCGATCCTGCGCCTCCGCCGTCGAGGCGGCGAGGTGCGGCGTGACCACGACGGTGTCGAGGTCGAGGAGGGGGCCCGTGTACGGCTCCTCGGAGAAGACGTCGAGCGCGGCGCCCGCCACCTTCCCACGCGTCAGGGCGTCCACGAGCGCGGCCTCGTCGAGGAGCTCGCCGCGGGAGACGTTGACGATGCGGACGCCGTCCCGCATGGCGGCGATCTCCTCCACGCCGATCAACCCCTGGGTCTCGGGCGTGAGCGTCGCGTGCAGCGAGACGAACTCCGCCTCGGCGAGGAGATCCTCGAGCGTGTCGACCCGCTCGACGCCGAGCTCGCGGAAGCGGTCGGCGGCCACGAACGGGTCGTACGCGAGGACGCGCATCTCCAGGCTGCGGGCGCGCCGCGCGACCTGCTGGCCGATCCGGCCGAAGCCGACGACGCCGAGCGTCTTGTCGGCGAGCTCGATGCCCGCGAAGCGCGAGCGCTCCCAGCGGCGCTCCTTGAGGGCGGCGTGGGCCTGCGGGATCTGTCGCGTGAGCGCGAGCAGCAGGCCGATCGTGTGCTCGGCGGCCGAGATGACCGTCGACTGCGGAGCGTTGGCGACGACGACGCCCCGCCGGGAGGCTGCGTCGAGATCGACGTTGTCGACGCCCACGCCCGCGCGCCCGATCACCTTGAGCCGCTCGGCCCGTTCGATCAGGTCGGCGGTCAGGTGCGTCCCGCTGCGGATGATGATCGCGTCGTACTCGCCGATCCGCTCCGCGAGGTCACCGTCGCCGTCGACGACGACGTCGAAGCGCTCGCGGAGCAACTCGATCCCGGCGTCCGCGATCGGCTCTCGAACCAGGACCCGGGCGCTCACGCTGCGACGGGCTCTGCGAAGGCCTCGAGCGCCGCCTCGACGGCGGTCCCCCGCTCGACGTCGGCGCCGGCCTCGACGAGGGCGCGCTCGAGCGCGGCGAGCGCCGCCGAGACGTCGTGCACGTCCACGTAGCCGATGTGGCCGATCCGGACGACCTTCCCGCGGAGCGGGCCCTGGCCGCCGATGACGGTGACCCCGGAGCGGTCGCGCATCGAGGCGACGATCGCCTGGCCGTCCACGTCCGGCGCCATGCGGATCGCCGTGACGACGACGGAGCGGTCCTCGTCCGGGGAGAAGAGCTCGAGCCCCATGGCCTTCACGCCCGCCCGGCAGGCGCGCCCGAGGCGGAGGTGGCGCTCGAAGGCGGCCTCGAGACCGTCGTCGAGGATCATGCCGAGGGCGACGTCGAGCCCGCGGACGAGCGAGATGGCCGTCGAGAACGCGGTCTCGCCCTTCTCCTGCGCCGCGAGCGTCCGCTGCCAGTCCATGTAGTACCGCGGGCACGAAGCCGACTCCGTGGCCTCGAGAGCCGCGGGCGACACGGACGCGAACGCGAGCCCGGCCGGGCACATGAGCGCCTTGTGCGAGCTCGTCAGGACGACGTCGAGGCCCCACTCGTCGGTCTCGAGCGGCACGGCGGCGAGGCTCGAGATGGCGTCGACCGCGACGAGCGCGCCCGAGCCCGCGATGCGCGCCGCGGTCGCCTGGACGTCGGCGACGACGCCCGTCGAGGTGTCCGAATGCGTCAGGTACACGACCTTCGCGCCCCCGATCTCCTCGAGGCGGGCGCCGACCTCGTCCGCGCTCGGCGTCTCGCCCCACTCGTACCGGACCTGGTTGACCTCCAGGCCGTAGCCCTGCGCGATCGTGGCCCAGCGCTCGCCGAAGTAGCCGTGGGAGACGACCACGACCCGGTCGCCGGGCGAGCAGAGGTTCGCGACGGCGGACTCCATCGCGGCGGTTCCCGCCGAGGTGAAGAGAAGGACGTCGCTCCCGGTCCGGTACACCGTCTTGAGGCGCTCCAGCACCCGCGCGAGGGTGCCGCGGAAATCCGCCGAGCGGTGGTGGATCATCGGCAAGGCCGTTGCCGCGAGCACCTCCGGCGGCACCGGCGTCGGGCCGGGAGTCACGAGGTAGCGCTTCTCCGGCATGCGCACTGAGGTTAACTGACGGCAGACGCCGTGGAAGCCCTGCTCGCCTTCGCCGCCGCCCTGCTCACGCTCCGCCTCGCGAGCCTGCTCGCCCGCCGCTTCCGCGAGCGCCGGTCGCCGGAGCTCGCCGCGTGGGCGGCCTCGCTCGGCTGCTACGCCGTCGCGTCCGCCGCCCTGGCCTGGGGAGCGGCCTCGGGCTGGGGCAACGCCTCCTTCCGCGTCTACTACCTCTTCGGCGGGCTGCTCACCGCGGCGTTGCTCGGCGTCGGCTCGCTGCTCCTCGTCGGGCGCCGCTGGGCCGCGCCCGCCGGGCTCCTCTACGCGGGCGTCGCGGCCGGCGTGGCGATCGCCGTCCCGCTGACCTCGCCCGTCACCGGCGACTCCATCCCGCAGGCGCAGGACCACCTCGACTTCCTTCCCGCCCGCCTGCTCGCCGTGCTGGGCAACAGCCTCGGGACGCTCGCGGTGGTGACCGTCGCCCTCCTCACGATCCGGCGCCGCCCGCTTGGCAACGCGCTCGTCCTCGCCGGCGTCGCGATGGCCGCCGCCGGCAGCGGGCTCGCCGGCCTCGGCGTCGCGGAGACGGCGGCCTTCATCGCGGCAGGCGCGGTCCTTCTCTACGCCGGGTTCGTCAACCCCGGGCGTCCGCGCCGCGGGCGCGCGCCCGCCGCCGGAGCGCCGCTTTCCGCAACTCCTCGGCGCCGAGGACGAGCGGAGGCCAGATGAGGAGGAAGGCCCAGCACCACGGGTCGAGCGGCGCCGTGTGGAATGCCTCCTGCAGGCCGGGCGTGGACGCGAGCACGGCGATCAGCGCGACCTCGACCGCGATGCCGACGAGCAGCAGCCGGTTAGAGAAGACCCCCACCGACGCCAGCGAGCGCCGGTTCGTGCGCCAGCCGAGCCCCGCTCCGACCTGGGCCATGATGATGCCGGCCATCGTCATCGTCGTCGCCTGCAGGTAGAGCTCCCCCGAGTCTGCGAGGGGCTCCCAGGGCCGCCAGCCGGCGAGGGCGTAGGCGAAGAAGAAGCTCGCCATGGCCGCGAGGCCCTCGAGCGGCCCGATCCACGCGAAGACGCGCCCGAGGACGGCGGCGTTCAGCAGCCGCTCCGACCGTGGCCGCGGCGGACGGTCGAGCGTCCCCGGCTCGGCGCGTTCCGATCCGAGCGCGATCGCCGGCAGCATGTCCGTTCCCAGGTCGATCGCGAGCACCTGCATGACGACGAGGGGAAGCGGCACCGCGCCGCCGGTGATGCCCCAGACGAGGAAGGGGACGAGCTCGCCGACGTTCGAGCAGAAGTGGTAGCCGGCGAAGCGGCGGATGTCGTCGTACACCGCGCGGCCCTCCTCGACGGCCGCCACGACCGAGGCGAAGTTGTCGTCGAGGAGAATCATGTCGGCGGCCTCCCTGGCGACCTCGGTGCCGGTCCGGCCCATCGCCAGACCGATGTCCGCCTGCTTGAGCGCCGGGGCGTCGTTGACCCCGTCGCCGGTCATGGCGACGATCTCGCCGTCCTCGCGGAGCACCCGCGCCAGGCGGACCTTCTGCTCGGGGTCGATCCGCGCGAAGACCACGTCACGGTCGGCAAGCCGCCGGCGGAGCTCGGCGTCGTCGAGCCCGGCCAGCTCGGAGCCGAGGATGACGTGGACGTCTCCCGTGACAAGCCCGATCCGGCGGGCGATCGCCTCGGCCGTGCGGGCCGCATCGCCCGTGACCATGATGACCCGGATGCCGGCGGCGCGGCAGCGGCGCACCGCCTCCGGCACCTCCGGTCGCGGCGGGTCGAGCATGCCGACGAGGCCGAGGAACTCGAGGTCACGCTCCACGTCGTCGGAGCGGTCGCCGACGTCGGCCGGAAGCACGCGGCGGGCCAGCGCGAGCACGCGTAGCGCCTCGTGCTCCATCGCCGCCACGGCAACCTCGGCCTCCGCCCGCCCCGCCGACGAGAGCGTCGTCCGCGGGAGCACGATCTCGGCGGCGCCCTTCACGTAGGCGACGCGCCCGTCGGCGGCGAGATGGACGGTGCTCATGCGCTTGCGCTCCGAGCTGAACGGCAGCTCGGCCAGGCGCGGAAGCCCGGCCGTCTCCTGCCCGTGGCGGAGGCCTCCCTTCTCGGCGACGGCGAGGAGCGCGCCCTCGGTGGGATCGCCGACGACGCTCCACTTCCCCTCCGACTGGGTCAGGCGGGCGTCGTTGCAGAGGACACCCCCGCGGAGAAGCTCCGCGAGCGGAGCGGGATCGACCACGCGCCCCTCGACCCGAAAGCGGCCGAAAGGCTCGTAGCCCACGCCCTCCACCTCCACGGCGCCCGCCGGCGTCCAGAGCCGCACGACGGTCATCTCGGCCTCGGTGAGCGTGCCCGTCTTGTCCGTGCAGATGACGGTCGTCCTGCCGAGCGCCTCCACCGACGACAGTCGCCGGACGAGCGCGTGCCGGCGCGCCATGCGCTGGGTGGCGAGGGCGAGCGAGAACGTGACCGTGGGCAGAAGCCCCTCGGGCACGAGCGCGACCGTGACGCCGACCGCGAACACGAACCGGTCCGAGAAGCTCATCCCGATGAACCCCGCGACGACGAAGAAGAGCGTCCCGATCCCGACCGAGAGGACCGCGACGAGCCGGGTGACGCGGTCGATCTCGTGCTCGAGCGGGCTGCGCTCCTGCCGCGTCCGCTGCGCGAGGTCGGCGATGCGCCCGAACCTCGTCGCCATGCCCGTCTCGGTGACGACCGCCTCCCCCGACCCCGCGGTCACGTACGTCCCGGCGAAGACGCGCTCCTTCGGCTCGACCGGATAGGCCTCGCCCGTCAGGGTCGCCTCGTCCACGCGGAGGTCCTCGGCGTCGAGGAGGTCGGCGTCGGCGGCCACCTTGTCGCCCGGGGCGAGGAGGAGCACGTCGCCCGGCACGACGTCCTCGCTCGCGATCTCGGTCGCGACGCCGTCGCGACGGGCCCGGACGCGCACGGGAAGCATGCGCCGGAGCGCCTCCACCGCCCGCTCGGCCCGGTACTCCTGCGCGAAGGCGAAGACCGCGTTGACGAGGATGACGGCGACGATCGCCACCGAGAGCTGGGGCAGGCCGCCGACGAGCGCGAGGGCGGCCCCCGCCCACAGGAGGAGCGCGAACAGGTGGACGAGGTTCGCGGAGAACCGGCGGAGGTGCGACGGCCGCTCGGCCTCGGCGATGGCGTTCGGCCCGACGGCGCGAAGGCGGGCCGCCGCTTCCGCCGAGCTCAGCCCGAATGCAACCGGCTCCGCGTCCCCACGAGGGGGCGCGGAGCCGTGCTGCTCGGACGCACGGGCGTCAGTCGCTTCTCGCCATGCTCGCACCGACCGGCTCCTTCTGGTGCTCCCGCACGAACGGAGCGAGAGCGTCCGCGAGGGTCGGCCGGCCGTGGTCGGCGAGCCCGTAGGTCGCGTGGCGCACCGGATGGTGGATGTCGACGAGGCGGGCGAGATCGATCGGCGTTCCCGTGACGACCGCGTCGCACTCCGTCGCGTTGATCGTCCGCTCGAGCTCCGCGAGCTGCTGCTCGCCGTAGCCCATCGCCGGCAGCACCGAGCCGATCGCCGGGTACTTCGCGAACGTCTCGGCGATCGAGCCGACCGCGAAGGGCCGCGCGTCGACGAGCTCCGACGCTCCGGCCTGGCGCGCGGCGACGGTCCCGGCGCCGTAGGGCATGCCGCCGTGCGTGATGGTCGGGCCGTCCTCGACGACGAGGACCCGCTTGCCGACGAGCGGCTCGCCCTCGTCCAGGGAGACGGGGGACGCGGCCTTGACGACCAGCGCTCCCGGGTTCACCGAGGCGACGTTCGCCACGACCGTGGCGACGTCCTCCGGATACGCGCTGTCGACCTTGTTGACGACCACGATGTCGGCGAGCCGGACGTTCGTCTCCCCGGGATGGTAGGTCAGCTCGTGACCCGGCCGCAGGGGGTCGACGACGGTGACGAGGAAGTCGGGGACGTAGAAGGGGAAGTCGTTGTTCCCCCCGTCCCAGATGATCACGTCGGCCTCCTCCTCGGCGCTCCGGAGGATCTCCTCGTAGTCGACGCCCGCGTACATGATCATGCCCATGGCCACGGGTGCCTCGTACTCTTCCCGCTCCTCGATGGTGGGGTCGGACTGGTCGATGTCCTCGAGCGTGGCGAAGCGCTGGACGCGCATCGCCTCGAGGTCGCCGTACGGCATCGGGTGTCGCACGAGCGCGACCGAGTAGCCCGCATCGAGCAGGATCTGCCCCACCCGGCGGCTCGTCTGGCTCTTGCCGCAGCCGGTGCGGGCCGCGCACACGGCGACGACCGGCTTCGTGCTGGCCAGCTGCGTCGACCGCGGGCCCATGAGGGTGAAGTCGGCGCCCGCCGCGAGCACGCGCGACGCCTTGTGCATGACGTCGACGTGAGCGAGGTCGGAGTACGCGAGCACGACCTCGTCGACCGCCTCGACCGCGATCAGGCGCGCGAGCTCGTCCTCGTCGTGGATGCGGATGCCGTTCGGGTAGCGCGGCCCCGCGAGCGAGGCGGGGTACATGCGGTCCGCGATCCCCGGGATCTGCGTCGCGGTGAAGGCCACGACCTCCGTCTCCGAGTCGTCGCGGAACGCCACGTTGAAGTTGTGGAAGTCGCGGCCGCCGGCTCCCATGATGATGATGCGTCGCATGTGGGCTCCTTTCGGGCGGAGGCCCGGGCCGACCGCGGCCCGGGCCTCCTCCTCTCGGCGACTACCTCAGGGGAGCCGCCACGGTCGGCCGCTCGGCCGGAGGAGGTGCGGGCTCCACGGGGAGCGGCAGCTTCGGAGTCTTGCTCTGGCGCCAGCGCGTCCAGAGGAAGACGGGGATGCCGGCGATCAGCAGCATGAGCCCCTTCCGGACCGGATCGGCACCGGCCCCCCAGATCGCCCACGTCGAGTAGGCGAGCGCGAGGACCGCGACCACCGAGTAGCGGGCGAAGTGCACGCCCGAGAACGCCGCTCGGTCGGTGAAGAAGAGGTACAGCTGCGCCGCCGCCGCCAGCATGTAGGGGATCAGGGCTGTCAGCGTCGCGATGATGATGATGTCCGTGAACCAGTCGACGATCGTCCCCGAGCTCTGCAGGTTGAGCAGCAGGAGGCCCGTGATGAGGACGGACGAGAGGACGAGCCCGAAGACCGGCGTCCCTCGCTTCCCGTCGACGCGCGCGAACGGCCTCGGGAAGAGCCCGTCCCGGGCGGCTCCCAGCGGAGCGCGGCCCTGGAGCAGGATCCAGCCGTTCAGGACGCCGAAGATCGAGATCATCGCGACAACCGCGATGGCCTTGCCACCCCACGTGCCGCCGAAGATGACGTTGGCGCCGTCGGCGAAGGGGCTCGTGGACTCGGCGAGCGCCGAGCTCGAGATCATCCCGAACAGCGCGAGCGTCGCGACGAGGTAGAGGATCGCCGCCGTGGCGGTCCCGATGATCGTCGCGCGCGGGATCGTCCGCTCGGGATCCTTCACCTCCTCGGCGGGAACGGTCGCGGACTCGAGGCCGATGAAGGCCCAGAGCGTCAGCAGCGCGGCGGCGCTGATGCCCCAGTCGAACCCGCTCGACGCCGTGAACGGCTCGAAGTTGCCGGTGTCCATGAAGAACAGGCCGACGACGCCGATCACGAGCAGCGGCACGAACTTGAGGATCGTGGTCACGACCTGGATGACTCCGGCCTCGCGGACGCCGACGATGTTGGCGAGCGTGAGGAGCCAGACGAGCCCGATCGCGGTCAGCGCCGCGATCCAGTTCGTGGACGCGTCGCCCCAGAAGACGGCCAGGTAGCCGGCGAAGGCGAGCGCGATCGCGGCGTTCCCGACCCATGCGTTGAGCCAGTAGCTCCACGCGGTCGTGAACCCGACGAAGTCGCCGAACGCCTTGCGGGCGTACACGTACGGCCCGCCGGTCTTCGGATAAGCGCGTCCGAGCGTCGCGAAGACGAGCGCGAGCAGCATCGCCCCGATCCCGGTGAAGATCCACGCGAGGATCGAGACGGGACCCGCCGTGCCCGCCATCGCGGCCGGCAGCAGGAAGACCCCCGAGCCGACCATGTTGCCGATGACGAGCGCAGTCGCCATCCACAGACCCATGGATCGCTTGAGCCCCGGCTGCCGCCTACCGTTCGTTGCAGGAGGCGTGTCAGATGCGGTTGTCATGACGGATCACCTCCTTTCCATGACACCTCGATCCTGCGTCGGGACGCGCCTGCGGGCATCGGTGGGGACGCCGATCCCGTGTTCGGCCTACTACTGATGCCGGTTGCGGCCCCTGTCGGGATGCTCTTTCCGTGTCCTTCTGGGCCCTCGTCCTCAAGAACCTTTTCCGCCAGCGAGTCCGTACTGCGCTGACGATCCTGGGCATCGCCGTCGGGATGACGATCATCGTCGCGCTCGGCGCGATCACGGAAGGCTTCAAGGCATCGTCGACCGGCTTCATTCGCGCTGGCGGCGCCGACTTCCTCGTCGCCCAGGACGGCGCCTCCGACCTCTCCTTCAGCGCCGTCCCGGCCGAGGACGCGGAGCGCATCACCGCTCTCCCCGGCGTCGAGCGTGCGATCGGCACGCTCCTCGAGGTGTCCGAGATCGGCGGGAATCCTTACTTCCTCGTCTTCGGCTACGAGCCGGAGGCGCTCCCCGAGGAGCCTCTCGCACTGACGGCGGGCCGGCTCGTCGCTCCCGGCGCAGACCGCGAGGCCATGCTCGGCTCGAGGGCCGCCGCCGACCTGGGCCTCGCCGTCGGCGACAGCCTGCCGGTGGACGGCGAGCCGTTCGAGATCGTCGGGCTCTACCGCGTCGACGACCAGTTCCGGGACGGAGGCGCGATCGTCCCACTTCGACCGCTCCAAGAGCTGTCGGCCCGACAGGACGTGGTCACGGCGATCCACGTTACGGTCGCTTCGGGAGCCGACCCCGACCAGGTCGCGTCCACCGTTGAGCGCGAGTTCCCCCAGCTCGCGGCCATCAGCACCGTGGACGAGTACAGCAAGGTCGACCAGGGCTTCGAGATCCTCGACGCGGCCAACCTGGCGATCTCCGTCCTCGCCATCGGCATCGGCGCGATCGGCGTCATGAACACGATGATCATGTCCGTCTT
>DATBJE010000232.1:0-28877 GCA_036556565.1 Gaiellaceae bacterium
CCCGTTGCTGACCAAGATCGTCGTCTACGCCTCGGACTTCCTGCGGGCGCGCTTCTACATCGTCTTCCCCGCGATCGGGCTCGTCATCTGGGGCTTCTTCCGGCTGAAGCGGACCTACAGGGGCCGCCGGATCTGGGACGCGGCCCGCATCCGCGCGCCGATGGGCATCGGCAAGGTCATCGTCAAGATCGGGATGGCGCGCTTCTCGCGGACACTGTCCACGCTCGTCGCGGCGGGCGTCGACATCATCCGCTCGCTCGAGATCACCGGCGCCACGGCGGGCAACAGCCTCATCGAGGACGCGACGGTGGTCGTGAGGGAGCGGGTGACCCAGGGCGTTCCCATCGCGGTGCCGCTCGCCGAGTCGCCGATCTTCCCGCCGATGGTCTCGCACATGGTGCGCGTCGGCGAGGAGACGGGAGAGCTCGACAAGATGCTCGGGAAGATCGCCGACTTCTACGAGGACGAGGTCGACAGCTCGATCGCGAACCTCACCTCCATCATCGAGCCGCTGATGATGATCGCGGTCGGCTGCGTCGTCGGGGTGATCATCATCTCGATGTACCTCCCGATGTTCAAGCTGCTGACGCTCATCCAGTAGCGGGCGGGCGGCGGCGGCGCGACAGCCGCCTCTAGTTCTGAAAGTGAACGCCGGCGAGGATCTCGACCGCGATGATCGCCGCGACCACCCAGTCGATCACGAGACAGAACGGCGGCCACCACCGCGTGTTGGCAACGAAGTGAGTGCGGTGCTGCCAGAGGTCCTTGAGCCCGTGGCCGGCAAGCCCGACGACGAGCAGCCACGGAGTGCCGGTGATCGCTGCGGCGGCGATGATGATGAACGCGCTGGCGACGCCGCTTTCGACAGCGAGAACGATCCAGCGCCCGTCGGCGACCGCGAAACCGATGTAGATCGCAGCGATGGCGGCCAGTCCGAGTGCGTAGACGGTGGCTGCGTCGAGCCACCAGAAGGCCAGTGGTGTAGCCGCCTGCGCAAGGCCGACGACCACGCCCCAGAAGACCGGTCCTCGGAGCCCTGTGCGGGCCGGCTGTGCGATGGCACTCACGCGGTCACGTTGAAGCTGAACATCATCCCGCTCTCGTGGTGCTCGGCGATGTGGCAGTGGGCCATCCAGCGGCCCGGGTTCGTCACGTCGAGCAGGATGTCGACCGTCTCACCGGTCCGCACCAGCACGGTGTCCTTCCAGGCGAGATTGGGCTCGACGACACCGTCACGCGCGACGATGAGGAAACGGCCGGCGCCGTGGACGTGGAACGGATGCGGCATCGGATGGTCTGAGTCCATCTCGTTCACGAGCCGAAGCTTCACCTGATCACCGACACGGAACGTCCAGTCGATCTCGGCGTTTTCGGCGCCGGTTTCCTGATCGACGAGCTTCCAGCGCATGTTCGACGGAGTGGTCATGCGATTGACCTCGACCATGTCGTCTTCCCACTCGATGCCTTGCGCCGTGTCGTGGGTGTGACCACCGGCGTGATGGGCGTGATGCTCATGGTCCGCGCCGTCGTGTTCCTCGTGGCCCTCGCCGGTCGACCGCAGCGTCATGCCGCACTTCGGACACCCCGCCGCCCAGGTGGCAGTGATCTCGGGGTGCATCGGACACATGAACGCGGTCGGGGCCTCGGTCTCGGCGGGGGCCGGCATCAGCTTCATCCCGCACTTCGGGCACTTGCCGGCCCACGAGGCGACGATGTCCGCGTCCATGGGGCAGGCGTAGATGCCCGTCTCGACTCCCTCGCCGCCGACCTCGTCCATCTCCGCGACGAAGGACAGGGTCTTGTCGGGGGGAGCATCGACCACCGCCCCGATCCGCTCACGCTCTGGCTCCATGTCGGCGTGCGCGCGCAGATTCTCGAAGCTCTGCGTCAGATCGGGCTCGGCTGGATCATTCGCGACCCTGATCGCGGCGAGCCGGTAGGCCTTCTCGGGCGTCCGATGCTCGAGCGCGAGCTCGCCGGGCTCGGCAAAGAGAACGTCGACGACGACGCGCTCGGAAGGAGCGAGGAGAACCTCCTCGACGAGCTCCTCACGCTCGTAGTGGCCGCTGTCGGCGCCGACGAGCTTCATCCGAGCTCCCGGCACCGCGACGTTGAAGACGCGCGTGTTGGCCGTGTTCGTGAAGAAGAGGCGCACGACCTCGCCGCGGGCCGCGTTCAGCGACAGCTCCGGCTCGCCGGCGACGAGCATCGTGTTGCCGAAGCGACCCATCGCGACGTGGGTCGTCTCGGAGGCGCTGAACGGTGCGATACGGCCTTTCTCGATGAGGACATCGTCGAGCGTCAGCAGGAGCTCGCGGTGCGCGGGGGGCCAGTGGTCCTCGTCGCGCGGAACCGCGAGGATGTTCCCGTACAGGCCCATCTCCTGGCCGTAGTCCTCGCGGATGTGCGGGTGGTACCAGTAGGCGCCGGGATCGGGCACCGTCACCCGGTAGGTGAACTTCTCGCCGACGGGGATCGGCGCCTGCGTCTCGTGTGTGCCGTCGTAGCGGTTCTCGAGCCGGAGCCCATGCCAGTGCACCGTCGCGTCGAGGTCGCCGCGGTTCGTGACGTGCACCGTGATGGTCGCGTCCTGAGGAATCTTGAGCGTCGGGCCGGGGACCGAGCCGTTGTAGGCGAGCATCCGCACGGTGGCATCGCCGATCCGCTTCTTGACCGGCACGATCTCGAGGTCGAACTCCTCGCCGTCGGAGAGCTCGACGACTTCGGGTCGCCGCGCCTCCGGCAGACCTTCGACCGAGGTCGGCAAGTCGATCGTGTCCGTGTGTCCGTGTGACCGATGGTCGTGCATCGCTGGCTACTCCTCCTTGCTCGCTCCGGCCGCGACACCGGTTGATTCCGGCACGGTTCGTGTCTTTGCGTCATTCGAGGCTGCGAGCCGCTCGGTGAGAAACGCCGCGTCGTCCTTCACCCAGCCGATCAGCGCCGAGCCGCGTGTCCACTGCCAGGTGAGGCCGAGAAAGTAGAGACCTGGAACGTCGGTCACTCCGCGACGGTGTCGCAGTCGCCCGTTCGGGTCAAGGATGGGAAGGTCGATCCAGGAGACGTCGGGGCGGTAGCCCGTCGCCCAGATGACGGCGTCCACCTCGAGCTCGCTCCCGTCCTCGAAGCGCGCGGTGTGGCCCGCCGCAGCAATCGCGCGCGGCTTGAGCTCGACGCCGTAGTGCCGCTCGAGCTCACGCGGGCTCGATCCGATCAACGTGTCCCGGTGCTGCAGCTTGCTCCCCAGCCGCGATTCGACGGTCGTGGAGAGGAGGCGGGTCGTCGTCAGCCACCAGAAGAGATCGCGGCCGGCTATCCGCTGGGGCAGCGGCTTCTGCTTCGACCCGACCGAGAGGAGGACCTTGTGCGTGGCCGACAGCTCCTTGGCGATCTGGAAGCCCGTGTTTCCGCCCCCGACCACGAGCACGGTTCCTTCGGGCACGTCGCCCGGCCTCCGGTAACCGGTGCTGTGGACGTGCCATACCCCGGGGTCGAGATCCTGGGCGAGCTTGGGCACGAACGGCGTCTGGAACGGCCCGGTCGCGACCACGACCTGGTCGGCGGTGACCGTCCGGTCGTCGACTTCGAGGACGAAGCGCCCGCCCGCCTGTGAAAGCCTGCGCACCTCGCTGTTGAGCTCGATCGGAGGCGCGAAGGCCTCGGCATACCGCTCCAGGTAGGCGATCACCTCGTCCCGCGTCGGGTAGCCATCCGGGTCACCCGGGAAGGGAAGGCCTGGAAGCGCGCTGTAGCGGCGCGGCGTGAAGAGAGTCAGCGAGTCCCAGCGCTCGCGCCAGGCCGGTGCGATCGAATCGCCCCGCTCGAGGATGGCAAACCGCGACCCCTGCTCGCGGAGGTAGTAGCCCATCGCCAGGCCGGCCTGGCCGCCGCCCACGACTGCGACCTCGAGGTGCTCGTGCGAGGCCTCTTCGGCGGAGGTGGCTCTCTCATCGGACTGTTCCCGCGCAGACATGCGTTCCGTTCACACTCCTCCGTTCTCAGGTCTCGAGGGGCCAACGTAACAAGTACGGATCGGCCTTCAGCCGATTACCACGGCAGCGCCGTCACCAAACACGTTCCGCCGCCCGCCGTTCATGATCCGCGGATGCCGCACATAATCCGGAAGCCGGGGATCCTCGGCGGGACGACTCTTGCGGTCTTCATGACGCTCGTCCACACAGTGAACGACGCGATCACCGCGATCCTGGGTGCGCTGCTCCCGACTCTTCAGGTGCGGTTCGATGCGAGTCCCACGACTCTCGCCCTGATGGTCGCGGTCTTCTGGATCGCCTCGTCCGTGACACAGCCCGTATTCGGCGCGCTCGGCGAGGACGTCGGCTTGCGGGTGATCGGCTGCCTCGGCGTCTTGATGGCATCCACGTTCTTGAGTCTGATCGGCGTTGCTTCCGAGCTCTGGCTCGTTTTCCTCTTGCTCGTGATCGGCGGGCTCGGGTCTGCTGCCCTCCATCCGATCGGGACGACGATCGCTGGCTCTCAGGCATCGAACGCGAGCCTCGGGGTGGGTCTCTTCACCGCAGGAGGCATGGTGGGCTTCGCCCTCGGGCCGGTCGTCATCCTGTACCTCGTCTCCACGTACGGGACCGAGGCGACGGTCTGGCTCGCGGTTCCCGGGCTCGTCCTCGGCGTCGCAGTAGGCGTCCTCTTGCCCCAGTGGGAGCCCCATCCCCGTCGACCCCTCCGTCGATTGTTCGACCTGCGGTTGGCACGTGGGCCGGTCGGGGCGCTCGCGGTCGCGAGCATGTTCAGCGCGCTCGCGTTCGTGACGTTTACGGGCTCCGTCCCGCTCTGGCTCGTCGAGGAAAACGGCTACTCATCCGACGCAGCGATCATCGGATGGACGCTCTCGGCGTTCGCCTTCGCGGGCGGCGTCGGCTCGATCGTGGGCGGCTTCCTCGCACCCAGGCTCGGCCCCATCCTCACGATCGTCGGAGCATTGCTCCTGAGCCTTTGCCCGCTCCTCGCGGTCATCGCCAGCGAGCCAGGAACAGCCATCTATTACGGGGCAATTGCGCTCGCAGGCATCCTCCTCTTTGTGCCCATTCCCGCTCTCATCATCATCGCGCAGGAGTTCGTGCCGGGCGCACCGGCGACGGCAACAGGAATGGTTCTCGGCCTCGGGTCGGCGTTGGCCGGGATCGCGTACATCGTCCTCGGGCGCGTTCAGGAGGCGGTCGGACTAACCGCCGGGATCTTGATCGGCTTCAGCATGGTTGTCCCTGCCGCGCTTATCACGCTCGCCGTGCTCCTTCGGGGTGGGGGTGAGACGCCGGTGGCGGCGTGAGTCACCACGTGTGGCACCGTGTTTCGCCGGCTCTCGTCGAGCACGAGCACGCTCACTCGCACGGCCTCGTCGACCCCTCGATCGTCCGCTCGCGGGCTGGGGTCAAGGCGGTGCTGATCAGTCTCGGCGTGCTCGGCGCAACCGCGGCCGTGCAGGCCGTGATCTTCGTCCTCACCGGCTCCGTCGCGCTTCTCGCCGACCTGATCCACAACGCAGGTGACGCCCTCACCGCGATACCGGTGGGTGCGGCCTTCCTGCTGCGCAGCGAACGTGCGGAGCGATGGGCCGGCTACGCCGTCGTGCTCGCCATCTTCGTCTCAGCGTGCGTCGCCCTCTACGAAACGATTCAGCGCCTCATCGACCCCGAGGAGCTCTCGCACCTGTGGGCGCTTGCCGGGGCCGGCCTGATCGGGTTCGCGGGCAACGAGCTGGCCGCACGCATCCGACTGCACGCGGGCGGGCGACTGAGCAGTCCCGCCCTCGTCGCCGACGGACACCACGCCCGCGTGGACGGCTTCGTCTCCCTGGGCGTCGTCGCGAGCGCAGGTCTCGTCGGCCTCGGCTGGGAAGAGGGCGATCCGATCGTGGGCCTTCTCATCACGCTCGTGATCCTCAAGGTCACCTGGGATGCCTGGCACACCGTCCGCGCGAGGTGAGCAGGCCCTCGCCCGAATGGTGTCTTGACATATCGACCATCTTCGATATATTGAAGACTGTCAATGCGAGAGCTGACCCTCACCGAGCCGCAGGCGCCGATCGACTGCTGCGCTCCGCTGGCCGCGCCGGCGCTGTCGGATGAGCAGGCCGAAGCCACGGCTGCCCTGTTCGCCGCGCTTGCCGATCCGGCGCGGGTGCGCATCGTCAACCTGGTCGCGACGAGCGACGAGCCGGTGTGCGCTTGCCATCTGATCGAGCCGCTCGGTGTCTCGCAGCCGACCGTCTCCCACCACCTGAAGCGACTCGTCGACGCCGGCCTGCTCGAGCGCGAGCAGCGCGGCAAGTGGGCGTACTTCTCGCTCACGCCTGAGGCAAGCACGCGGCTTGCCGGCCTGGTCGACCTGACCCGCGATCCCGAGGAGGCTCCGTCCCGATGACGACGACTTCGGATTCCTTGCGCGATGACGTGCGGCGCAAGTACGCCGAGGCCGCTCAGGCCGTGACCGAAGGTTCGAGCTGCGGTTGTGGGAGCGGTGCTTGTTGTGAAGGCGAAACCGCGAGCGCCGACTTCGGCGAGTCGCTCTACTCACTCGAGCAGCGTGGGGAGCTCCCGGACGCCGCAGCGCTTGCCTCGCTCGGCTGCGGCAACCCGACTGCGGTCGCCGAGCTCAGGGAGGGCGAGACGGTGCTCGATCTTGGCTCCGGCGGCGGCATCGACGTCATCCTGTCGGCCAAGCGCGTGGGCCCGACGGGGCTCGCGTACGGGCTCGACATGACCGACGAGATGCTCGCGCTCGCGCGCAGGAACACCGCCGGTGCCGGGATCACGAACGCGGTCTTCCTCAAGGGGTTCATCGAGCAGGTGCCGCTCCCCGCAGACTCGGTCGACGTGGTCATCTCCAACTGCGTGATCAACCTCTCGACCGACAAGGCGGCCGTGCTCGCCGAGATCGCGAGGGTGCTGAAGCCGGGCGGACGGCTCGGCGTCTCCGACGTCGTCGCCGATGACCGGCTGACGCCGGAGGAGCGGGCCGAGCGGGGCTCCTACGTCGGCTGCATCGCCGGCGCCCTCTCCAAGGGCGAGTACGAGGCCGGCCTCGAGGCTGCCGGCTTCGAGCACGTCTCGGTCGAGCTCACGCACGAGGTCGCCGACGGCATCCACGGCGCGATCGTCAAGGCGGTGAAGACTTCCGATCCAGTTGCGAAGGGCCTGCCGGTTGTCCGGCCGGCGACGAGCGCCGGCTGCTGCTGATGGCGGTCGATTCGGCCACGGTAAGGATCGAAGAGCTCCGGTCCGAGCACTGGCCGGGCGTGGTCCGCGTCTTCGAACAGGGGATCGCGACGAAGAGTGCGACCTTCGAGACGGAAGCGCCGACCTGGGAGGCCTGGGACTCGTCGCACCTGCCCGAGCATCGGCTCGTCGCGCTTCGTGCAGGTGAGCTCGTCGGCTGGGCTGCCGTGAGCCCCGTGTCAGACCGCTGCTGCTACGGCGGCGTCGTCGAGAGCTCCGTCTACGTCGCCGAGACCGCCCGCGGCCAAGGCGTCGGACGGCGCCTGCTCGAAGAGCTGATCGCCTCCACCGAGGCCGCAGGTATCTGGACGATCGAGGCCGGGATGTTCCCCGAGAACGAGGGCAGCATCCGCCTCCACGAGCGCGTCGGGTTCGAGATCGTCGGACGGCGCAAGCGGCTCGGCAAGCTGAACGGCGTTTGGCGCGACGTCCTGCTCCTCGAGCGCCGCAGCGCAACGGTCGACTGATGGAGCTCCGAACCGCACGTCTCCTGGTCGCCGAGGCGATCGGGACGTTCGCGCTCGTCTTCGCGGGCGCAGGCGCGATCATGGTCGACGCAAAGACGGGCGCGCTCGGGCACGTGGGCGTCGCCATCACGTTCGGGCTCGTGATCATGGCGATGGTCTACGCGCTCGGGCACGTCTCGGGAGCGCACTTCAACCCGGCGGTCACGTTCGCCTTCGCTCTCACGCGCCATTTTCCGTGGCGGCGAACGCTTGCATACTGGGCGGCGCAGGTCGCCGGCGCGATCCTGGCGGCGTTTCTCCTGCGCGCATCGCTCGGCGACATCGCGAACGTCGGGGCGACCCTTCCCTCCGGCTCCGAGGCCCAGTCGTTCCTCTGGGAGGTCGTCATGACCTTCTTTCTGATGCTCGTGATCATGGCCGTCGCCACCGACACACGCGCGGTCGGCGAGGCCGCCGCGATCGCCATCGGTGGGACGGTCGGGCTCGACGCCATGTTCGGTGGGCCGATCTCGGGCGCATCCATGAACCCGGCCCGCTCGATCGGGCCCGCCCTCGCCTCCGGAGACCTGCACGCCCTCTGGCTCTACATCGTCGCCCCGTTGGTCGGCGCCTCGCTGGGTGCGCTCGCCTACCAGTTCGTGCGTGCCGAGCCGAGCGGCATGCCTTCGGTCGAGCCCGAGGAGGCGGCATGAGCCGCGTCCTCTTTGTCTGCGTCCAGAACGCCGGTCGCTCGCAGATGGCCGAAGCGCTCTTCGAGGCGGCCGCCGACGGCGGCCACGAGGCGCGTTCGGCGGGAACGACGCCGGCCGACCACGTCCACCCCCAGGTCGTCGCGGTGATGCGCGAGCTCGACGCCGACCTTGGCGAGCGTGTCCCACATCGGCTCGAGCAGGCTGATGCCGAGTGGGCCGACGTGGTGGTGACGATGGGCTGCGGCGATGCTTGCCCATTCATCCCGGGCAAGCGCTACATCGACTGGGAGCTGACCGACCCGCACGGTCGGCCGCTCGACGAGGTGCGGCGCATCCGTGATGAGATCGCGGGGCGGATACGCGAGCTCCTGCTCGAGCTCGACGGGTAGCGCCGTCAGTGGAGCGTTCCCACCTCGCGCATCAGAATGATGGCCTGCGGCGGGGCGATGAAGACCTGCTTCTTCGTCGTCACGCCGACGACCTGCCAGCCCTCCGCGCCGAGCGCGTTGAGAACCGCCTCGAGGTTCTTGCCGGTGTCGATCACCTTGTACTCGAACCTCCGAGCACGCGTGCCGACCGGCGGTGGCTCATGCGTCATCGTCGTCATCTCACACCTCCTTCCGCCCGCACGTCGGGTCAGTCCTTCTGCGTGTGCCGGAAGCCGTTCCTTGCCACGACCCACGTGGCAAAGAAGGCGAACGGCACCACGATCACCACCGACGGCCACGTCTCGGTATCTCCCGCGACGCCCTGGGTCTCGATGTTCGGCCCGTAGACGGCGGTGAACAGAACCGAGAGCCAGATCATCGCGATTGCCAGAAACGCCCACATCTCGGAGACGAGGAGCTCCGACCACCACCGCTTCTCGGCCACGGCCCGCGCCGGCTCGTGCGAAAGAGTCGTCATCTCACACCTCCTTTCGTCCCCACATGCTCCCGCGTTGCGTGTGGCAGGGAATCGGGGGGTCCCCGGACGGTGTTGCGGGAACTCCGCAGGCGGCTCGGCGACGCACGCGCGCGTCGCGCTCCCGCGGCACGTCGCATACTGGGCTCGTGAGGAAGCGCCGGCTCACGAGGGAGGGCGCCCGGAAGGTCGGCGAGCGGGAACGGACGGCCGGCCTCGACCCCGACGACGAGGCGGCGCGCTGGCTCGCCGAGAACGACCCGCCGCCGGAACCGACGCCGCCCAAGTCCGCCGGCAAGTCCAAGCTCCTTCACCGCTGGCGGCAGGGTCGATCGCCCGGTTAGGCCGCGCAGTCCCTATATTCCAGCGATGTACGCGCTCCCCGCGACGCCCGCGCTGGCGCGGACGCCGCCGCCCATCGTCGCCCGCTGCAACGCGGAGGCGCGCTCGATCTCGCGCCGCGCGAAGTGCGGCCACGTCGTCTTCCCGCTCGACCGCACGAAGCCGGGCGGCAAGAAGATCCGGGTCTGGTTCGAGCTCTATCCGCGCCGCGACCGGAAGCATCCTGCGAGCTCGACGGTCGTCTCCCTGGAAGGCGGCCCGGGGTACCCGGTCAGCCTCGACCGGTCGGCCCGCGCGGAGATCTGGCGGCCGGTCGGGAAGCACCGGAACCTGCTCCTCGTCGACCTGCGCGGAACGGGGAGGAGCGGCGCGCTCGCGTGCAACGCCTTCGCGAACGCCGCCCGCGGCTACGTCGCGCGGGCGGGGCGGTGCGCGCGGCAGATCGGGCCGAAGCGGGACCTCTACTCGACGGCACAGGCGGTCCTCGACGTCGAGGGGGTGCTGCGGGCGCTCCACCTGCGGAAGATCGACCTCTACGGCGACTCGTACGGCTCCTACGCGGCGGAGGCCTACGCGCTCCGCTTCCCGGGCCGACTCCGGTCGCTCACGCTGGACGGCACGTACCCGCTTCCCGGCACGGATCCGGCCTGGGCCGACCTCCTCGAGGCGATCCGGCGCGGTCTTCACCTCGTGTGCGACCGCCGGCCGCATTGCCCTGCGACGGATCGGGGAATCGACCCCGTCGAGCTGGTCGCGCGCTTCGCCGATCGCGTGCGCGCGAAGCCGATCCTCGGCTTCGCGCCCGACGGCGACGGCACGCGTACGCGCGTGCGGCTGAACGAGGACGCCTTCGTCCAGATCGTCTCCGCCGGCTACTGGCACCCCGCGCTCTGGCGCGACATCCTCGCGGCCGTCGTCTCCGCCAACCGCGGCGACAACGCGCCGATCCTTCGCCTCGGCGCCGAGACGGTCACGGTCGAGGCGGGGCCCGCCGACCCGGACTACTGGTCGGACGCGCTCTACCTCTCGGTCATCTGCCACGACTACCCGCAGCTCTGGGACCCGGCCACCCCGATGGCCGACCGCCTCGCCGAGGTCGACACGCGGGTGGCCGCCTACCCGTCCGGCACCTGGGATCCGTTCTCCGCAGAGGCGTGGCTCGGCACCGACTACGAGGGCGCCCTCGCGTGCCTGCGCTGGCCGTCGCCGACCCGCCCCGACCCGTCCGACCCGCCCGGCGCCGTCTACCGCGACGTCCCCACGCTCGTCCTCAACGGCGACCTCGACACGATCACGGCGTCGTCGGGCGCGGTCGAGGTCGCGAACCGGTTCCCGGGCTCGACCTTCGTCGAGATGGCGAACTCGTTCCACGTGACCGCCATCTACGACCACGACCACTGCGCGTCGCGGATCTACGTCCGCTTCGTCCGGACGCTCGATCCGGGCGACACGTCGTGCTCCCAGCGGGTCGCCGAGGTGCACGTCGTCCGCAACTTCGCGACGTCGCTCCAGGGCGTGAAGCCGGCCCGATCTCTCCCGGGGGACGAGTCCCGGCGCATCCAACGGCGGCTTGCCGCTGCCGCCGCGGCCACGGTCGCCGACGTGCAGTCGCGCTGGTACGTGAACTACGACGGCACGAGCGTCGGGCTGCGCGGCGGGCGCTGGTCCTACGCCGGGAGCGGCACCGTCAGGTTCCGGCTCCGGAACGTGCAGCTCGTCCCCGGCGTCGAGGTGTCGGGGACGGCGAGGTGGCGCGAGTCGACCGACGGGTCGGTGCGGGCCGAGGTGACCGTCGACGGCCCGCGCAAGCTCTCGGGGTCGCTTCGCCTCCGCTGGTCGCTGCGCCAGCAGCTCGCGCGGGCGACGCTCACGGGGACCGTGGGCAGCAGGTCGCTCCGCGCGAGGATGCTCGCGCCCTAGGGTGCCGTCAGACGGGCTCGGGCTGGTGGCTCCGGACCGTCGAGTCGAGGATCTCGCGGACCCGCGTCGGCTCCGTGAGCGCTTTGAACTCCAGCGGGCCGCCCTCGGAACCGGCCGTGTCGATCTGCAGCGTGCCGACGCCGAACAGCCGGTCGGAGAGCGTCTGGTGGAGCGTCAGGTCCTGGACGCGCTCGAGCCGCGCCGTCTGCTCGTTGACGGAGACGAGGCCGTGGCGGACGAAGACCCGGCGGTCCGTGATCGTGTACTTCCAGCGGATCGTCTCGAGCAGTGCCCACACGACGGTGACGGCGAGAAGGACCAGGCCGACGACGAGGGTGACCGTCTTCGAGACGTCCGCCCACACGAGGACGGCGACGACGGCCGCCGTCAGCACGATCCCGGGAGCGACGATCGAGATCCGGCCCCGCCACGACGGCCTCCCCGACCAGACCACCTGCTCGCCCTCGGCGACCACGGGCGCGACCGTATCACCCCGGCGCTAGATTTCGCGCCGTGACGGACGTTGCCGCGTTCGGCAGGACGCTCGTCGTCCCCGGACGGCGACGTCGGATCGCGGGCATCGTCGCGAGCGTCGGCGCGCTCGCCCTCGCCACGGGAGCGGTCTACGTCTGCGAGCAGTTCGCGCCCGTCCTGAGCCTCGGGGTCCTCTACCTGTTCGCCGTCCTCCCGATCGCCGTCGTCTGGGGGCGCGCCTACGCGATCCCGGTCGCGTTCGCGAGCGTCGGCCTCTTCAACTTCCTCTTCCTGCCGCCGGTGTACACGTTCACGCTGGCGGACGAGGAGAACTGGTTCGCGCTCGCCGTCTACCTCGTCGTCGCCTCCGTCGTGAGCGACCTCGCGGTGCGGTCGCGTCGCCGAGCGGCGGAGGCGGAGCAGCGGGGCCGGGAGGAGGCCCTGATCGCCGAGATGGCGACCGCGTTCCTCCAGAGCGAGAGCGCGTCCTCCGAGCTCGACCGCTACGGGCCGGCGCTCGCCGACGTCCTGCGCACGGAGGGCGCGCGCGTCGTTCTCGGCCGGGCCACCGAGCAGCCTCCGGGCGAGTCGCCGCTCGAGCTGGTTGCGGGCGAGCGCTTCGTCGGGATCCTCTACGTTCGCGAGGGCCCCGAGCCGAACCTCGGGATTCGCCGTCGCTTCCTGCCCGCGCTCGCCTCCCTGATCGCGGTCGCCACCGACCGCGAGCGGCTCGGTCGCGACGCGATCGAGGCGGAGGCCCTCCGGCGGAGCGACTCGATCAAGACGGCGGTCCTGCAAGCGGTCAGCCACGATCTTCGCTCGCCGCTGACGGCCATCCGTGTCGCCGCCGAGAGCCTCGAGAGCCCGGCCCTCTCGCTCGACGAGGCCGATCGGGAGGCGCTGCTCGAGACCGTGCGCATCGAGGCCGACCGGCTCGAGCGGGTCGTGGCGAACCTCCTCGATCTCTCGCGGCTCCAGGCGGGGGCCGCTCATCCCAACCGGGAGCTCTGGGCCGTGGACGACCTCCTCGCGCGCGCGCTCGACCAGCTGGGCCCGAGCGCGAGCCGCGTCGAGCTCGTCCTGCCGAAGGACGTGCCCGTGCTCGAGGTGGACGCCGTTCAGGTCGAGCGCGCGCTCGTGAACCTCCTCGAGAACTCGCTCAAGTTCTCGCCGCCGGACGAGGCGGTGCACGTCCGCGTCACCACGACCCGCAGGGAGGTCGTCGTCCGCATCGTCGACCGCGGCCCGGGGCTCCCGCAGAGCGAGCTCGAGCGCGTGTTCGAGCCGTTCCACCAGGCCGCCGCCCCGAAGGGGCTCCGCGGCACCGGCCTCGGGCTGGCGATCGCACGGGGCTTCGCGGAGGCCAACGGCGGCCGGGTCTGGGCCGAGTCGCACCCCGGCCAGGGCGCGACCTTCGCGCTCGCGCTCCCCCTCGTGGAGGCGCCGGTCGGGGCCGAGGCGTGACGGGAGCCCGGGTCCTCGTCGTGGACGACGAGCCCCAGATCCTCCGGGCCCTCCAGACGACCCTCAAGGGCGCCGGGTACGAGGTCGACACGGCCACGAGCGCCGAGGACGCGCTGACGACGGCCGCCGTGCGGCCGCCCGAGGCCGTGATCCTCGACCTGGTCCTGCCGGATCGCAGCGGCGTCGAGGTCTGCCGGGAGCTCCGGGGCTGGACGGCAGTTCCGATCCTCATCCTCTCCGCGGTCGGCGAGGAACGGCAGAAGGTCGCGGCGCTGGACGCCGGTGCCGACGACTACGTCACCAAGCCGTTCGGCGTCGACGAGCTGCTCGCGCGCCTGCGTGCTGCGCTCCGGCGGGCCCGACCGTCCCGCGACCCCGTCATCACCGCCGGCGAGCTCTCGATCGACCTGGAGAAGCACGCGGTCTCCCGGGCCGGCGAGCCGATCAGGCTGACGCCGCACGAGTTCGACCTGCTCCGCTTCCTCGCCGAGAACGAGGGGAAGCTCCTGACGCACCGCATGATCCTCAAGGAGGTCTGGGGCCCCGCCTACCAGGTCGAGTCGCACTACCTCCACGTGTACGTGTCGCAGCTGCGGCGCAAGATCGAGCCCGACCCGACCCGCCCGCGGTACATCCTCACCGAGCCGGGGGCGGGCTATCGCTTCGTGGCCCCCGCGGCGCAGCTCGCCCCTTGAGGTTTTCCTGAGGCGCTGGTCGGGAACCCTGAGCCTTCGCTGACGCGCGCGTTCCTACGGTGGTCGCATGGCCATCTTCTCCGAGTCTCGTTCGCGCCGGCGGCTCGCATCCGAGGTGCGCCGGCACGCCGGCAGCGAGGCCGACCTCCTCCGGCGCTCGGGCGTCGTCGACTTCCGTGAGATCTCGCGGCGCGCGGCACTCTTCGAGCTGATCGCCCTCCGCCTCGAGGCGGTCGACGTCCCGGTCGAGCCGCGCGGCGTGGAGCGCGTCCGCCGCCTCCTCGAGCAAGGGCCGCGACGCGAGCGCGCCCGTGGGGCCGCCGACGTCTGGGCCCCGGCTCTCCTCGATCTCGGCTCCGAAGACTGACGTGGTCGAGCTGCTCGGCATCGCGATCTCCGTCGCCTGCTTCGCGTTCGCATTCGCGCTCGTCTACCTGCTCGACCGCGTCTGATGGGCGCGGAGAACCTCCTTCTCCTGCTGCTCTCGATCGCGATCTTCGTGTACCTGGTCTACGCGCTGTTCCGGGGTGAGCGTCTCTAGTGAGCGGCTCCGGAATCGGGCAGATCGTCTTCTACGCGGTCGTTCTCGTCGTCCTCGCATACCCGCTCGGCCGCTACATGGCCTGGGTCTACTCGGACGGCTTCCGCGTCCCGCGGTGGGTCGGCCTCCCGGAGCGGGGCTTCTACCGCATCGTCGGCACGACGCCCGCCCGCGGCCAGGACTGGAAGGCCTACGCGAAGACGGCACTTGTCTTCATGGCCGCGTTCGCGGTCCTCCTCTACCTCCTGCTGCGGCTCCAGGGCGGCCTGCCGCTCAACCCGGCCGACCTGCCGGGCGTGGCGGCGCACATCGCCATGAACACCACCGCGAGCTTCGTCTCGAACACGAACTGGCAGTACTACGGCGGCGAGACGACGATGTCGTACCTGAGCCAGATGGCCGGGCTCGCCGTCCAGAACTTCGTGTCGGCCGCGATCGGGATGGCCGTGCTCGCCGCCTTCGTGCGCGGGCTCGCACGGCGCTCGACGAGCGAGCTCGGAAACTTCTGGGTCGACCTCTACCGCTCGCTCGTCTACATCCTCTTGCCGCTGGCGGTCGTGCTCGCCGTCGTCCTCGTCTCGCAGGGCGTCGTGCAGACCTTCTCCGGCCCGGAGACCGTGACGACGCTCGAGGGCGGGCACCAGACGATCGCGCGCGGGCCGGTCGCCTCGCAGGTCGCGATCAAGCAGCTCGGGACGAACGGCGGCGGCTTCTACAACTCGAACTCCGCCGTCCCGTTCGAGAACCCGAACGGCCTCACGAACTTCCTCGAGATGCTGTCCATCCTCCTCATCCCGGCGGCGCAGGTCTTCATGTTCGGCCGCATGGTCGGGATGCGGCGGCAGGCCTGGCCGATCTTCGCCGCGATGTTCGCCATGCTCGCCGTCGGGGTCGCCATCGCCTATCCGAGCGAGCAGCACGGCTCCCAGGTCCTCCGCGCGTCGGGGGTCGACCTGACCCAGAGCACAGGCTCGAGCGGCGGCAACATGGCCGATAAGGAGGTCAGGTTCGGGATCGCCAACACCGCCCTCTGGGCGACGGCGACGTCGGACGCCTCGAACGGCTCCGTGAACGGCGGCCACGACGCGTTCACCGCCTCGGGTGGGGCCGTCCCCATCGTGAACATCTTCACCGGCGAGGTGATCTTCGGCGGTGTCGGGTCGGGCCTCTACGGGATGTTCTTCTACGTCTTCATCGCCGTGTTCATCGCGGGCCTCATGGTGGGGCGGACGCCCGAGTACCTGGGGAAGAAGATCGAGGCGCGCGAGATCAAGCTCGCGGCCGTCGGCGCGCTCTTCGTCCCGACGATGGTGCTCGTCCTCACCGCGATCTCGGTGGTGACGGCCTCGGGCCTCGAGTCCATCTTCAACAACAAGCCGCACGGGTTCAGCGAGGCGCTCTACGCCTACGACTCGCAGGCGAACAACAACGGCAGCGCCTTCGCCGGCTACGGGGCGACCGACTTCTCGGCGCTCCTGGGCACGGTCGCGCTCTGGCTCGGGCGGCTCGTGCCGATGGTCGCGGCCCTCGCGGTCGCCGGCTCGCTCGCTCTGAAGCGGCCGGTTCCGGCCTCGGCGGGGACGTTCCGCACCGACGGCGCGACGTTCTCGATCCTGCTCGTCGGCGTCGTGGTCCTCACGGCCGGCCTGATGATCTTCCCCGCGCTCACCCTCGGCCCGATCGTGGAGGCGCTGCTCTGATGCGCACGCTCCTGGGCTCCCTCGCCGCGGTCGTCGTCCTCACCGCCGTCTTCGGCTTCGTCTACCCGGCGGTCATGACGGGCTTCGCCCAGGCCACGTTCCCCGGGAAGGCGAACGGGAGCATCGTGACGGTCGGCGGCGTCCCGGTGGGCTCCTCGCTCGCCGCGCAGGCGTTCTCCGGGCCGGAGTACTTCCACCCGCGGCCGTCCGCCGTCGACTTCGACGCGGCCGGGACGAGCTTCGCGAACCTCGGGCCGACGAACCCGAACCTCGCCAGGGACGTGCGCAAGCGGGCGCGGGCGATCCTCGCGCTCGAGCGGCCCTACGACCCGGGGCTCCGGATCGGCGACATCCCCGTCGACGCGGTGACGACGTCGGGCTCCGGGATCGATCCGGACATCTCGCCCGCCTACGCGAGGCTCCAGGCGGCGCGGGTCGCCGAGGTGCGCGGCCTCCCGCTCGAGCGGGTCATGACGCTGATCGGCGACGCGACCGACGGGCGGTCGCTCGGGTTCCTCGGCGAGCCCGGCGTCAACGTCCTCGAGCTCAACCTCTCGCTCGACGGGACGAGCCCGCGATGACCCGGCCCGGCGGCACCGCCGTCTTCTCCCGCGAGATCGTCCTGCACGCGATCGGGGACTCGTTCGTGAAGCTCGATCCGCGCACGCTCGCGCGCAACCCGGTGATCTTCATCGTCGAGGTCGGGAGCGTCGTCACGACGATCATCTTCCTTCGCGACCTCGTTGGCGGAGACGGCCAGGACCTCTGGTTCACCGCGACGATCTCGGTCTGGCTCTGGTTGACCGTGCTCTTCGCGAACCTCGCCGAGGCGATCGCCGAGGGCCGGGGCAAGGCGCAGGCGAGCGCGCTCCGCGCGACGCGGACGACGACGGTCGCCCACCGGCGCGTCGCGGGCGGCGGCGTCGAGGAGGTCCCGGCGCCCGACCTCGTGCGCGGCGACGTCGTCATCGTCGCCGCCGGCGAGATCATCCCGGCCGACGGGGACGTGATCGAAGGCGTGGGCTCCGTCGACGAGTCCGCCATCACCGGTGAGTCGGCGCCGGTGATCAGGGAGGCGGGCGGCGACCGCTCGGCGGTCACGGGTGGGACGAGACTCCTCTCCGACCGGCTGGTCGTCGAGGTGACGCAGGAGCCGGGCCGCTCCTTCCTCGACCGGATGATCGCTCTCGTCGAGGGAACCGAGCGGCGGAAGACCCCGAACGAGATCGCGCTCAACATCCTCCTCGCCGGCCTCACGATCACCTTCCTCGCCGCCGTCGTGACCCTGAAGCCGTTCGCCGTCTTCGCGGACACGCCCGCGTCCACGACCGTCCTCGTCGCGCTGCTCGTCGCCCTCATCCCGACGACGATCGGCGCGCTGCTCTCGGCGATCGGGATCGCCGGCATGGACCGGCTCGTCCAGCGGAACGTCCTCGCCTTGTCAGGCCGCGCGGTCGAGGCCTCCGGCGACGTGGACGTGCTCCTTCTCGACAAGACCGGCACGATCACGCTCGGCAACCGTCAGGCAGCCGAGCTCATCCCGGTCGACGGGATCGAGGAGCGCGAGCTCGCCGAAGTCGCCCAGCTCGCCTCGCTCGCCGACGAGACGCCCGAGGGGCGGTCGATCGTCGTCCTCGCGAAGGAGCGTTACGGCCTGCGCGAGCGGCAGCTGTCGGAGATCGAGGCGACGTTCGTCCCCTTCACCGCCACGACGCGCATGAGCGGCGTCGACATGGACGGGCACCAGATCCGGAAGGGCGCGGCCGACGCCGTCAGGCGGTTCCTCGAGGCGAACGGCGGACGTGCGCCGGCGGAGCTGGACGCCGCCGTGCAGCGCGTGGCCGAGGCGGGCGGAACGCCCCTCGTCGTCGCCCGCGACAACTGGGCGCTCGGCGTGATCCACCTCAAGGACATCGTCAAGGGCGGCATGCGCGAGCGCTTCGACGAGCTGCGCCGCATGGGCATCCGGACGATCATGATCACGGGCGACAACCCCGTGACGGCCGCCGTCATCGCGGCGGAATCGGGCGTGGACGACTTCCTGGCCGAGGCGACGCCGGAGGCCAAGATGGAGCTCATCCGCGAGGAGCAGGCGAAGGGTCGGCTCGTCGCGATGACCGGGGACGGCACGAACGACGCGCCCGCGCTCGCCCAGTCGGACGTCGGCGTGGCGATGAACACGGGCACCTCCGCCGCGAAGGAGGCCGGGAACATGGTCGACCTCGACTCGAACCCGACGAAGCTCATCGAGATCGTCGAGGTCGGCAAGCAGCTCCTCATCACGCGCGGATCGCTGACGACCTTCTCCATCGCCAACGACGTCGCCAAGTACTTCGCGATCCTGCCGGCGATGTTCGCGGGCGCCTACGCGACCGGGAGCGGACCGGGGCCGCTGGACACCCTCAACGTCATGAACCTCGGCTCGCCGCAGAGCGCGATCGTCTCCGCGATCATCTTCAACGCGCTCGTGATCCCGCTGCTGGTGCCGCTCGCGCTCCGCGGCGTCCGCTACCGGCCGATCGGCGCGACCGCGCTCCTCCGCCGCAATCTCCTCGTCTACGGGCTCGGCGGCGTCATCCTGCCGTTCGTGGGCATCAAGCTCATCGACCTGATCGTCCACAATCTTTTCGGCGCCTGATCTTCCTCCGCGCCTAGGATTGCGGGCCGTGAGAGGGCGCTACCGCATCCTCCTCGGCATGGCGGCCGGCGTGGGGAAGTCCTACCGGATGCTCCTCGAGGGCCGGGAGGCGAAGGAGCGGGGCGTCGACGTCGTCATCGGCTACCTCGAGCCCCACGACCGCGCCGAGACCCTGGCCCTCGCCGAGGGCCTGGAGACGGTCCCGAGACGGCGCGTCGAGCACGGCCCGCTCGCGGTGGAGGAGATGGACCTCGACGCCGTCCTGCGCCGGGCGCCCGAGCTCGCCCTCGTCGACGAGCTCGCCCACACGAACGCGCGTGGGTCGCGCAACGTCAAGCGCTACGAGGACATCGACGAGATCCTCGACGCGGGCGTCGACGTGACCTCCACCGTGAACGTCCAGCACCTGGAGAGCCTCAACGACGCGGTCTTCGAGCTCACCGGCGTCCGCGTGCGCGAGACCTTCCCCGACAGGATCCTCGACGAGGCCGACCAGGTCGTCCTCGTCGACCTCACCCCGGAGGAGCTGCGCGATCGCCTGCAGGCCGGCAAGGTCTACCGGCGCGAGCGCGCCGAGGCCGCGCTCGGGAGCTTCTTCCGCCACGAGAACCTCGCCTCGCTCCGCGAGCTCGCGCTGCGCGAGGTCGCCGAGGACGTCGAGGCGAGGAGGCGGCCCCGGATCCTCGACCCGCTGGGCGAGAAGCCGGTCGCCGAGCGCATCCTGGCCCTCATCACGCCGCAGGCGCGCTCGCAGCGGCTCATGCGCCGGGCGTGGCGGTCGGCCCAGCGTCTCTCGGCCGACATGGACGTGCTCTGGGTGCGGCGGCCCGACGCGAAGCTGACCGAGGAGCAGCGCGCCCAGCTGGCCGAGCTGCGGCGGCTCGGCATCGTCCTCGGCGCGCACTTCCTCGAGGAGGAATCGGACGACTTCGTCGAGGCCGTCCGCGCGGTCGCCGCCGACCGGGGGACGACCTACGTCTTCCTCGGGACGCCGGACAGCCGCCGCCGCGAGGAGGTGCTGAAGAGCTCCCTCGTCATGCGCCTCGTCAGGGCCCTGCCGGGCGTCGACATCCGGATCGTCGCCGACCCGACCCGGCGCGAGGAGCTCGCGCGGGGCCGGACCCCCCGCGACGACCGGGGGTTCGGCTAGCCACACCCTCGGATGCCGGGTACCCGGCTTTCGACTCCGCGGCGGCGTCGCGAGAGTGCGGGCATTCGTCTGCACGCTCCGATCCCACGGAGGAAGCCATGACCACCGCCATCGCATCCGAACGAGATTCCGCAGCGCTCGAGCAGCTCGGCGCGCTCATCGACGGCGAGGTCGTCCTGCCCGGCGGCGAGGAATGGGACGCCGCTCGGCAGGCCTGGAACCTCGCAGCCGACCAGCACCCTGCAGCCGTCGTCTTCCCCGAGTCCTCCGAGGACGTGGTCCGCATCGTCGACCACGCCCGCGACGCCGGCCTGCGGCTGACCACGCAGGGAACCGGCCACTTCGCAACCACCCTCGACTCGCTGGAGGACACGATCCTCGTGAGGACCACGCGCATGCGCGCGATCGAGATCGATCCCGTGCGGCGGCGCGCGCGCGTCGAGGCGGGCGTCCTCTGGGCGGAGGTCTCGCTCGCGGCCGCCGAGCACGGGCTCGCCGGGCTGGCGGGCTCCGCGGGCGACGTCGGCGTCGTCGGCTACACGCTCGGAGGCGGCATCGGCTGGCTCGGCCGCCGGTACGGCCTCGCGGCGAACAGCGTGCTCGCCGTCGAGCTCGTGACGGCCGACGGACGCCTCGTGCGCGCGGACTCCGACCACGAGTCGGACCTCTTCTGGGCGGTTCGCGGCGGCGGCGGCAGCTTCGGCATCGTCACGGCGATCGAGTTCGCCCTCTACCCCGTCGCCGAGGTGTACGCCGGCGCGCTCTACTTCCCCTTCGAGCGCGCGGCCGAGGTTCTCGACGAGTGGCGGGTCTGGACGAAGGACACGCCCCCCGAGATCACCTCGGCGGCGCGGCTGATGCAGTTCCCGCCGATCCCCGAGCTCCCCGAGCACCTGCGGGGCCGCTCGTTCGTCGTCGTCGAGGCGGCCTTCGTCGGGAGCGAGGAGGCCGGCGCCGAGCTCGTGCGGCCTCTCCGCGGCCTCGGCCCCGAGATGGACACCTTCGCGACGATCCCCGCATCCGAGCTCCGGCACCTGCACATGGACCCGCCGCAGCCGGTCCCGGGCGCGGGCGACGGGATGACGCTCGCCGGGCTGTCCCGCGAGGGCATCGACGCGCTCGTCGAGATCGCCGGGCCGGGATCCGGCTCGCCCCTCCTCTCCGTGGAGCTCCGACAGCTCGGAGGCGCGTTCGTGGAGGCCTGGGCGGGCCACGGCGCCGTCGGGACGCTGGACGCGGAGTTCGCGCTCTTCGCGGTCGGGATGGCTCCCGACGCGGCGGCAGCGGCGGCGGTCAGGAAGCACGTCGCGGCCGTCAAGCAGACGCTCGCCCCCTGGGAGGACGACCGCGGGTACTTCAACTTCGCGGACGGCCCCCGCGACGGCCACGGGCTCTTCCCGCGGGAGACGTACCGGGCCCTCCAGGCGGTGAAGGCGGTCCACGACCCCGATGAGCTCTTCCGCGCGAGCCACCCCGTTCGCCCGGCGCGCGCCTAGCTGACGCGCCTAGCTCTTGTCGCCGAGGATGGCCTCGATGCGGTCGAGGCGCTCGTCGATCCGGTCCAGTGTCGCGACCTGGGCTCGGTCGGACTCGCTCCCGAACCGCTGCCGCGCGTTCTCGACGAAGATCGCCGTGATCGAGGCGGTCACCACCGTCACGAAGCCGATCCCCAGAAGCATCACGACGATGCCGACCACGCGGCCCAGGTCGCTCGTCGGGACGACGTCGCCGTAGCCGACGGTCGTCACGGTCTGCACCGCCCACCAGAGAGACGTTCCGAACGTCGAGAACTCGGACTCGGGATCGAGGAGCCACATGACGAGCGCGGACACGACCGTGACGGCGAGCGTCGCGATGGCGATGTACTGCCCGGCCCGGCGTGCAGTCAGCGTGCTGCTCGCCAGGCGCCCGAGCTGACGCTCGGTTCGAGTCTGGGGGGCTGGGGCTGCCACGGCCCCACTATTCGACCCGGGGCCGCGGCAGCCTGCCTTCAGGTGGCTAGTACGCCTCTTCCGAGTTCCAGCGTGCGGTCAGGTAGTAGATGACGACGATGTCGAGCGTGATGATGAGGATCGACCAGAGCGGGTACCAGGTCATCCAGCCGATCTGGGCGATCGCGTTGAGGCCGAGGAAGAAGACGGCCGTCCAGCGCGCCCAGCCCGCGTTCCCGAAGAGTCCCAGGCCCGTGCAGAGGATGATGACGCCTATGAGGAGGTGGAACCATCCCCAGGCCGTGGTGTCCCAGACGATGAGGTCGCCGCTCGACGATCGCGACAGCACTTCGTCCTGGAAGATGGCGCCGAGGCCCCAGAGGATGTTGAGGCACCCGATGATGAAGAGGACGATGGCGGCGAAATAGACCCAACCGCTCTGCGTCCCCGTCGGCCGGGTCGACGACGCGTCGCGCTGCATCTGCGTCGCCTGCGTGCGTGGATCGCCCATACGGAGGCTCCTTTCCTGGGCTGTTTCGGTTGATTCTGGCACGCGTGACGGACGCTCGGTACGCTCGCCCCGGTGACCGGAGAGTCCGACACGCTCGTGTTCGTTCCAGCCTGGAACGAGGAGAAAAACCTCCCTGCGGTGCTCGACGAGCTCGCCTCCGAGCTGGCCGAGGCCGACGTCCTCGTGGTCGACGACGGCTCCACCGACGCGACCGCGAAGGTCGCCCGCGACCACGGCGCCGACGTCCTCAGCTTCGGTGCCAACAAGGGTCTCCCCTATGGCATCGCCGCCGGCTACGCGTACGCGGCGGAGCACGGGTACGCATACTGCGGCCGCGTCGACGCGGACGGCCAGCACCCGGTCGCCGAGCTCGCGCGGCTCCTCGAGCGCGTCCGCGCCGACGCCTGTGACGTCGCTGTGGGCTCGCGCTTCGTCTCCGGCGACGGCTACGAGCCCGACCGCTACCGGCCGAGCCCGGCGCGGGTCGTCGGGACGTCGCTCCTGCGCCGGGGGATGCGCGTCGCCCTCGGCCGGCCCTTCTCGGACGCCACGAGCGGGATGTACGCGGTGAACGACAAGGCGATGCCGATCCTGTCGGAGCCGTACGGCACCGGCGCCCCCGAGGTGGAGGCGCTCCTCCGCCTTCGCGACGCGGGCCTCCGCGTGGACGAGGTGCCCGTCCACATGCGCGAGCGCGCGAGCGGCGAGTCGAAGCTCGTCGGCAAGAAGGCGGCGCTGCTCGTGCTCACCGTGATCGGCACGCTCGTCGCCTACAGGCGGGTGCGCTCGAGGTAGCGCGCCGGCCCGCGAGCTTTCGGCCGTCACCCCTTCCGCTACGATCACGACCCATGGGCTGGGGCATCTACTTCCTCTTCCTCGTTCCACCCCTGCTGCTGGGGCTCTGGGTCCAGCACCGGCTGAAGAAGACGTTCGCCGAGCAGGCGCAGGTGCCCGTGGCCAACGGGATGACGGGCGCCCAGGTCGCCAGGGCCGTCCTCGACGCCAACGGCCTCCACGATGTCCCGGTGTCGCTCGCGCCCGGCGGGCCGCTCTCGGATCACTACGACCCGCGCAAGCGCTCCGTCCACCTCTCGCAGCCCGTGCACGACGAGGTTTCGGTCAGCGCCACGGCGGTCGCGGCGCACGAGGTCGGCCACGCGATCCAGCACAAGGAGGCCTACTCCTTCTTCCGGTTCCGCTCGGCGCTCTTCCCCGCCGTGGCGTTCTCGTCGAGCATCTGGATGTACCTGCTGATCGCCGGCGTGCTCTTCAACGCGGCCGGGCTCGTCCTCGTGGCCGTCGTGCTCTACGCGGTCGCGGTGCTCTTCCAGTTCGTGACCCTGCCGGTCGAGTTCGACGCCTCGCGGCGCGCGGGCGTGCAGCTCTCGAACCTCGGGCTCGCGGCCGCCCCGGAGTCCGCCGGCGTCAAGAAGGTGCTGAACGCGGCCGCCTGGACCTACATCGCGGGCGCGCTCGCGGCGCTCACCCAGCTCCTCTACTTCGTCCTCGTCTTCATGGGGAACCGGAACTAGCGACCGGGGTCCCGGCGCCGCGAGGCCGGGACGTATCATCGGGACGATGTTCTTCCGGCAGGTGCTGCACGACGATCTCGGCTGCGCGTCGTACGTCGTCGCCGACGGGGGCGAGGCCGCCGTCATCGACCCGAAGTGGGACATCGAGGAGTACCTCCAGCTCGCGGAGGAGCACGGCTTCGCCATCCGCCACATCCTCGAGACGCACAACCACGCCGACCACGTCTCCGGGAAGGGGCGCCTGGCCCGGGCGACCGGCGCCGAGATCCACGTCTCCGCGACCGCCGGCGTCGCGTTCGAGAGCGCGCCGCTCGCCGACGGCGACACCGTCTCGGTCGGCGAGGTGACCATCACGGCCCTGGCGACGCCCGGGCACCGGCCCGAGCACATGGCCTACCTCGTCGCGGACGAGAGCCGCGGGCCCGAGCCCTGGCTTGCCATCACCGGAGACTCGCTGTTCGTCGGCGACGTCGCCCGCCCCGACCTCGCGGTCGAGGCCGAGGAGGGCGCGCACGGCCTCTACGGCTCGCTGCAGCGCCTGCTCGCCCTGGGCGACTTCGCCGAGGTCTGGCCCGGCCACATCGGCGGCTCGCTCTGCGGCGGCGCGGGGATGAGCGAGAAGCCCGGGACCACCATCGGCTTCGAGCGCCGCTTCAACCGGCTGCTCGCGAGCGAGGACGAGGCGGCCTTCGTGCGCGCGCTGACGGGGTCGCTCGCGCCGCAGCCGCCGAACTTCCAGCGCATCGTCGCGCTCAACACTGGCCCGCTCCTGACCGAGGCCGCGGCGCTCGACCTTCTCGCGCCCGGGGCGGTGAAGGCGCGGCTCGCCGCCGGCGCCACGCTCCTCGACGGCCGCGACACGCGCGAGTACGACGCCCTCCACGTCCCGGGCTCGATCAACGTGACCATGGTGCGCGCGGCCGTCGGCACGCGCTCGGCCTGGGTCGTCGACCCGGAGAGCGAGGTCGTCGTCGCGGCCGCGACGGACGAGGAGGGGCGGCGCATGGGCAGGCTCCTCGAGGCGGTCGGGTTCCGCCGCATCGCGGGCGTGCTCGCGGGCGGCGTCGACGCCTGGCGCGACGCCGGCGAGCCGGTCGAGTCGACCCCGGCCATCGGGATCCCGGAGCTCGCCGAGCGGCTCAGGCGCGACGAGGTCCGCCTGCTCGACGTCCGCGACGAGGACGAGTGGGAGGAGGGCCATGTCGAGGGCTCCGTCCACCTGCCGTACTACGAGCTGCGCGACGGCGTGCCCGCAGGCGTGCGCAACGGCGGCCGGCTCCTCGCGGTCGCCTGCTCGGCCGGCAACCGGAGCTCCATCGCCGTCTCGCTCCTCCGCCGCGCCGGCCTCGACGACGTCGTCCACGTCGCCGACGGCGGCATCGCCGAGCTTCCCGGCGAGGGGGTCGAGCTCGTCACGGGGTGATTCGAGCTCAGTCGGCGAGCCGAGGAGCGATGCGGGCTCTTGCTACACTCCGCCGCGCAGGGCGGCGTAGCTCAGCTGGTTAGAGCAGCGGAATCATAATCCGTGTGTCGTAGGTTCGAGTCCTACCGCCGCTACCTGGAATCCCTCTGAGACGAAGCGAAGACGATGGCAACCGGAGTACGAGTCGCGATCACGCTCGCCTGCACCGAGTGCAAGCGGCGCAACTACCAGACCCAGAAGTCGAAGCGGAACACGCCCGACCGCTTCGAGGCGAGAAAGTACTGCCGCTGGTGCGGGTCACACACCCTGCACCGGGAGACCCGCTGAGCGATGGCGCGGCCGTCCCGCACCCGCCGGAAGCGCAGTGACTTCCAGGCGCCGGCGCAGCCCGAGCGCTCGCGCTCGCGCGCGCGCCAGGTCAAGCCGACCGGCCAGACCAAGAGCCAGACCGGCCAGAAGAAGGAGCGGCGCGGCGGCTTCAGGACGTTCGTCGGCGAGTCGTGGGCCGAGCTCCGCAAGGTCGACTGGCCCGGCCGGCAGCAGCTGATGTCGGCGACGGTCGTGGTCATCATCGCGGTCGCCATCGTCGGCGTGTACCTCTTCGCAGCCGACTGGGTCTCGCAGCGCTTCGTCCGCGACGTCCTCCTCAACCTTTAGGTCGACCCATGTTCCGCTGGTACGTGATCAACACCTACTCGGGCCACGAGAACAAGGTCAAGACGAACCTCGAGCACCGCATCGTCTCGATGGGGCAGCAGCCCCGCTTTCGGCGCGTCGTCGTCCCGACCGAGCAGGTCGTGGAGACGAAGGACGGCCAGAAGGTGCAGACCGAGAAGCGCGTCCTGCCCGGCTACGTCCTCGTCAACATGGACATGTCCGACGAGGCCTGGACGGTCGTGAAGAACACGCCGGGCGTCACCGGGTTCGTCGGCTCGGGCACGAAGCCCGTGCCGCTCTCGCAGCCGGAGGTCGACCGGATCCTCCACACGGCCACCGCCGCCGCCGAGAGGCCGCGCACCGCCGTCGAGTTCGGGCTGGGGGAGACGGTGAAGATCACGTCGGGCTCGCTCTCGGACTTCGACGGCGAGGTGATCGACGTCAACTCCGACCAGCAGAAGCTCAAGGTGCTCGTCAACATCTTCGAGCGCCAGACGCCCGTCGAGGTGAGCTTCGACCAGGTCAAGAAGATCGACTAGGCAGAGGGAATGGCGAAGAAGGTTCTGACACTCATCAAGCTGCAGATCCCCGGCGGGCAGGCGAACCCCGCTCCGCCCGTGGGCCCGGCGCTCGGCCAGCACGGCGTCAACATCATGGAGTTCTGCAAGGCGTTCAACGCCCAGACGCAGCAGGAGAACGGGCGCATCATCCCCGTGGAGATCACGGTCTTCGAGGACCGCTCGTTCACGTTCATCACGAAGACCCCGCCCGCGGCCGTCCTCATCAAGGAGGCGCTGCGGCTCGACAAGGGCTCTGCCGAGCCGAACCGCGAGAAGGTCGGGACGATCTCGGCCGCCCAGGTGCGCCAGATCGCGGAGACGAAGCTCGAGGACCTGAACGCCCGGGACGTCGAGCAGGCCATGCGGATCATCGAGGGAACCGCCCGCTCGATGGGCGTGGAGGTGGCGGGCTGATGGCGAGGCACGGGAAGCGCTACGTCAGCGCGCGCGGGAAGATCGACCGCGAGCAGGTCTACCCGCCGGCCGAGGCCGTCCGGCTCCTGAAGGAGTTCGAGCCGGCCAAGTTCGACGAGACCGTCGAGGTGCACTTCAACCTCGGCCTCAACGTCCGTCACGCCGACCAGCAGCTCCGCGGCACGCTCATGCTCCCGCACGGGACGGGCAAGGACGTCCGCATCGCGGTGTTCGCCGAGGGCGAGAAGGCGCGCGAGGCGGAGGAGGCGGGCGCCGACGTCGTCGGGGCGGGCGATCTGGCGGCGAAGGTCGAGGAGGGCTTCGACGACTTCGACGTCGCCGTGGCCACGCCCGACATGATGGCCACGGTCGGGAAGCTCGGGCGGATCCTCGGCCCGCGCGGGAAGATGCCGAACCCGAAGGCGGGGACGGTCACGTTCGACGTGGGCAAGGCCGTCCGCGACTCGAAGGCGGGCAAGCTCGAGTACCGCACCGACCGGGGCGCCAACGTCCACCTCACGATCGGGCGCAAGAGCTTCGACGCGCGCACGCTCCTCGAGAACTACGCAGCGGTCGTCGAGGAGATCGTCCGGGCCAAGCCGGCCGCCGCCAAGGGGCGCTACATCAACACGATCACGCTGACGAGCTCCATGGGGCCCGGCGTCCGCGTCGACCCGTCGCGGACGCGGGACGTCGCCGCCGAGCTCGAGGAGGCGCCGGCCCCGGCCTAGAGATTTCCGTCGAAAGCCCGTCGCCAGAGACAGCCGGCGGCCCTACGGGGCGTAAGTCCTGCCGAGGCGGCTCGAGGAGATTCACCTCTGCTCGTGCCCGCCCGGAAGGCGGGCACGAGTCGTTACGAAGGAGGTGATCCGATGCTGAAAACCGAGAAGGAGCAGATCGTCGCGGAGCTCGCGGAGCGCCTGCGCGCCTCGGACACGCTCATCCTGGCCGACTACCGCGGCCTCTCGGTGAGCGAGCTCGACGAGGTGCGCACGAAGCTCCTCGAGCACGGCGCGCGCTTCTCCGTCGTCAAGAACACGCTCACGAAGCGCGCGGCCGAGGCCGCGGGGGTCGAGACGCTCGTCGAGCTGCTCGACGGCCCCACGGCCATCGCGTTCGTCGGCGAGGGCGACATGGTCGCCGTCGCGAAGACCCTGAACGAGACGTCCAAGCGGACGAAGGTGCTCGAGTTCAAGGGCGGCATCCTCCAGGGGACGCCCATGGCCGCGAGCCAGGTCGTCGAGCTGGCGGCGCTCCCGCCGGCCGACGTGCTCCAGGGGCAGGTGCTGGGCGCGATCGTCGGCCCGCTGACTGCGATCGTCGGGCTCTTCGCCGCGCCGCTCCAGGACCTCGTCGGACTGCTCGACGCACGCGTCGAGCAGCTCGGGGAGGGCGAGCCTGCCGCGGCCGACGAGGCCGAGCAGGCTGCGGCCGACGAGACGGAGCCGGCAGCCGAGGCCGAGCAGGCCGAGGAGACAGAACCCGAAGAAACGGAAGAACCCAAGGAGGAGGAGTAGCGATGGCTGCGAGCGCAGTCGACAAGGTGTTCGACGAGCTGGGCAAGATGACCGTCCTCGACCTCGTCGAGCTGAAGAAGAAGATCGAGGAGGAGT
>DATBJE010000233.1:0-10545 GCA_036556565.1 Gaiellaceae bacterium
TCGAGGCCCGCCTGGACGACGACGGTGTCGCCGACCGAGAACCAGCGCTCCATGAACATCATCAGGCCGGCGAGGATGTCCATGAGGATCCTCTGCGCGGCGAAGCCGGCGACGAGGACGACGAACGAGGCTCCGGCGATGGCCGTCAGGCGGTCGACCCCGCCCGTCAGCTGTGCGATCGAGAGCACGATCGCCGTCCCGAACGCGAGGTAGATGATCGCCGCGCGGATGATGGCGACGAGCGTCTCGCGCCGCTTGAGGTTCGCCATCTTCCCGGTCGCCTCGAGGTCGGTCGAGCTGTGCCGGCGGTCGTGCCACTCGAGCACGTGCCGCGCGACCCACGTGCTCGAGCGCGCGACGAGCCACGCGAGCGCGAACAGCCCGACGATGACGACCACGCGGCCGAACGGCGGGTAGAGGGGCGTCTTCGAGTTGAGGAGATCGACGAGGGGATCGAGCATGGCGGTGCCTGGCGGATACGGCCTTTCGTCTCACCGTATCGGCGGCGGCAGCGCCGCCCACGCGCCGCCGGCCCGGTCCTAACGCGACCCTAACGTGGCGAGAGCGCGGGTCGCCGTCGCCGGTGGGCGAGCGCCGCGGCCACGGCCGCCGCGAGGGCGACGAGCACCGCGCCGCCGGCCGCGAACGGCCAGGCCGGGAGCGACCCTCCGACGGGCGCCGTGCGCGCCGGGTCGGTTCCACCGCCGCCGACGGTCGGCGCCTGGACGAGCCACTGGCCGCCCAGCGGATACGTCCGGCCCGTGATCCCGTCGAAGGACTCGACGACGTACCACCCTGCCTCGGGGAAGACGACGCGGACGTCCCAGACCTGCGGGTCCGAGGTGCGCGTCGCGCGGAAGGTGAGCTCGTCCCCGCCGTCGACGTCTCGGATCGTGACGCCGGGCTTCGCGGCCGCGAGGAGCTCGGGCGAGCCCTCGACGAGCTCGACCTGCGGCGTCCACGGATCGCCTGGGTGCATCCCGACCGGGGTCGAGCTGAGCTCGACGCCCCCTTCCTTCGCGAGCGCCGTTGGAACGAGCGCGCCCGCCGCGGCGAGCATCGTCACGAGCAGCAGTCCGAACCGTCGCATCTCCGTCCTCCTCCGGGCCTTTCCACTCTCTACACCGCGGGGTCGCGCGTGGTTCCGGGCTGCTGCTCAGGCCGCGCAGCGGTCCGAGGCCGGGCAGCGCGCGAGCACGCTCACCGTGGGGATGTCGCCGGTCTCGCGCCGGATCCGGACGAGGACCGAGGCCGCGTTGTTCGAGAGCGTCTCCTCCTCGAGGACGCCCTCCGGGTTCACGCGGTGGACGAGGAGGTAGCGGCCGGCCGGGACGGACGTGACGTCGACGTACTGGCCCTCGAGCTGCGGGACGTAGTCGTCGCCGTACCCGGGCGAGATGCCCTGCTCGACGGAGAGGAGGCCGGGCTCGTCGCGCCCGCACTCCTCCGTCCACACGGGCCGCGGAGGCTCGTTCGGGAGCGTCGTGCGGCTGTCCGTGCGGTAGCGGTCGCCGAGGCAAAAGCCCGTCTTCCGGTCGGGCCGGACGAGCTCGTTGTCGGTCGCGCGGCGAAGCTCGTAGCTCTCGAAGCCGAGCAGGTGCCAGTGCTGGTGCGTCTCCTCGCGCACGTAGTGGACGTGCGCTCCGACCGGCCGGGCGCGGATGGACCCGTCCGTCCGGCGGACGAGCTGGGAGACCGCCATCGTGGGCGTCGACGTGCTCGGGCGCTCGCCTTCGATCAGCAGCGGGCCGGAGCCGACGTTGTCGACGGCCGAGGCGAACGTCAGGAGGTACGAGTCCCCGTCCCGGACGACCGCGATCGCCGAGGGCTCCGCCTGGTCGAGATCGGGAAGAAGCTCGTCGGGGCCGCCGTCGCCGAGGAGCAGGAGGCCGACGGCGCCGAGCGCGACGCCGACGACGGCGACGAGAAGGGCGAGGAGCCAGCGCACGAGGCACTCATGGTGCCTGGTCGGGGCGCCGGGCCGTCGCGGTGGGCCCGGGGGAGGCCTAGCCGCGGCCGGGGAGCGTCGGCAGGGAGGGCTGCGTGGGCAGGCTCGGCGCCTGGTGGCCTCCTCCGCCGCCTCCGCCTCCGGGCGACGGGTGCGCGTCTCCGGGGCTCGGCAGGGGGGAGGGCTGGGCGGGCGTCGGGGCCGACCGCGGCGGCGTCGGCTGGACCGGCGGCGTCAGCGGCGTCGACGCGGGGCGGCTCGACGGCTTGCCGCCGCCCGACGGCTTGCCAAAGCCCGAGCCGTCGGACGTGCCGTCCTTGCGGTCGCGCTTCGTCTTCCCGGGGGTCGGCGTGGCCGTCGCCGGCAGGCCGTCGGCGACGACGGCGCCGTCGGCCACGGGGCGCGTGAGCGGCCCGGCGGGCGTGGACGCGATCACCGCGGGCACCGTGCCCCGCTCGAAGGACGGCGCGGCGCTCCCGCCCGGGAGCGAGATGGAGAGGTCGCCCGGTGCGAAGACCCGGAGCCAGAGGAAGACGGTGCCGGCCGTCAGCGCGGCGAGGAGCACGAGGTTGCCGCTCGAGAGCAGCGGAGCCCGCACGATCCCGGCGCTCGTGGCGACGGCGGCCGGGGCGAGCGCGGCGGGCGCCCGGGGGGGTGCCCACGCCGTCACCGGCGCGGCCGCGAGCGCCGTGTCGAGCGCCGCGGCGCCGGCGGCGGGAGCCAGTCCGGACTCGCTCGCGGCGAGGGCGCACTCGATCCGGTCGAACCCGCGCCCGAGGCCCGGGACGACCACCTGGAAACCGCGTGGATTGAAGTCTCGGCCACAGATCGCGCAGCGCATCGCGCCCGGTTATATCAGCCTCTCCGGCGAATGGAATCCCCCGCAAGGGTGACACGGTTCTTTCCCGCTTCCTTGGCTCTGTAGAGCGCTCCGTCGGCCGCCGAGAGGAGCTCCTCGGCGTTGGCGGCGGCCGGAAACGCGGCCACGCCGAAGCTCGCGGTGACCGGCGGTCGGTCGCCGCCGATCTCCGGCAGGCGCAGGCGGAGCAGCGCCGTCTGGAGGCGCCGCGCGAGCTGCTCGCCCCCGTCGAGGCCCGTCTCCGGCATCAGGACGGCGAACTCCTCGCCGCCGTAGCGCACGGGCAGGTCGAAGTCGCGCACGTTCTCCCTGAGCACGTCGGCGAAGCGCCGCAGCACCTCGTCGCCCGCCTGGTGGCCGTAGCGGTCGTTGATCTGCTTGAAGTCGTCGAGGTCGGCCAGGACGAGCGCGAGCGGCTCGGCGAAGCGCTCCGCGCGGCGCACCTCCACGGCGAGCGTCTCCGTGAACCGCCGCCGGTTGGCGAGCTGGGTGAGCTCGTCGGTGATCGCCTGGCGCTTGACGGTGCGGTGCAGCCGCTCGTTCTCGATCGCGATCGAGGCCTGGGCGGCGAGCCAGTGGGCGAGCTGCTCCGACTCGGCGTCGAAGGAGCCGTCGCGCGGCGGGTAGAGCAGGAGCCGCCCGATGCCGTCCTCGTCGGTCCCGAGCCGCAGGGTCAGCGGGCCGCCGCCCTCCTCGGGCCGCCCGGCGCGCACGACCTCGGTCCCGCCGCTCACGAGGCGCGCGCCGGCGGCGCCGGTGGCCTCGATCGCGCTCTGGAGGATGACGGGTAGGAGCGCCTCCGGGTCGTGGGTCGCCGCGAGCGCCTCGCCGACGAGCGCAACGGCCTCGCGAACGCGGTCCTCGTCGGTCGCGCCCTGTCGCGTGTCGCGCGCTCGACGCCGCTTCTCGGCCTCCTCGGCGGCGGCCGCGCGATTGTCGCGGAGCCGGAGGAGCCGCGAGACGGTGACGACCACGATGAGCGCGAGCACGACGGTCGCCAGCGCCGCCAGGAAGGCGCGCCGCCGCGTGTCGGCGGCGGCGTCCCGGATCGGCTTCGCCGAGGCGAGCGCGACCAGCCGGACGCCGGTGTTCTCGACGAGCGGCGTCGACACGAACCGGAAGGGGTCACCGCCCCGATCGACCTCGCCCGAGTCGGCGGGCGGGACGGAGTCGCCTTCGGGGAGCCCCGGCGCCGCGGCGACGACGGTGCCGTCGTCGGCGATGGCGACGATGTCGCCCTCGACCGGATCGGCCGCCTGACGGAGCGTCGCGGCGAGCTCGTCGTCCAGCGGCACGCCGACGACCACCTCGCCGACCTGGCTGCCGTCCCTGTCGACCACCGAGGCTGCCCTGCTCGCCATCCAGTCCTCCCGGCCCGCGAGGAGCTCGCCGTCGGCGACGAGCCCGACCGGGCCGCTCCGCTCGACGATCTTCGCCGCCGCCTGCGTGTCGCCCTCGGCGAGGGCGCGCTGAACGTCCGGGCGGGCGGCGATCTCCCTCGCCGAGGCCTCCGCCGCGGCCAGGTCGTCGGCGAACTGAGCCCGGCCGACGCGCACGTACGCGGTGAGCCGGGTGTCGGCGGTGTCCCGCTCCTGCCCCTCGGCGATCTTCCCCGCGACCCAGGCGGCGACGACGACCGTGGCCGCCGCCAGCAGGACCGACCAGAGAGCGAGCGCCAGCCGACCGCGGGCCGCTCGCGGCGGATATCTCGCCAGGGACGCCGTCGTGCTCCTCCTTTCCAGAGGCAAAGTCTAGAACGTCGAATCGCGAAGACCGCTCGCGACGGCGAGGAGGATGAGCCCGGCGACCACGAGCCGGTAGACGACGAACACCCCGTAGGTGTGCCGGCGGACGTAGCCGAGGAGCCCCCAGATGGCGCAGAGGCCCGCTCCGGCAGAGGCGAGCGTGCCGACGAGGAAGGGCCCGCCCCACCCGGGCGGGAGGTCGCCGAGGGCGACGTCGGTGACGCCCTTGAAGAGGACGGCGCCGAAGGTGATCGGGATGAGCAAGAGGAACGAGACCCGCGCCGCGGAGTCGCGGTCGAGCCCGAGGAAGCGGCCGGCGGTGATCGTGATGCCCGAGCGCGAGACGCCGGGCATGAGCGCCAGGCTCTGGGCGAGGCCCACCGCCACCGCCGTGCCCAGGCCGAGCTCGTCCATCTCCCTCCGCTTCGGAGTCCGGTCGGCGAGCCACAGGAGCAAGCCCCCGAGCGCGAGGAAGATCGCGATCTGCCACGGCTCGCCGAGGTGCTCGACGATGACGTTCTCCCCGAGCGCGCCGATCACGGCCGCGGGGACGGTCGCGACCGCCACGAACCAGGCGATCCGCTCGTCGGGCGTCTCGATCCGCCGCCGGCGCACGCTGCCCAGCCACGCAGAGGCGAGCCTGATCACGTCCGCCCAGAAGTAGGCGACGACGGCGACGAGCGTCCCCAGGTGGAGCGCGACGTCGAACGTCTGGTTGAACTCCTCGTGGGTCTCCAGGTACGTCCAGTCGAAGAGCCAGGGGACGAGGATCAGGTGCCCCGACGAGGAGATCGGGAGGAGCTCGGTCAGGCCCTGGACGATCCCGAGGACCAGCGCCTGCCAGTCGAGGAGGGCGTCGGCGTTCTCGCCGGCGCCTGCGAGCGTGAGGACGACTGCGAGAAGCAGGGCTCCGGCGGCGGCGACGAGGATGCCGGCACGACGCATGGACGGGTTATCGTACGGACCCTGTGAGCCGCAACGACGTGATCATCGGGGTCGCCGCGCTCGTCCTCGTCGTCTTCAGCCTCGTGGTCTCGATCGTGATCCCGCGGCGCGACGCCGGCTTTCCCGGGCGGAACCTGACGGCGTTCGTCGTCGTGTCGGCCCTCCTCGTCGTCGGCATGCTCGGATCGGTGCTGCTGTTCGGGGAGTCGGCCCACGGCCAGGAAGGGACGGAGTCCCCCCAGCAGGAGGCGGCCGGAGCGGGTGGCGGCACGAGCGCCGAGGGCGACCTCGCCGCCGGCAAGCAGGTCTTCGACTCGGCGGGGTGCGCCAGCTGCCACACGCTCTCCCAGGCCGGGGCGACGGGAACCGTGGGTCCCAACCTCAACGACGCCACGATCAACCTCGAGGGCGCGATCGCGCAGATCACGGACGGGGGCGGTGGCATGCCGCCGTTCGGCTCGCAGCTCTCGCAGGAGCAGATCCGCGACGTGGCCGCGTTCGTCGTCTCCTCCGAAGGGGGCTGATCGCGGGCGGGGATCGGCCCGAGAGCCGGCCCGTCAGTCGATGACGAAGCCGACGAGGATGGTCTTCACCCTCGTCGTGGCGAGGTCGATCCGGTAGTCCGTCACGCGCCGCCCGGGCCTGAAACGGCCCGTCCAGCAGTGGCGGAAGCTCGCGAGCTCGGTGCGGCAGCGCAGCTTCGGATAGGCGTCCCGGAGCTGCGTCTCGGTCGAGCCGACGTGGATCCCTTCGGCGGTGTGCTGGCTCCGTCGATTCGTGAACACCGCGGTCGCGCCGGCGTTGCCCTGGAACGTGACCCGGAGCTTCCCGTAGCCGTTCCGGTAGATGAACTCCGTGAAGGCGCCGAAGTCGTTCATCCCGTGCTTGACCCGGTCGGGCTCGCCCTTCTTCGCCCTCACCTCGGGCCGGGTCATGGTGAGCTCGACCCGGGCGATCGAGTGCTGCGGCACGATCAGCGCCGCCGCCGTTCCCGTCCAGACGAAGCCGCCCACGAGGGCTGCCGAGACGGCCAGGTACCGGGCGGCGCGCACCTCACCGTTCTACCGCTCGTCCCGCGGATGCGCAAGGCCCGGACGACGGGAATCCAACGCTGGCTCGCGCATGTTTTTGTCGTTTCGCGCGTCCTTACTTGCATGCTGTGGTGGTAGCCGCGCCTCCGCCGTCGAGTCTCGCTCATCGGATTTCCTCCGCTGCTCTCGGCTGCCCGTGACGGCGTCGCAGGGGATCGAGGCGGAGAGGGCGGGATTCGAACCCGCGACCCAGCTTTCACCGGGTACGCGATTTCCAGTCGCGCTCCTTAGGCCAACTCGGACACCTCTCCGCGGCAGGCCCATCGTAGCTTCCTCTCCGGTTCGAGGATCCGGCGCCTACGCTTACGCGCAGTGGGGACCCGGCGCTCCTCGTACCGCTCGCTCGCGTCGCTCCAGCGCGACTGCCGGGCGTGCCGGGCGTGCGCGGAGGCCGGGTATCCGCTCGAGTCCCTGCCCGTCCTCGAGGGCAGGTCGGGCCAGCAGGCGCTGATCGTGGGGCAGGCGCCGGGCGTGGTGGAGGGGGAGGAGCGGCGTCCCTGGCGCGGGCGGGCCGGGAAGACGCTCCGGCGGTGGCTCGAGCTCGACGAGGAGGCCTTCTACGCCACGTTCTACTGCGCGGCGCTCACCCGCTGCTACCCGGGGAAGCACCCCTCCGGCCGCGGCGACCGGCCGGCGACACGGGCCGAGCTCGATCTCTGCGCGTTCTGGCTCGACTGGGAGCGCCGGCTGCTGCGGCCGCGGCTCGTCCTCCCGGTCGGAGGGCTCGCCCTGCGCCGAGTGCTCGGCCCGACCCGGCTGACGGAGTCGATCGGCTCGCGTTTCCCGCTCGGCGAGGCCGTCGCCGTGCCGCTCCCGCATCCGTCCGGCGCGAGCGGCTGGCTCAACGACCAGGAGAACCGGCGGCGGCTGGGGCGCGCCCTCGAGCTCGTCCACGCCGAGCTCGGGCGGCTCTAGCTCGGATCGCGCAGCCGTCGCCACACGGGGACGGCGTACCAGAAGAGGAGGAACGCACAGGCGACGCAGGTCGTCACGATCGTGGTCGCGGGCGAGCCGAACACGACGTCGACGATCAGGAAGACCGACGCGGTCATCGCGGCGGCGATGAACACCGTGGCGGCCAGCGCGGTTGCGGTGGCGAGCTGCATGAGCGCTTCCTTGTCCTGCTGGCGCCAGCGGATCCGATGGCTCGTGGTCGGCGTGATGAGGAGGATGATCGCGAACGCGGCGCAGAGGAGCGCGGCGAGGTAGACGTACTCCTCGACCGCCGTGAGGTCGTCGAACCGGCTCTGGAACGGGAGGATCAGGAGAAAGGCGAACAGCACCTGCACGCCGGGCATGGCCAGGCGGTGCTCCTCGACGAGCTCGCCCCACTCCTGGTTGAGCTCCTCGCGCGATCGCTTCGGGCCCTCCTGCGCGGCCACGCGCCGGAGCCTATCCGCCCTCGCCGGCCGTACGAACTCATTTCGGAATGAGACTCAGTGCTTCATTTCGAAAGGGGTTCTAAGCTCCCGGCGTGTTCGTGAGCGTCACGACCGTGATCGGGGGCGGGGCCGACGTGGCGGACAAGGCGCGGATGGCCGGAGAGTCGAGGCTTGTCGAGCTCTTCGAGCTCGTCCTCGAGAACAGGAGGTAGGCATGTTCGCGCGCGTGACCACGTTCGAGGGCCCTCCCGAGCAGGTCGGGGCGGCGATCTTGATCTTCCGCGAGGAGGTCATCCCGTGGCTCGAGGACGCGACCGGCTTCCGCGGCTGGATCGTCCTCGCCGACCGCGAGCGCGAGCGCGCCATGGGGCTGACGTTCTGGGCGACCGAGGAGGCCATGAAGGACGAGGGCACGAGCGGGGCCGTGCTCCGCGACGACCTCGCCGCGAGCGTCGGCATCGAGATGACGAGCCTCGAGTTCTTCGAGGTGGTGGTCGCCGAGGCCCTCGCCCTGGACGAGTCGCCTGGCGCTTGACCCTGCCGGGCGGCGGGCGTTGAATCGCGGCAACGTCGAGAGGAGGGGCCATGCCCAACTACGTCAGCCTGATCAACTGGACCGACCAGGGGGTCCGCAACTTCAAGGACACGGTCGATCGGTACGAGGCCGCCCAGGCCGCCATGGGGGCGAGCGGCGTCACGTTCAAGGAGGCCTACTGGACGGTTGGCTCCTACGACCTCGTCACCGTCGTCGAGGGCTCCGACGACGAGACGGCCACGGCGGCGCTCCTCGGGATCGCCGCCCAGGGGAACATCCGGACGACCACGATGCGGGCATTCAGCGCGGACGAGATGAGGAGCGTGATCCAGCGCGCGGGCTGAGAGCTCGAATCGAAATGGGGGCCGCTACCCGACCATGACGCCGATGTTGAAGGTTCCGGTCCCCAGGGCGCCCATGAGCTCGAGCCAGAGCGGCAGGTACATCTCCATGCCCCGCGCCGAGGCGATGCCGCCGAGGTCGACGATCCGCTCCGGCGGCCAGCCGAAGGTGCCGATCAGCGCCGCGACCTGAGCCTTCGCGGCGGCGTCCTCGCCGCAGAGAAACGCGGCGTGGTCGCCGGGCACGGCCCCCGGATCGACCATCACGGTGCAGTTCATCGTGTTGAGCGCCTTGACGACTCTCGTCTCGGGGAGCGCACGCTGGATCTGCTCGCCGACCGAGTCCGTGTTGGAGACGGCGAGCGAGGGCGGGAACCCCTGCGAGAAGTCGAGCGGGTTGGCAACGTCGACGAGGACCTTCCCGGCGAGGTTCGTCGGCCCCGCGGCCTCGAGCGCCGCGAGCGAGTGGATCCCCGCCGTGCAGTTGAAGACGAGCTCGCCGAAGGCGGCCGCGTCGGCGAAGCTCCCCTCGCTCGCCCCCGCGCCGGCCTCCCCGGCCCAGGCCCGGGCCTTCTCGCCGCCCGCCTCCCGCGAGCCCATCATCGCCTCGTTTCCGAGGCCGACGAGCTTCGTCCCGATGGTGCTTCCGACCATGCCGGTGCCGAGCACTCCGATCCTCATGAGGGGTCCCCTTCCGTCGTCTGCTCGCGGAGGTCGACCGCCACCGGCAGCGAGTCCCGCCGCCAGCCGGTGAGGTCGCCTCCGTAGGACTGTGCGTACTTGTCGTGCACGAGCTCTCGTGCCCGCTCGTCCTCCGGCCCGTCGTCGACCACGCGGGCCTCGCCGGCGAACCCGGCGTCGCCGAGCTCGACGGTCACCCGGGGGTCGTGGCGCAGGTTCCTGACCCAGTCGGAGCGGTCGCGCCCGCCGGAGAGCATGTAGAGCGTGTCGCCGTCGAGCCCGAACCAGATCTCGATGTGGTGCGGCCTGCCGGTCACGCGACCCGTCGTCGTCAGGTAGCAGTACTGCTCGTCCGCAAACGGGGCCCACGCGCTCATGCGAGGTCATTGTGGCCGCCGCGCGGTGCCCGGTGCGCCGCCCCGGGCGGCGAGGCCGGCCGCGCCCGCGAGGGGTCGGGCCCGGCCGGCCTTCAGGGCCGTCTACTGGCCGTGTCGCACGCCCGGCTCGCCCGGAGCCCACTCGATCACTCCGGGCTTGGGTCGCCCTGGGACGTTCTCCTCGGGGGAGTAGGTACCCAGCGGGAGGATCACCCGGCCGAACGAGTCCGCGAGCAGCTTCGCGGTCGCTTCGTACCAGGCGATGACGGCGGAGATGACGAGGAGGTACGCGCCGACCTTCAGCGTCTGGTCGGAGTTCCAGATGTAGCCGATGGCGGCGAGGGCCGAGCCGGCCGTGAGCGCGGCCAGCAGGGCGAAGAGGCTGACGCTGCGGGCCAGGGCCGCGACGGCGCCGGAGCCCGTGATCACCGCGAGGGCCACGAACCAGTAGCCGAGCCCGGTGAACTTCCCCACGGGCTCGATGAGGATGCGTGTGGCAAAGAGCGCCCAGAGCAGGCCGTAGCCCATCCAGAAGGCGCCCCACGTGCCGTGCATCGCGGTGGCGAGGGTGTCGCGCGCGCGGTAGGCCCACATGCCCGCGACGAACTGCGCCAGGCCGCCGACGAACGCGGCAAACGGGA
>DATBJE010000234.1:0-4815 GCA_036556565.1 Gaiellaceae bacterium
TGCACGCCGCGCGGCCGGTCAGCGCTACGAGGTTCACGAGGTCATCGGGGACGATCCCGGGTTCGACCTCGGTCTCCGCTTCGAGACGGAGGACTTCGGCAGCGCGGTCGACTACGCGTTCGACTACCTCGAGCGCCGCGATCCGCATCGAGAAGGGGTCGTGACGGCACTCGAGATCGTCCGCGTCGCCGACGCCGACCGGGAGACGGTCTGGAGCTACACCCACGCGCTCGCCGTCGGAGAGGCCGACACCACCCGTGTCTTCGGCTTCGACGTCACGCGCTCGTGGAGCCCCCATCGCGTGCCCGCCCGACCTCTCGTCGCGCGGCGCTAGAGCATTCCGCCGCCCGGGCCGCCATCGACCGCGGCGGCCCGGGCACCTGATCCGCGCAACGCCGCTCAGCCCGGCGCGAGCGTTCCGCGCGCCTTCTCCGCGGAGACGAGGTTGCCCTTGCTCTCGTAGAGGCTCAACGCCTCCTTCGCGGCTTCCATCGCCTCGCCGGGGCGCTCCGCCATGCTCAGCACGTCGGGGAGGTCCATGAAGGTGTCGCCCCGCCAGTCGGGAGACTCCGCCTCCGATGTGAGCCCAACCTCGAACGACGGTCCACGCGCGCTCATTGAGCCGATTTTGAACCTGCCCGACTAGGTTGGCAACGATTCGCACGAATGCGATGCTCACGTGAGCGAAGCCTCAGGAGGGAGGAAGCGTGCCGAAGAGCCGGACAACCGTTGGAATCGTGGCCACCGCGATCCTGCTGACCTTCGCCGCGGCGGCCTGCATGGGCGGGGACGACGCGGAAGGCGACGCGGCCTCGACGGGCGGGAAGGCACCTGGGCCCGCGCAGAGCCCGACGGATCTCGCCGCGGAACCGGCCGCGTTCAGCGTCCGGCTGAGCTGGACGGCGCCGGCCGGGGGACCCGAGATCGAGCGCTACGCCCTGTACCGCGACGGGGCCTGGCTCGCATTCGTCCCCGGCTCGGAGACGGGCTATTCCGACGACGGCGTGGTGCCCGGCGAGGAGTACTCGTATGCGATCGAGGCCCGGGCCGGCAAGACCGCATCCGGGCGCACCTCCGTGAGCGTCGAAACGCATGTTCCGTCACTCCGCGCCGCGAGGCTCGAGGGCGTCTTCAACGTCAAAACGCGGATCACCAGCCAGAGCGGGTACAGCGACTACGACGTCCCGATCTTCGGCTGGAGGTTCACGCCGTCGTGCAAGGAGGGTGCCTGCAACGTCCGCTGGAACGACCTCCAGACGAAGCGAATCCACGGAAAGCTCACGCGGCACGGCGCCCGCTACCGCGGCTCGTACACGGGCTACTTCTACATGGAGTGCTCGGGCGCACACGGAACGACGTCGCTCGAGATCGACCTGAAGGTCGTCAGGGCTCGGGTGGTCGACGACCGGTGGCGCGCGACGCGACTCGGCGGGACGATCGACCAGAGCGAGGCGGCGCAGCTCGGCTGCCGCCCCTCCCACGCCGAGCTCGCCGTTCGTGCCCGCCTGGCCGAGTAGGCCTTGAGCCGATTTTGAGCGGCGCCGCGTAGCGTCGGCGCCGCTGGGACACAGCAGAACGAGAGGAGGAGCCATGCGCACACGTCTACTGCTCGCGGCACTCGCGGCGGCAGTCATCGCGGCCCCGGCCGCCTGGGCTCGGCTCGCGGAGCAGCCGGTCATCGTCGGCCCCCGCAACCAGAACAACGTCGCGGCGGACTGGAACGGGACCGACGAGGTGATCGGCTGGGGACAGAGCCGCCCCGGGCACCCGAAGGCCTACGACGCGTGGGTACGGGTCGGCACCGGCCCGGCGATCAAGCTGAACGTCGGCGCCCAGGGGTGGATGGGTGGCATCGACTACCCGCTGGTCGCGTACCAGCGCTTCCACAACGGTCGCGGAGACATCGCTCTGTACGACCTCTCGAATGGAAGCCGTCCGGCCACGCCTGCGGGCGTCAACACTCGGAAGTACGAATGGCACCCGACCATCTCGGGCGACTGGCTGCTCTTCGGTCGCATCGACCGTCGGTTCACGGCCGTCGTCCTGCACAACATGGTCACCGGAGAGGAGCGTGTCCTCGACAGGGGCAAGTGGCGGCGTCTGTACCTGCAGCCCGATCGCGTGAACGGCAACTGGGTGACGTACACCCGGTGCCCGCGCACCTGTGCCGTGATCCGCTACGACATCGCGGCGGGGACGAAGACGACGTTGCCACGCCGCGCGACCCGGTTCTCGAGCTTCCAGTACAGCTCGTCGGTCACGTCCGCCGGCGTCGTCTACCTCGTTCGCTCGGGGCGCCTCTGCGGCCGCCGCGTGAAGATCGTCCGCTTCTTCGCCCCGGGCGATCCGTCGACCGGCACGGTCCTCGCGGGTATCGCGAGGGGCAGGGACACCTACGGCTTCTACAGCTACGCGCGCGAGAACGCCGACGGGAGCGTCGACCTCTTCTACGACCGGGCGCACTGTCGTTCGGGAAAGACGGACATCTACAAGGTCACGGACCCCGCGCCGGGGCCCTGATCGGCCGAGACGCGGTGACGGCCGGGCTCCGGTGGTCCTCGAGAGGCCCCGGAGCCCGGCTCGTGCCGGGCTCCGGCGCGATTCAGCTAGCCGACGAGCGGGTGACGTGCTCGAGGACGTCGAGCGCGCGGTCGACGTCGCTCGCGTCGTTGAACATGTGGAGCGAGACGCGGGTGCCGCCGAGGCGGGGGGACACGATGATGTCGGCGGCGTTCAGCGCGTCGGTCAGGTCGGCGCCGTCGCGGTCGGGAAACCGGATGTTCACGACGCCGGCACGTGCGTTTTCCTCGCGCGGAGTCTGCGTCGTGCCGCCGAGCTCCTCGACGCCGGCGATGAGCCGGTCGCCCAGGTCGAGGCTGTGCCGGAGGATGCGCTCGACGCCTGCCTCGAGGACGTAGTCGATCGCGCGCTGCAAGGCGAGGCCGGCGCTGTAGGCCATCGTGGCGAACTCCATCCGGCGCGCGCCCGGCGCGAGCCGGATGGAGCGCGCGTCGAAGTTGGGCGGGTCCGCGGGGCTGCGCCACCCGATCACGGCCGGCCGCAGCCGCTCCACGAGCTCAGGGCGGACGTAGCAGAACGCTGCGCCGGCCGTCCCGCACAACCACTTCATGCCGCCGCCGACCACGGCGTCGGCGTCGAAGGCCGCCACGTCGAGGGGGACGACGCCCGCCGACTGGTACGTGTCGAGGACGAAGGTCGCCCCGTGGGCGTGCGCGAGCTCGGCGAGCGCCGCCGGGTCGAGCCGCGCGCCGGTCCCGTACTGGACGTGGCTGATGCAGAGGACCGACGTGCGGTCGTCGACGAGCTCCGCGACGCGCTCCACGGTGAGCGCGGTCGGATCGTCGATCACGTCGACGAGGCGCACCTCCGTCCCGTTGTCCTCCGCCGCACGCAGCCAGGGGTAGGTGACGCTCGGGAACTCGATGTTCGTCGAGACCACGTTCGAGCCCCGAGGGAGATCGAGGCCCCACGCGAGCTGCGCGATCGCCTCGGTGGCGCTTCCGGTCAGCGCGACACCGAACGGATCGCAGTTCAGGAGCCGCCCGAGGGCCTCGCGGGAGCCCTCGTACACCGCCGCCTCCGCGTCGTCGTCGAACCCCACCGTCCCAGACGTCCAGATCTGCTCGTCGAAGTCCCTCGCAACCTGCTGAACGGGCAGGGCGGGAAGGCCGAACGACGCCGTGTTCAGGTACGCGACCCGCTCGAGGATCGGAAAGTCCGTCCTCGGGACGACGCTGGGCTGCTCTGCCATCCGGGGATCTTTGCACCGACGGCGAATCCGGACGCTGCTACGCTCGCGCGCGTCCTGCCAGGAAGGCAGGAGATGTCACGGCCAGGCGGCAGTGCCCGATCGTCCAACGACGATATTCGAGACGGAGCGCCTTGCCTTCAGGCGTCTCACAATGGACGACCTGGATGCGCTCGCGGCGATCTACCGCGACCCGGAGGTAAGGAGGCACTTCCCCGAGGGCACCCTGACGTATGAGGAGACGAAGGAAGAGCTCGAGTGGATCATCGACGTCTACTACGGCCAGTACGGCTTCGGCCTGTGGGCGACCACGTCGAGGGAGACGAATGATCTCGTCGGCCGCTCCGGCCTGCTTCCGTGGACGATCGAGGGGCGCCCGGAGATCGAGGTTGCCTACCTGCTGGCCCGGGACCACTGGGGACGTGGGCTCGGGACCGAGGCAGCGCGGGCGGTTCTCGAGTACGGCTTCGAGGAGCTGAGCCTCTCGCGCCTGATCTGCCTGATAGACCCCGCGAACGCCGCATCCATCAAGGTGGCAGTGAAGATCGGCATGACCCTCGAGAAGGAGCTCGATCTGGAGGGCGAGCCGACTCTCGTGTACTCGGCGAGTCGAGTCGAGAGCTTCTGACCCGGGACAATCGGCGACCAGGTCCACGAGAAACGGGGCCCGCCATGGCCCCGTTCCGCTTTGGTGGGCAGCGAATCCGGTGTGCCCCCGCCGCAACGGGGCCCCGCGATTCGCCTTTTCGCTACGCATGAGAGATGTCGGCGTTCGGGGGCTGCGCTCAACCCCCCGGGCGGAGTTGACTCCGTCACCCGTCAGGGGTTGACCGCGGGGCTTCACACGCCAGCCCTGCGCGCTGCCGCAAGCTCCCGCGCCGCGCACCCGGCGTCAGGTCGAACGGAATGCGGATGAGAGGACTTGAACCTCCACGGGCTTGCGCCCACACGGACCTGAACCGTGCGCGTCTACCAATTCCGCCACATCCGCGCGGACGACAAGTGTAGCCCGCGACCCTCTAGCGACGAGGGCGGTCTTCGTGCTC
>DATBJE010000235.1:0-7291 GCA_036556565.1 Gaiellaceae bacterium
GTAGAGGAGCAGGTGGCCGGGCATGAGCACGAGGCCGCGCTCCTCGGCGAGCGCGACGAGCCCCTCGGCGTCGTCGGCCGAGAGCGACATCGGCTTCTCGACGAAGACGTGCTTGCCGGCCGCGAGCGCCTCGCGCGCGAGCGCCGCGTGCGTCGGGACGGGAGTGGCGATCACGACGGCGTCGACGGCATCGTCCGCCAGCACCTCGGCCAGGCTCGTCGTCGGGCGCGCTGCCGGGTATCGGGCGGCCGAGGTCGCCAGCCGCTCCTCGCTCTCGTCGCAGATCCAGGCGACGTGCCCGAGCTCGTTGAAGTTGCGGAGCAGGTTCGCGCCCCAGGGCCCGAGCCCGGTGACGCCGATCGTGAGCGGCTCGCCCCCTAGAGCTTCCATACGTTGCCGTTCCTCGTGCCGTTGGTGCCGGTGGCGTTGCGGAAGTCGACCACGAGCCTGGCCCGCTCGGCGATCGCGTCGTAGTCGATCCCCGAGTGCGCCGTGACGATGGCGACGCAGTCGGCGGTCTCGATCTCGCCGTCGACGGGGATCGAGCTGAGGCCGTGCTCAGGGAGGTCCGGGACGTGCGGATCGGTGTAGGACACGTTCGCCCCCTCCTCGCTGAGGAGCTCGATGAGCTTGAGGGCCGGCGACTCGCGCAGGTCGCCCACGTCGGGCTTGTACGCGACGCCGATGACGTGCACCTTGCTCCCCTTCACCGAGCGCTCCTGCGAGTTGAGGGCGCGCATGATCTTCTCGAAGCAGAAGTACGGCATGTTCTCGTTGACCTTCCCGGCCAGCTCGATGAACTCCGTGTAGAAATCGTACTCGCGGGCCTTCCAGGCCAGGTAGAAGGGGTCGACCGGGAGGCAGTGCCCGCCGAGGCCGGGGCCGGGCTTGAAGCTCATGAACCCGAACGGCTTCGTCGCGGCGGCGTCGACGACCTCCCAGACGTCCACCCCCATGCGGTCGCAGAGCTGCGCCAGCTCGTTCACGAGCGCGATGTTCACCGAGCGGAAGATGTTCTCGAGGAGCTTCGTGAGCTCGGCGGCCTCCGGGGAGGAGACGGAGATGACCGTGTCGAGCGCCCGCTCGTAGAGGGCGACCGCCCTGGCCGTGCAGGCCTCGGTGACCCCGCCGACGATCTTCGGCGTCGTCTTCGTCGTCCAGTCGGTCCGGCCCGGGTCGACGCGCTCCGGCGAGAAGGCGAGGAAGAAGTCCTTGCCCACCTCGAGGCCGGATTCCTCCAGGATCGGGAGGATCTCGTCGCGGGTGGTTCGCGGGTACGTCGTCGACTCGAGCACGACGAGGTGTCCGGGGCGCAGGCGCTTGGCGATCGCGCGGGTCGCGCTGAGGACGATCGAGAGGTCGGGCTCGCGGTTGGCCGAGAGGGGCGTCGGCAGCGCGATGATGATCGCGTCCAGCTCGCGGAGCGCGTTGTAGTTCGTCGTCGCCGTGAGCGTGCCGGCGCGGACGACCGCGCCGAGCTCGTCGGAGGAGACGTCTTCGATGTAGCTCTCGCCGCGCTGGATCGCCGCGACCCGGTCCTGGTCCACGTCGAGCAGGACCGCGCCGACGCCGGCGTCGGCGAAGACGTGACCGAGCGGTATGCCGACGTAGCCGGCGCCGACGATCGCGACTTCAGCGCTCACTCGCACCCATCCCATAAAGGTGGTCGACGATCTTCCCGGACGCAAGGCCGTCGCCGTAGAGACCCTCCTCCGGAGCGCCAGGACCGGCCTTTCGGACGGCTTCGACGATGCGATCGGGGTCGGTTCCGACTAGCCGGTTCCATCCTGCCTCGATCGTCTCCACCCATTCAGTGTTGTCTCGGAGCGTCACGCACGGCACCTGGTACCAGTAGGCCTCCTTCTGGACACCGCCCGAGTCTGTGAGGATGACGCGTGACTGGGACGCCAACGCCGAGAAGTCCAGGTACCCGGCCGGCGGCAGGACGCGGACGTTGTCGTTCAGCCGGATCCCCGTCCGTTCGAGCATCGCCGTCGTGCGCGGGTGAACCGGGAAGACGACGGGCTCCTCTAGCCGCGCGAGCGCCTCGGCGACGGCCGTGAGCGGCTCGGGCGCGACGTTCGCCTCCCGGTGGAGCGTGAGGACGACGTAGGCGCCGGGCTCGACGCCGGCACGCTCCAGCGCGTCCGATCGCTGCCTCGCGATCGGAGCGAGCCGCAGGCTCGCGTCGTACATGACGTCGCCGACCACGTGGACGCCGTCCGTGATCCCCTCGGCGGCCAGGTTCTCGACCGCCACGGCCGACGGGCAGAAGAGGAGGGTCGACACGCGGTCGACGAGCTTCCGGTTCAGCTCCTCCGGCATCGTGTCGTCGAAGGAGCGAAGCCCCGCCTCGACGTGCGCGACGGGGACGTGGAGCTTGGCCGCCACGAGCCCGCCGGCGAGCGTCGAGTTCGTGTCGCCGTAGACGAGCACGGCGTCGGGCTCCTCTTCGAGGACCGCCGACTCGATCCCCGGAAGCATGCGGGCGGTCTGCTCCGCGTGGGAGCCGGATCCCGCCTCGAGCCGGTACGCCGGCGGGGCAAGCTCGAGCTCCTCGAAGAAGACGGTCGAGAGCTCGTCGTCGTAGTGCTGGCCCGTGTGGAGCACCGCTTCGTCGACCCCGCGCTCGCGGAGCGCGAGGGAAAGCGGGGCCGATTTGATGAACTGCGGCCTGTTGCCGACGACGGAAAGGATTCGCACGCCGCCGGCGAATGTAGCTGACTCATGGCCCTGAGGATCGTCTACGGCAGCCTCGTCCTCCTCGCCCGGCCCATCGCCGGGGGCCGCACGCTCGCCTGGTACGCGCACCGCCGCCTCGAGCGCGCCTGACCCCGTCCCCCGGAGCCACGTCCGGGGTCAGACCCCGTCCGTGGCTCTTTCCGGCGGTATTCCGACGGTCTGCTGCCCAGAATGGTCTCGGAGGGTCCGAGCTCCACGGCGCCAGTCCTGGCGTCATGGTCGCTCGCCTCCGTTGCTGCGCCGGTGACTGCGTTGCCCGCCCGGCGACTCACAGCGGTGTCCAGTGGGGACATGACAGGGGTCAGACCCCGGGCGTGGCCGGGGTGGACAGTGCTCGAGGAGGGCGGGACGGCCCTCGCTAGACTTAGCCGCCCGCGGGGCCGTTAGCTCAGCTGGTAGAGCAGGGGACTCTTAATCCCAAGGTCGAAGGTTCGAATCCTTCACGGCCCACTCGTAGCTCGCGGCGTACTCCCTACGAGGCCGACGCGACCAGCGACACGGCCGGGAGGTGGATCCCTTCCGCGCCCGTGTAGGTCGCCGCCCGATCGGCGATCTGCTCGCAGACGTGCCGTCGCTCGTCGGCGTCGAGTCGGTTGATCACGCTCGCGATCGCCCCGGCCGCGCCGGTCAGGAACTCCCAGTAGTCGTCCACGTCGCGGAAGTGCCACGTGAACGCGACCTCGTCGATGGTCGGATGCGAGAAGTCGGCTCCCGCGAAGAGCCGACGCAGGCGCCCGGGGTCGCCGAGCGCGAGGATTCCCGGCGCGCCGGTCCCCGGCTGCGGCATGTGCCCGCGCTCCTGGAGGACCTGCGACGGCACCGTCGCCCAGGGATTCTGCTCGGGGCCCGCGAAGACGGCGCACGAGAGACGACCACCTCGACGCAGGACCCGACGCGTCTCGGCGAAGGCCGCCGGGGGGTCGGCCATCAGCATGTAACCCCACCTGCAGAGGACGCCGTCGACCGCCTCGTCGGACAGTTCCAAGCGCTCGGCGTCGAGCACGCGGCAGTCGACGTTTCCGAGGCCGAGCGCGATTGCGTGGCGTTCCGCCGCGTCGACCATGGCCTGGGAGAAATCGCTGACGATGACGCGCCCGCCCGATCCGACCAGCGCTGCGGCCGCCAGGCCGACGACGCCCGTGCCTGCGGCGAGCTCGAGGATCGTCTCGCCGCCTGCCGGTGCGAGCCGTTCGAGCATGCGCTCCGCCACAGGGCGGGCGGTCGTCTCGAAGTAGGCGTGGCGGTCGTCCCAGCCCGGCGCCATCGCCTCCCAGACGGCGTGGCTCGAGCGCTTGAAGTCGGCCGCGTCCACGGTGAAAACGTAGATCGAGGCTCAGGTGACCCCTCGCGGAGTCGACGAGTGGCAGGCGAACGCGATCGGCGCGCCTGCCGGCGCAGCTCTCCTCAGTCGAGAAGTCGCTTGATCGCGAGCAGGGCGATCGAGCCGGCCGCGACGAAGGCCACGAGGTCGAACGGGCTCTGGATCCGCCTGAACTCGGCCCCCTCGCCCCGTACCTCGATGTAGCCGACCGGGCTCACGTAGGCGGCTCCGCCGCCGCCTCCCCCCGAGCCGCTCTGTCCCTCGCGCTCGCCGGAGCCGCCGCCGCCGCCGAACCCGAACCGGGCCCTCGCGACCGGGATCACCGTCACGTCGTCACGTTCGACCGGATCGCCGAAGACGGTGGAGACCTTCGCCTTGTCGCCGACGGTCGCGCCGATCCGCTCGAGCAGCTCGTCGACGAGCTGGCCTCGCTCGTGCGTCTGCGTCGCCATCAGGTCTTCGCGGGAACTTCGGCTCCGCGGACGATGAGCACGGGCCGCTTGGCGCGCGTCATCACGCCGTGGGAGACGCTGCCGAGCAGCGCCGAGGCGACGGCGCCACGACCGCGCGAGCCCACGACGATCAGGTCCGCGTCCTTGGCGTCTGCGACCGCGACGATGAGCGGCACGGTGTCGCCCGAGACGCGCTCGAGCTCGTACGTGATCCCGGCCTCGTCGGCGGCGGCCGCGGCGTCCTTGAGCGCGGTCTCCGACTCGTCGATCTCGACGGTGTGCGGGTGTACCGCCCGCGTGCCGCGCGCGGCGTGAATGTCGTCGGCGGGGGTCACATGGACGAGGACGACGTCAGCGCCCTGCTCCTTCGCGAGCTCGAGGCCGACGGCCACTGCCTCCTTGGCCGACTCGGACCCGTCCGTCGCGATCACGATCGACTTCATCATCAGGCCACCTCCTTGGTGTCACGGGCACCTTAGACGTCTCGCGGCGCCGCCACAATCCGGGAATCCGCTGCTTTCCCGGTGCGGGTTTCCCGCGATTACAGTTGCCCGCGTGGGAAGCGACCGCGATCGCCTCGAAGAGCTGGTGGAAGCGGGCATCGCGCTCAGCTCGGAGCTGTCGCTCGACGCCCTGCTCCAGCGCCTCGTCGAGACCGCGGCCAGCCTCACGGGCGCGCGGTACGCGGCGCTCGGCGTCATCGATCCGAGCGGCCCGGTCCTCGAGCGATTCGTCACGACCGGCATCGACGAGGAGACGCACGCAGCGATCGGCGACCTCCCGCGCGGCCGCGGGATCCTGGGCGTCCTCATCCGCGATTCCAATCCGCTCCGCCTCCACGACCTCGGTGAGGACCCCCGGTCGGTCGGGTTTCCCCCGCACCACCCGCCCATGCGGACGTTCCTCGGCGCGCCGGTGCTGCTGCGCGGGACGGCGTACGGCAACCTCTACCTGACCGAGAAGGACGGCGGCGCGGACTTCAGCGACGAGGACGAGGAGCTCGTCGTGCTCCTTGCCTCGCAGGCGGCCGTGGCGATCGAGAACGCGCGCCTCTACGAGTCGGCCACCCACTGGTCGAACCAGCTCCAGGCGCTCATCCAGGTCGGGAACGCCCTCGCGCTCGAGCTCGAGCCCTCCCGCCTGCTCCAGCTCGTCGCCCGCCAGCTGCGCGAGCTGGTCTCCGCGCGCATGACGGTCGTCTGGCTGTCGGAGGACCAGGAGCTCGTGGCAAGGGCGGTCGACGGCGGGCCCAGCGAGGACGTTCTCGGCATCCGGGCCGGGCTGGAGAGCTCGAAGGCGGGCAGGGTGTTCCGGGAAGGGACGCTGCATCGCGTCGACTCCGCGCTCGACGATCCGGAGATCGACCAGGAGATCGCGCGGCGGCTCGCCCTCCACGCGGCCCTCTACGTCCCGCTCGTCTCCGGGACGAGGACGCTCGGAGTCGTCGTCGCGGTCGACAAGGAAGGCCAGGACGCCCGCTTCAGCGACGACGACAGCCGTGTGGCCGAGCTCTTCGCCGACCGCGCGGCCGTCGCCCTGGAGCTCTCCGGCCGGGTCGCGCGCGACGCCCTGCGGCGGGTCGTCGAGGGCCAGGAGCTCGAGCGGCGTCGCCTCGCGCGCGAGCTGCACGACGAGACCGGACAGGCGCTGACCTCCATCCTCCTGGGACTCAAGTCGGTCGAGACAGCCAGGAGCGAGGAGGAGGTGCAGGCGGCGGTCGCCGAGGTTCGCGAGCTCGTCGCGGGGACGCTCGAGGACGTGCGGCGCCTGGCGGTGGAGCTGCGGCCGAAGGCGCTCGACGACTTCGGGCTCGAGCCGGCGCTCGAACGGCTCGCGCAGGGCTTCGCGGAGCAAACGGGGATCGCCGTCGACGTCGAGGCCCGCCTGGACGAGCGGCTTCCCGGCGAGGTCGAGACCGTGCTCTACCGCATCGTGCAGGAGGCGCTCACGAACGTCGTCAAGCACGCGCAGGCGGAGCGGGTCTCGATCGTCGTGCGCAGGCGAGGCGATAGGGTGGCCGCCGTGATCGAGGACGACGGCCGCGGCTTCGTGCCCGGCGAGGCGCGAGCAGAAGGCCTCGGGCTCCTGGGGATGCGCGAGCGGCTCGCCCTCGTCGACGGGACGATCGTCATCGAATCCCGTCCCGGCGCGGGGACGACGCTCGTCGCCGAGGTCCCGCTCGAATGAGCGCCGTGAAGATCCTCATCGTCGACGACCACGCCGTCGTCCGCTCGGGCCTTCGTCTCCTGCTGGGCAAGGAGCCCGATCTCGAGGTGGTCGGCGAGGCGGGCGACGCGCGCGAGGCGGTGTTCGAGACGCGGGCGGCGAAGCCCGACGTCGTCCTTCTCGACGTCACCATGCCGGGGAAGAGCGGCATCGAGGCGATCCCCGACCTGCTGAAGGAGGCGCCCGAGGCGAAGATCCTCGTCCTCTCGATGCAGGACGACCCGAGCTACGTTCGCGAGGCGTTCGGCGCGGGCGCGTCGGGCTACGTCCTCAAGGAGGCGGTGGACGCCGAGGTCGTCGAGGCCGTCCGCCAGGTCGCCTCGGGCGAGCCGTACGTCCACCCCGCGCTCGGCGCGCGGCTCGCTGCGGCCGACGCCCAGGCCGCGCGTGCGGCCGAGGAGGATCCGCTCTCCGAGCGCGAGACCGAAGTGCTCCGGCTCCTCGCGCTCGGCCACACGAATCAGGAGATCGCGAAGATGCTCTTCATCTCGGTGCGGACCGCCGAGACGCACCGGGCGCACATCATGCAGAAGCTCAGGCTCTCGACCCG
>DATBJE010000236.1:0-21126 GCA_036556565.1 Gaiellaceae bacterium
GCGCGCGTCGATCCCGGGCGTCGAGGCCTACTACGCCGACCACACGGCCACCGGTTACTCCGGCCTGACGTCGGCCGTGCTCAAGGCCTCGTACGACCAGGGCATCAAGAACATCACCGTCGTTCGTGCGACCACGGCCTCCTACTGCGTCCAGAGCGTCGTCGGCCAGGCCACGTACAAGAAGGGCGGCCCGGCGGGAGACATCGTCTCCGGCGCCTGCTAGTCACGACCTTCGGGTCAACTCGAAAGGGCGCGGGAAACCGCGCCCTTTCTTCTTGGACCCGTTCCGGGCTGAAGCCTCGTCGCCGGGGTGTCCTGGGCGAGTGCGAGGCAAGGCCGCAGGGAGCGCTCGTATTCGAGAATACGGGCGCGACCGAGGACGCAGCATCGCGCCGTCCAGGGCGGCCCGGCGGCTCAGCGCTTTAGCTCGGGACGGGTTCTTAAGACACGCATCGCGAGTGCCGATAGGGAACGTGGAATGCGGCAGCATCTTCGCCTCCGTGTGCTCCTTCCCGTCGCCGTGCTCGGGCTCCTCGGCGCAGGGTTCTTCGCGTGGGCGAGCGGAGGGCCGGCCGCACCCTCGTCGCAGCCCGTCCTTCCCCTGCCCACGACCTCGACCCCCACCGAGCCCGCTCCGGGCCCGAACCCGACGGGCGCCGTCGACGCGAAGGAATGGGCCGAGCAGGCGAACGCGCTCTGCGCCGCCACGAACGCCGAGGTCGAATCGCTCGGCGACCTCCAGACGCCGAAGCAGTTCACGGAGTCCGGCGAGGACCTCGTCGCGATCGCGAAGCAGTTCGACGCCGCCTTCGTCGAGCTCGGCTGGCCGGAGGGCGAGAAGTCCGCGGTCGTCGCGCTCCGCGCGAACACCGCCCAGTCGACGAAGGTCTCCACGCAGATGCTGGCCGCGCTCGAGGCCGGCGACGTGGAGCGGTTCCTCCGCCTCGGAGCGTCCCTGGGCGATCTCGGCGAGAGTTGGGACGCCGGCGTGGCGCGCCTCGGCGCCGACACGTGCACGAAGGAGGCGACCCGGATCCGTCCGGCCGGCGGCCTCGAGTGGGCCCTCCTGACCGAGCCGGTCGTCGTCGTCGTCTTCTACACGCCCGACGCGGTGCAGGACTCGCTCACGGTCCTGGAGGCCAGGGCCGCGACCCTCGCCACGAGGTCGGGCTTCATCGCCGTCGACGTCACGCGCGAGCAGCAGGTGCAGTCCCTCGCGGTGGGGTACGAGGTACTCGAGTCGCCGAGCGTGCTCGTGTTCACGCGCGGCCCCAAGCTCGCTGCCCGCTTCGACGGCTTCGTCGACCGCGAGACGGTCGCCCAGGCCGTCGAGAACGCGCGCCGATGAGCGAGCAGGCGATGCCCGCAGCCGGCGGGGACGTCCGCGAGGTCGAGCTGCGCTCCGCGCGCAAGGACGGCCGCGAGCTCGTGCGGATGCGGCACGTCGCGCAGGGCGAGGGCTTCCTCGTCGAGTGCGAGGTCTATCCGGTCGGAGGCCTCCGGGTGGAGCCCCTCCGCCCCGGCCCGTACCACTTCGCCACGCGCGAGGAAGCGGACACGTTCATCCGCGAGACGGTGACGATCCTCGAGCACCTGGGCTGTGAGGTCAGCTGACCCGGTTTCGCCGCCCGACGGGCCGAATCCCCTCATCGGGGGCTTCCCAAAACGGGATTGGAGACCACAGTTCGACGACACGGGGCACCGTCCCCACTGTTGCCCAACACGCTATTCACCGACGGTTCCGAACGGAACGGAGCGCGAGATGCCGAAGCCGATGATGACGCGCCTGCGTGACGACGAGCGAGGTCAGGTGGTCGTCCTCCTGGCCGTGGTCCTCGTCGTGCTCCTCGGCTGCGCCGCGCTCGTGATCGACGTCGGCCGCGCGTATGTGGCCAAGCGTCATCTTCAGGCCTCGGCGGACGCGGCAGCGACCGCCGGCGCGCTCGAGCTCCCCAGCCCAGGTAACGCGGAGGCCTACGCGCTCGACTACAGCGGCCGCGACTTCGCGAAGAACGACAACAACAAGCTCCCGTCGGTGTCGACGACGGTGACGACGAAGTGCGTCTCGATCGCGCCGTGCAATCCCGTGAACGCCGTGGTCGTCGAGCAGACGACCGTGGTCCCGACCATCTTTGCCAAGGTCCTCGGGATCGACCATTTCACCATCAGGGCGAAGGCGACCGCCTGTATGCCCTGCTCGTCGAAGCCGCTCGACATCATGCTCGTGCTCGACCGGACGGGCTCGATGTGCCAGTTCTCGAACGGTACGAACGATCCCGCCTGTACCGACCTCCAGAACGCCAAGGCAGGCCTCCTCGAGTTCGTCCAGTACATGGACCCGACCCTGCACAAGATCGGCTTCACGGTGTTCCCGCCGAGAACGAGTGGCGGCTCGCCGTGCGCGACCCCGGCCTCGGGCAACTACAACTCGACGACGGCCGTGTACAACATCGTCCAGCTGTCGAGCAACTACAAGAACGCGGACGGCAGCCTGAACTCGAGCTCGAACCTCGTCTCGCGGATCAACTGCCAGACGGGCGGCGGCACGACGGCCTACGCCAACGCGATCGAGCAGGCCCAGGCGGAGCTCGTGAGCTCGCGCGGGCGCCCCGGCGTCCAGAAGGTCATCGTCATGTTCTCGGACGGCGCCGCGAACACGGGCCCCAGCTACCTCCCCACGACGTCCCCGTACCGGCGCCAGCCCTGCCACCAGGGCATCACCTCGGCGAGCGCCGTCAAGGGGGCCGGCACCCTCGTCTACATGATCGGCTACGACCTCGACGCGGTCGGGGGCGGCGCGAACATCTGCGAGTCCTACACCGGCGCGAACGAGTCCCCGCCGATCCTCGCGTACGACACGCTCCGCGCCATGGCGTCGTCGCCCGACCAGTTCTACTACAAGCCGAACCCGGGCGACCTGACCAGGATCTACGGGCAGATCGCTGCCGACATCGGCGGCACCCGCCTCCTCGACGACAGCGCCTCCTAGAGTACCCCGCTAGACGAGGACGCGGGCGAGCTCCTCGAGCGAGGTCAGGCCCGAGACGACCTTCGACAGGCCGTCGTCCCAGAGGGTGTTCATCCCCGCCTCCAGCGCCGCGCGCTCGAGCTCGTCGCGGCTCCCGTGCTGCGCGGCGAGCCGGCTGACCTCCTCGGTCATGACCATGAGCTGGTAGATGCCGATCCGGCCCTTGTAGCCGGTCTGGTTGCAGCGAGGGCAGCCGCGCTTGCGGTAGAGGGCGACGCCGTCGGCCGACGCGGCCTGCTCGGCCGAGAAGCGGGCCTCGAGCATCTCCTCGCGCGTCGCCATGTACATCTCGCAGCAGTGCGTGCAGAGCTTCCGCGCGAGACGCTGCGCGAGCACGGCCGTGACGGCCGAGCCGGTGAGGAAGGGCTCGACGCCCATCTCGTTGAGGCGCGTCAGGGCGCTCGGTGCGTCGTTCGTGTGCAGCGTCGAGAGGACGAAGTGACCGGTGAGGGCCGCCTCGATGGCCATCTTGGCCGTCTCGACGTCGCGGATCTCGCCGACCATCACCACGTCGGGGTCGGAGCGGAGGATCGAGCGGAGGGCGGCGGAGAAGGTCATGCCCGCGCGCGGGTTTACCTGCACCTGGTTGAGGCCCGCGAGGCGGTACTCGACCGGGTCCTCGACGGTGATGATGTTGATCTCCGGGCGGTTGATCTCGTTGAGCGACGCGTAGAGCGTCGTCGACTTACCCGAGCCCGTCGGCCCGGTCACGAGGAGCGCGCCGGTCGGCTTCTGGACGATGTCCTCGAAGATCTCGCGCATCTCGTCGGAGAGCCCGAGCTCGGAGAGCGTCGGCGGGCGCTTCGACTTGTCGAGGAGGCGCATGACGACCCCCTCGCCCTCGACGGTCGGCAGCACCGCGACGCGGATGTCGAGCAGCCGCCCCGCCGCCTTCGCGTTCAGGGAGATGCGGCCGTCCTGCGGCTTTCGCCGCTCGGCGATGTCGAGCTTGGCGAGAACCTTGAGGCGTGTCGTCACGCCCGGCGCGAGGCGCTTCGGGATCCGCTGGATCTCCTGGAGCACGCCGTCGACCCGGAACCGCACGACGAGCCAGTCGTCCTGCGGGTCGAAGTGCAGGTCGCTGGCCCCGTCCTCGGCGGCCTGGAGGATGATCGAGTTCACGAGGCGGACGAGCGGGGCGTCGGAGACGCCGTCGTCGGCCTCGAGGTCGTCGCTCTCCTCCTCTTCGTCGTCGACGTGGATCTCCTCCTCGACGAGGGCGGCCCGCTCCCAGGCGTCGCGCGCCTGCTTGAGACGGTTGATCTCGAGCTGGATCTCCTCACGCGGCGCGACCCCGATCTCGATCGTGTACCGGGTCGCCAGCCGCAGCTCGTCGATCGCCTGGACGTTCACCGGGTCGGCGAGGGCGATTTTCAGCACGTCGCCGGAGATCTCGTACGGGATCGCCTCGGCCCGCTCGAGCACGTGCACGGGGATCGCCTCGGCGGCGAGCTTCTGGACGCCGACGGAGGGGAGCTCGATATAGGGGAGGTGGTGCGTCGCGGCCAGCTCCCGCACGGCGTCGCCGCCCTCCGTCGCCTCCGGGCGGCCGCTCGGGGCGTCGGGTGCGCCCGGCGGGGCCGTGACCCCTTCCTCCAGGATCGCCTGGGCGAGCGAGCCCATCCCCGCGCGGGAGCGCGCGATCGCCAGTCGGTCGAGGGCGATCAGCCCGGTCGCCTCGAGCAGGTCGGCGACCCGGTGCGCGATCGGGTTGCCCGTCAGGCCCGAGCCTGGCGGGTACTCGGGCTCGGCGCCCGGCGTCTCCTCGCCGTCGCCCCCGCCCGTGCGTCGTAGCGGTTGAAGCTCGTCGAACTCCATCTAGTGCCTGTATCGGCCTTCGGGCCTCAATCCCCAAGAGAGGGGATGGAGGTGGAGCCTCCGATTCGATCTCTCAGAAGCCGTTCAGGTACGCGGTGAGGATCGCGTCGCCCCAGAACAGGGCGACGAGGGCGCCGAAGGCGAGGAACGGGCCGAACGGGATGCCCATCTTGCGCGCGGCGCTCCCGTGGCGGGCGAGGAGGTACACCGCCGGCACGAGCGCCGAGAGCATCCCGACCATGAGCGCGACGATCACGAGCTTCCCGAGCATGGCGCCGAGGAGGAGCGCGAGCTTCACGTCCCCCATCCCCATTCCCTTCGGGTAGGCGAGGAGCGCCGCGAAGAGGAAGAGCGCCGCGCCGAGGGCCCCGAGGATCCACTCCGCAGCCTGATCAGGGTAGAGGACGATCTGCGCGGTCAGGACGATCGCCGTCGACGGCAGGACGATCTTGTCCGGGAGGATGCGGCGCTCGAAGTCGATCGCGGAGAGAACGACGAGCGCGGAGACGAAGTACGACGCGACGAAGGCCTCGGCGGTGAAGCCGAAGCGGAGGAAGCAGGCAACGATGAGGAAGGCCGTCGCGAGCTCGACCGCCACGTAGCGCAGCCCGATCCGGTGGCCGCAGCTTCGGCAGCGTCCCCGTAGGAGCAGGTAGGAGAGGACGGGGATGTTGTCCCGCCACGCGATCCGGACGCCGCAGGCCCCGCAGGAGGAGGGCGGCGTCAGCAGCGAGCGCCCCTCCGGCAGGCGCGCGGCGACGACGTTCAGGAAGCTCCCCAGCGCGAGCGCCGGCGGGAGGATGACGACGGCGAGGGCGAAGTTCATCTCACGACCGGTATCGGCTTCCGGGAAGAGAGGCTTGACCGCCGGCTTAGAACTCGAATCGGGATGACGCTTCGTCGACTCGGCGTCATGGGTGAGTGCGAGGCAAGGACGCAGGGAGCGCTCGTATTCGTGAATACGGGCGCGACCGAGGACGCCGCATCGCGCCGCCCAGGGCGCCGCGGCGGCACAAGGCTTCCATCTCGACTCGAGTTCTCTAGTTCAGCGGCAACCGGGCGAACTTCAGGTCGCCGTTGCTCTCGTCCGTGTAGCTCACGACGGGGAAGCCGTCGGCGCCGATTGCCAGCGACGAGTAGCGTCCGACGTTGCCGGCCGTGTCGACGGTGACGATCGTGTTCCCGGACGTGCACGCGGCGTCGCCGCAGTCGAGCACCTTCAGGTCGCCGTTCGCCGCGTCGTCGTAGTAGCTCACGATCGGGAAGCCGTCGGCGCCGATGGCGAGCGACGTGTCGTAGCCGAGCGGGCTCGCCGGTGTTCCGGTCGTGTCCGGGGTGGTCGACGTGCTCGACGTGCAGGCGGCGTTGGCGCACACGAGCACGTCGAGGTCGCCGTCGGTTCCGTCGCGGTAGCTCACGACCGGCAGGCCGCTCGTCCCGATGCCGATGGAGCTGAAGTCGCCGACCGAGTCGACCGGGTCGGCGATCGTCGAGCTCGACGACGTGCACGCGACGTTCTGGCAGTGGAGGACCTTGAGGTCGTCGGTGACCGACCGGTAGTAGCTCACGACGGGGAACCCGTCCCTGCCGATCGCGATCGAGGTCGCCGTCGCCAGAGCCATCGGGCCGGCGTCGCCGGTCGTCGCGCCGCCGGCCGTGCAGGCGACGTTCGTGCAGTGGAGGACCTTCAGGGTCGCCGGCGTCCCCGCCGCGAGGTAGCTCACGACCGGGAACCCGTCGGACCCGATCGCGATCGACGTGTCGTGCCCGACGTCTCCCGTGTCGAGCGGCGTGATCTGGTTCCCGGCGGTGCAGGTCGGGTTCCCGCAGTGCACCACCTCGAGCTCGCCGCCGTCGACGTCGCGGTAGCTGATCACCGGTAGGCCGTCGCGCCCGATCGCGAGCGAGGAGCTCGCGCCGACGTTCCCCGTCTGCGAGACCGCGGTCGCCTGGTTCCCGGTCGTGCAGGCCGCGTTCCCGCAATGGAGGACCTTGAGGTCGCCGTTGGTCTCGTCCCAGTAGCTGATCACGGGGAGCCAGTCCACCCCGATCGCCAGCGAGGTGTACTTGCCGACGACCCCGCCCGCGTCGAGCGTGAGGGCGAGCGTGGAGTCGCAGGGCTCCGCCGGGTACGAGCCGGGGCTCGCCTTCGCGCGCGCGCAGTACTCCTCGAAGCTCGAGTCGTCGTCCTTGAGCGCGTAGCGCGCGTCCGCCGCGGACATCGTGTAGTAGCGGGCGTCGGAGCCCGTCTTCGTGTAGTAGCGCGCGTCCGAGGCGGCCTTCTTATAGTAGCGGCCGTCCGACTGCTTCTTCGTGTAGAAGACCTTCGCCGCGAGTGGCTTCATCTGCTTCCAGAGGCGGGCCGTGCTCGCGCTGACGGCCCCCGCCGGGGTCACGAGGGTCGTGCCGAGGACCAGTCCAACGCAGAAGAGCGCGACGCCGCGCCGTCTAGACATCGCCCTAGCCGGACTGCATCCCCGGGACGACGACGAAGTCGCCGGCCGTGGAGGGGTTCGAGTACATCTGCCCCTCGACGAGGGATCCCAGCGGCGGCCAGTCGTAGTACGTCGGCCAGCCGTTCGAGGAGGACGGGAGGGTGAGGCTGCCGCACACGATCGGGCCGCTCGTGTGGAAGTTCTCGTGGACGATGCACTCGCCCTTGGCGTAGATGAGGCCCTGGAGCCCCGACGGGACCGACTGGGCCTGCGTCGAGCCCTGGTCGTACTCGGCCGCGGTCGACCCGGTGGCGCCCGCGAGCACGATCATCAGGTTCTGGCTCGGGTCCCAGTTCGCCATGCCCGTCGTCACGCAGGAGCTCGTGCCGGAGCCGCCCGCGCAGACGAGCTCGTCGAACTCGATCGCCCCCGCCGCGTAGATGATGCCGCGGCCCTGGTAGTGGACGATCTGGCCGTCGTCGTCGAAGCGGAAGTCGCCGTCGATGAAGATCGTGCCCTTGATCTTGAGCACGTGGGTGACGTGGTTCCAGGAGATCTCGCCGAGGAGGTTCCCGAGTGAGTCCCGCACCTCGCAGGTGTAGCTCGAGGTCGTCGGCGTCACCTCGGCCGAGCCGATGCGGCTGTTGTTGTAGGTCGTGTCGTTGTCGAAGCCGCCGGGGAAGCTGCCCGTCGTGCAGTTGTTCATCGGGCCCGGCTTGCCGTTCTGGTACCAGTACGCGAGGTCGACGGCCGGCATGCTCAGGTTCTGAGGAGCGTTGCCGATCGCGTTGGCCCAGACCTTGTCGGCCGACGTGCACGGAGCGTGAGCCGTCTGGGCGGCGTACTTGCAGGTGCCCGTCACCTGGACCGAGGCGAGCGGGGTGCCCGACGTCCCGATCGTGGTCGTGGGCAGCGGCGTGTAGTAGACCGTCAGCTGCACCCAGTCGACCGAGGCCGTCTTCGAGGTGCTCGTCAGGTTCGTCGCCTTCAGGCGCACGCCGAAGTTCGAGGCGTTGACGTCGCTGACCGTCCAGGTCGTCCCCCAGAGGTCGCCCGAGTTCCCGTACGACCGGGTCGAGTCGATCGTCGTCCAGTCCGTCGTGGATGCGTGGTCGGTGATGCCGGTCGCCGACCCGTTCTTGAGCACGTACACGTCGAAGTCCTCGATGCTGCTCGTCGCGCTCGCCTTTCGCTCGATGTCGACGTCGATGCCGTTGATCGTCGCGCCGGCCGGGATCGAGAAGCCGAACCCGGTCACGTCGAGGTTCGCGGTCTGCGCGAAGCCCGCGGGCGAGGCCGTCGCGTAGACGTTGTTGCTCGTGAAGACGTTGGTCGAGCTCGTCCAACCGGTGGCCGCGCTCGGGTTGCGGGCGCCCGAGGTGACGCTGCCCACCATCGTCACGTTCCCGCCCACCTCGACCGTCGTCCCGCCGCCGGCGATCTTGGCGTCGCCGACCATGCAGAGGCCGCCGCGCGTGGCGAGCGGCATCGTAATCGTCACGTCCTCCACCGTCAGACAGCTCGTCTGGTTCGAGTACCACCGGTTCCACGCGGCGACGTTGGCGCCGCTGTTGAGGCCGTAGACCTCCGCGTTGCGCGTGAGCGTCCGCTTGACCGCCCCGGCCCCGGTGGGGTTGGTGACGGTGCCGACCGACGTGATGGTCCACGTCGTCCCGCTGAGCGTGCCGGAGTACGTGACGCTCCCGCCCTCGAGCTCGAGCGTGGTCGACTGGAGAAGGGTGCCGGTGAGCGGGTTGAGCGCGTTGTTGAGGACGGAGAGCGCCTGCGCAACGCCGGCCTCGGCCAGCGTGTAGGCCGTCTCGTTGGCCTTGGAGGCGCTCGCGCTGCGCGCGTTCGAGCTCGAGTAGTAGATGAGCGTCGCGCCGGTGATCGAGAGCACGCCGAGGATGCCGATCGCCATGATCAGCGTCACGCCCTCCTGGGCCTTGAACCGTCGTAGAAACCGCATGAGATCAGGCACGAACCGTGTTCCTGAGGACAATGTCGGAAACAAGGCGCCACTTCTTCCATGCCTCGTTCGGGTAGACGTTGATCGTCATGTCGACGTTGAGCTTCCCGAGCGACGAGGTCGAGGGAGCGACGTAGGAGAAGATCGAGGTGCCCGTCAGGTAGTCGGCGATCGGGACCGCCGAGCCGCCCTGCTTGGTGCGGCGCAGCCTGTACCGGTTCGTGCCGGCCGAGGCGGTGTCGTAGGTGACGGTCGTCTGCGAGCCGCCGGAGGTCGGGCAGCCCGCCGGCAGGGTGATCGTGATCGAGGAGGCGCTCGTCACGGTCAACGCGCCCGCGCAGTGGATCTCGCGGCGCATCTTGTCGAGCGCGAGCCGGGCGTTCTGCTGCGCCTCGAAGCGCCGGTTGGCGTCGAGCTCCGCCTTCGAGCCGCTCACGAAGAGGGTCGTGAGGGCCGTCACGACGACCATGAAGATCGTGAGGACGGCCAGCAGCTCGATGAGCGTGTACCCGTCCTTCGCGCGGAGCCGCCGCAGGATCCGCGTGGCGGTCATCCTCAGCGCTTCCTGTTCTCGACGTAGGCGAGCGCCCTCGTGGCGACCCGCTCGCTCTTCGCGCCGAAGCCGAACCGCTTCTGCAGGTTGCGGTCGACGCCGATGAGGATCCGGAGGGCGTCGTCGCCGTCGTGCCAGCCGAACGTCGCGCCGGTGACGATCCAGGAGTGCTGGTAGAGCCAGCTGTCGACGAACCGCGGGTTGGGCCTGGCGATCCGCGCCACGCGCTGCTGGAGCATGCGCGCGCGCCGCGGAAGGGGCATCTCGCCGGCGGGCTCGGGCGGAGCCCCCGGGGCGACGAAGTCGGGCTTGCGCGACGCGGGCGCAGCCGGCTGCTCGGGAGCCGTCGTCGTCGGCGCGGGGGCGGTCTCGGCCGGCGGCGCGGTCTCGGTGGGCGCCGTCTCTGCAGGCGCGGTCTCGGTGGGCGCCGTCTCGGTGGGCGCGGTCTCGGTCGGAGCTGTCTCCGTGTCCGGCCCGGGCTGGGCGTGCGCGGCGTTCCAGTCCTTGAGGAGGACGACGGCGCTGCCCTTGTACGGGGCGACGTTCTCGGGGAGGCCCTGCTCGTGGTACTTGGCGTTCCGGCTCAGCCGGATGGCGACCGTCGGCGCGCCGTTGTCGACGACCTTCACGCCGGGCGCGGGGTTCTGCGCGGCGACGGTGTTCGCCGCGAAGCCCTTCACGGGCCCCTGGACGCGCCAGGCGAATCCGGCGTCCTGGAGGATGCCCTTGGCGAAGACGTAGGCCTGGCCGCGGACGTCGGGGACGACGAGGACCTCGGGCTTGGCCTCGTCGGCGGCGGCGGGAGCGGTCGCCTCCGGCGTCGCCGGGCCGCCGGCCGCCAGGGTCCAGCTCGCGGCCGCGAGCAGCCAGATCACGACGAGCGCGACCAGGCGCGGCAGCAGCATGCTCAGACGAGACGCCATCGCCTCCCCATCGGCAGGCGCCCCGGAAAGGTCAAGCCCCTATCCGGTAGGAAACGTCGTGAAGTGGATGACGCGCGTCCGGATGACCCGGAAGACCTGTGGGGAGGCCGGCTGGGCCTTCGCCGGACGGAGCTTCGGCACGGTCGGCGTGGGGGCGTCCTGCCAGCTGAAGGCGACGCCCGCGAAGGCCTCGAACCAGGGCTCGTCCTGCGGATACGCGACCGCCGGGCTGAACTGGAGATGGAGGTGGGGTCCGGTCGCGTTCCCCGTGGAGCCGACGAGCCCGACGGGCGCGCCCGCGGCGAGCGCCGTGCCCGGCGTCACGCTCGGCTCGAGGTACGAGAGGTGGCAGTAGACGAAGACGACCCCGCTCTCGAGCAGGAGCTTGAAGCCGAGCCCGCAGTTGCCGCCCGAGTAGGTCTCGACGACCGTGGAGTCAGCGAGGGCGTAGAGCGGCGATCCCTCGGGCGCGTCAATGTCGGCCGCCGGATAGTCGTGGTGAACGTGGGCGACCGAGACGTTGCCGGAGCCGCCGCCGACCGGGAAGACGTAGCCGCCGGCGGCCGCGGGGGCCGGGCCGGCGAAGTCGGGAGCGGCGAGCGCGGCGCCGGCCTGCTCCTCCTTCAGGGCGTCGAGCGCGGCGACCGCGTCGGCGAGACGGTTCTCGAGCTGCTCGCGGCGAAGGCGCGCCGACTCCCGCGCGGCCTCGATCCTCGCGAGGTGCGCGTCGAGCCTCCGGAAGGCGCCCGCGCTCAGGCGCGGGTTGCCCGCCTGCCGCTCGACCCGCTCGTGCGACCAGGTGAACCGCTCCAGGCCGACGTCGGTTCGGTGGATCGCCTCGGCGATCCGGGCGACCTCGCGGCGCGCGTCCGCGGTGCGCTCCTCGAGGTCGGCGGCCTGGAACATCAGCCCGGGCGCGCCCGCGAGCATCGGGTCGTCGCCGAAGAGCTCGGCCTGCTCGAGGACGTCGTCCACGTACCACTGGGCGTGGTTGTAGGCGAAGATCGCGCGCTCGATCGAGTCGTGCGCGCCCGCGGCGGCGAGGTAGCGCGCCGCCGCGAAGACCGCGTCCTCGGGGTTCCAGGGGTTGGCCAGGCCGTCGCCGTCGGCGTCCATGCCCCAGCGCATCCACGTCGAGGGCATGAACTGCATCCAGCCGACCGCGCCGGCCGAGCTCGGCCCCATGTTCTGGCCGAAGTTCGACTCGATGCGGTTGATCGCGCCGAGGACCTGCCACGGCACGCCGTACGAGGCGCCGGCGCGCTGCCAGAGCCCGAGGAGCTGCTCGTACGAGCGGGTCTCCGGGCTCCTGGGCGCCCGGGAGAGGTCGAACGGGACCTTGATCGACCCGGGGCCGTTCGGCACCTCGTAGCTGGGCAGGCCGGGGGTGTCGCGGATGACGGTGAAGACCTGGCCCGACGCGGAGGCCGGGACGGCCGCGAGCGCGAACGCGGCCACGACGATGTGGAGGAGGCGCCTCACGAATCCGATGCGGCCAGCCGCAGTCCCGTTCCCGTCCCGGACGCCGGCGCCCCCTCGGGCTCCGGCTCGGCCTCGGCCTCGTCGCCGCCCTCGGCGCTCCGGGCCTCGGCCTCGGCGGCCGCGTCCGCCGCGTGCTTCTCGCGCAGGGCCTTCTCGACCGCGATCTCGAAATCGTGGCGGTTCGTCGCCGCCGCCGCCGCCACGTCGAGATCGACGACGTCGTCGACGACCAGCTGCACGAGGTGCTGCGAGAAGCTCTGCATGTGATGGTAGGAGCCGTCCTCGATCGCCTCGGTGATCAGGCCCGTCTTCTCCGGCTCGCGGATCAGGTCGGCGATGCGCGCCGTGTTCACCATCACCTCGATGGCGGCGACCCGGCCGCCGTCCTTCCGGGGGAGCAGACGCTGGCTGATGACGCCCCGGAGGACGCCGGCGAGGATCTCCCGCACCATCATCTGCTTCGCGGGCGGGTAGAACTCGACGAGCCGGCCGATGGTCTCGGCGGCGTCGAGGGTGTGAAGCGTCGAGAAGACGAGGTGCCCCGACTCGGCCGCCTGGAGCGCCGTCTGGGCGGTCTCCTCGTCGCGGAGCTCGCCGATCAGGATCACGTCGGGGTCCTGGCGCAGCACCCGGCGGAGGGCCTGCTGGAAGGAGTCGGTGTCGAGCCCGACCTCGCGCTGGTTCACGATCGAGGCCCAGTCGTCGTGCACGAACTCGATCGGGTCCTCGACCGTGACGATGTGGTGCTTGCGGTTGCGGTTGATCCAGTTGACCATGGCGGCGAGGGTCGTCGACTTGCCCGACCCGGTCGCGCCCGTGACGAGCACGAGGCCGCGGTGCTCCTGCGCGAGCTTCGACACGCCCTCGGGGAGGCCCAGCCGCTCGTAGCTCGGGATCTCCTTGGGGACGAAGCGGAACGCGAACGAGATGGAGCCGCGCTGGCGGAAGCCGTTGACGCGGAAGCGCCCGATCCCGTCCGCGAGGTAGGAGGTGTCGAGGTCGCCGGTCTCGAGGAAGTGCTCGCGCTTGGCCGGCGTCCGGTCGGTGACGAGCAGGAGCACCGTCTCCAGGTCGGAGTCGGTGAGGAGGCGCTGCTCGAGCGGCTGAAGGTCGCCGTCGACCCGGACCATGGCCGGGGAGCTCACCTTCAGGTGGAGGTCGCTTCCTCCAGCGTCGATGACGCGTGCCAGTAGCTCGTCGAGGTTCATGACGCCGATCCCGGCTATCGGCGGGCCCTCGCGAGCCGCTTTAGCTCAAAGGGGGGATGGGGGCCGCTGGGCTACACTAACCCCGCCGCGGGGGAGTTCCCGAGTGGCCAAAGGGGACGGGCTGTAAACCCGTTGGCTCCGCCTTCGTAGGTTCGAATCCTACCTCCCCCATTCCTAGCCTCGTGGTTGCGCGGAACCCGCACGGTTGAGCGGGTCAACGTGCCAGGACTGCCCGGAATGCGCGCCGCGTGCGTACCCTGGTGCGTACCTCGGGATTCGCCTAGTCGGGCAACGCGTCCAGTGAGAGCCCGTCGGTGGCGGGTAGCCGCTCGACCGCCTCGCGCCAGCGCCGGCACGCCTCCTCGAGCTCCCTGCGCGTCGGCTCACAGGCGGCCCGGGCCTTCGTCGAGGCGGCGGCCGAGCTCGGCACAGCTCTACTTCGCGCAGCCCGACGACTCGAACGCGTCCACCCATGCGCTTGGGATTGCCGCGCTGCCGACTTCCTCGTATCTTCGGTGGCTTGTCGAGACGCCTGACCTGGCTCGTCGTGGCCGCTGTGGGCGTCCTTGCTGCGCTTGCCGTCGGTGACGCCCTGCGGTCGCAATCACCCTCGCCGGTCGCGGGCACCGCCTCCACAACCACAGCAGGGTCACCGCCAACCTCCACAGAGGAGCTCGCCTTTTCGCCGAGGCAGGCGCTGATGCACGAGATCGAGGAGATCGGCAACCGTTGGGCCGAGCTCTTCGCTGCCGGCGGCACGCGGCGGGACTGCTTCCAAATGCTCCCGGAGGTCTGCGAGCGAGTCGAGTGCGTGCGCGTTGAAGGGATTATTGTCGTGCCCGGAACCAAGAGGAATTGCACCCCGGCCGCGCCTGCTTTTCGGGAGTCCTTCGAAGGAGCGACTGTGCAAGAGATCGTGATCCGAAAGGGCTACCTCGCGATGGTCACGTTCTCGAACGGACATGTGGTCGAGTTCATGGGCGATGGAGGCACGTGGTCGGTGCGTCGGCTCGGCGACGATGTGCCCCGGAAGTTCGTCGACTAGCTACCGGTCGCCCCATCCCGTCCTGCGGTCTTGTCGGGGCGCGTACGCCGACAAGCGGCCGTCGTATATCTATCCGAGAGTATTCGTATGCTTTACAAACAATGAAACCTCAAGCCGTGGAACCCGAGCTCCTCCGCGTCGGCGAGGTTGCAGCGCGCCTCCGCTGTTCGCCCGAGGTCGTGCGCCGGAAGCTTCGGTCGGGTGAGCTTCCCGGCGTGCGCCTCGGCAGCCTCCGCGTCCCGGCGATCGGGAAACGCGCGTCCTCAGATCGACTTCTCGTAGAAGACGCTCGTCTCGATCTCCGTCGCGGTCATGGCCGCGTAGGCGCCGAACGCGTCGCATTCCTCGAAGCCCTCGCGCGAGTAGAAGGCGTTGGCCTCGTCTTGATACATGCCCGTCTCGAGACGGAGAAGCGAGTAGCCGGCGCCCCTCGCCTCCTCTTCCAGCCGCCGCAGCACGCTCCTCGCGACGCCCGCCCGCCGGGCTGTCGGCCGCGTGTACATGCGCTTCACCTCGGCGAAGCCGACGTCGAGGGCGACCCCGCCGCAGCCCACGGCGACACCGTCGAGTCGCGCGACGAAGAACCTGACGCTGCCGTCGAATAGCTGCTCGAACGGCACGGAGTGATGCTGCTCCGGCAGGTAGGGCCCGGAGAGGGCCACGTTCAGCTCGTCGACGAGCTCCCGGATCTCGTCGCTCGGGCCGGACACGCGCTCGATCGTCACGTCCATCGGCAGCGCCCGACTCAGGACCAGAACTCGGCGCTGAAGGCCGGCAGCGCCTCGACCATCCACAGCTCCTCGACCCGCCCGTCCGGGATCCGCGCGAGGAAGGCGGCGAAGTTGTGGAGATCGCGACCATTGCGGTTGGCGTGGATCTCGACCATGGCCACGGCCCGCTCGGGGTCGATCTCGAGCACCTGCGTGACCTCGAGCCGACCGCCCGCCGCGCGCAGTTCCGGCAGCCGCGCCAGGTACGCCTCACGGCCCTCGACCCGGTCGACGTCACCGTACGCCTCGAACAGCTTCCTGGCCACCCTGCCCGGACGCTCGGACACGAGGCGAATCCTAATCGGGCTACACCCGCCGGAGAGAGCGGCGACGGTCGCGCGCCAGGCGCTCGTTCCGCTCCCCCGCGTGCCGGGCCGCGTTGATGAGCCTGCGGCCCAGGTCCTCCGCCTGGGCGTTCGAGAGGCACCCGCTCCACGAGCCGGCGTCCGACCACACCCAGAGCTGCACCACGACGGCCTTGGCGCCGTCGGGCCCGTCGGGCGCCTGCACCGGCTCGGGCGAGAGGGTCACGTCCGCGTCGATGGCGGTCGTCATGCCTTCGTCACCCCTTCCCCTCAGGGCAGGCGGCAGACGATCGTGCCGCGCTCGGCGTCCGGCTGCAGCTCCGCCGCCGTGACGACACAGGTTCCGACCTTGGTCTCGATCGGATCGCCGACTGCGGGCGGCCCGGGGAGCTCGATCTCGTCGAGCTCCTTCCAGCCATGCCCTTCGATGGTGATTGTGAAGCGGTGCACCCGGCCTCCATCATGTCAGGCGCGCTCGGCGCGCTCCTTGATGCCGCGCAGCATCTTCCACTCCATGAGGAGCGACGCCGGCTCCATCGGGATCATGCCGAGCCGGGCGCCGAGCGTCGGGAGCCGGAAGCGGTTGCGGCTGATGAGCCGCGTCGAGCCGTTTCCCGCCTCGAGAACGAACGTCCACACCCAGTTGCCGTCCTCGGAACGCCAGGAGAGGACGCGCTCGGGCTCGACCCGCTCGACCCGCATCCGGTTCGAGCCGTAGCCGATCGTGTCGCCGACCTCGGGGTGCTGGAACTCGGGGAGCACCCGGTCGGCGCTGTGCATGTTCAGGCCGACGAGGTTCTCGATCCAGTCGTAGGTGTACGCGCCGCCTCGCGGCGCTGGGCCCATCTGCGCGATCCACGGCCAGACCGCGTCGGGCGGCGCCTCGATCTCGATCGCCCGCGTCGCCACCCCGTCGGCCTCCTCCAGGAGCTCGTCGCCCGGGAGCCGAGCCGCGGCCTCGCCCTCCGTCGCCCCCCAGGTGAGGACCGGCCGGCGGAGGAAGCGGGCGTAGAGAACGGCGAGCGCGGCGGCCACGAGGACGGTGCGACGGAGGCTCACGCGGTCAGTCTGCCGAACCGCTCAAGGCTCGGTGTGGACGATCACCTCGGCGATCTCGGGGTGGTCGCGCCGGATCCGCTCCTCGATCTCGCTCGCGCGCGCGTGCGCGTCCGCGAGCGCGCGCGCGGGGTCCATACCGAGTGTCAGGAAGGCGACGAGGCCGTGCTCGGTGGAGAGGAACCGCAGCTGGCGCGGCTCCGAGCCGATCGTCTCCTCGACGACGCGGCGGATGTCGGCCGCCTCTCGCAGGAGGTCGGCGGCCGCCACCGGCCGCACCGCCTCGGGCTCGGACAGCGGCTCGAGGTGCGTCTGCACCGCGTCCACCTCGGGCAGGTCGGCGAGGATCTCGCGCTCGACCTGCGTGGCGACGTCGTGCGCCTCCTCGAGGGTGAGCGTCCCCGGGAGCTTCAGGTGGAGCGAGACCTCGGAGCGGTCGCCCGCGCCGAGGACGGTGACGTTGTGCACCTCGCGCACGCGGGGGACGCGGAGAGCCGCGGCCAACGCGCGCTCGGCGACGGCCGCGCCCGCGGTCGCCGGCTCGACGTGGACGACGACGTCCGTCCCCGGAACGGCCCGCTCGACCGCCTCCTCGACGGCGTCCGCGGCGGCGTGGCCCTGTCCCACGGCCTCGCCGGGCGGCACGCCGATGACGACGTCCGCGAAGTGCCGTCCCGCGGCGCGGCGCATGCGCAGGCGCTGGAGGGTCACCGCGGGCGCCAGCGACTCGATCGCGCTGCGGGCCGCCTCGACCTCGGGCGCGGGCGCCCGGTCCATGAGCACGTCGACGTTCTGGGCGATCAGCCGCCCGGCCGCGACGAGGACGAGCACCGCGACGAAGAGAGCCGCGGCGGCGTCGCCCTCGGGATGGCCGGCGCGCGCCGCGAGCAGTCCGATGAGCACCGCCGTGGAGCCCGCGAGATCGCTGCCGAAATGGAGTGCGCTCGCGCCGAAGGCGGCGCTCGAGTAGGTGCGGGCCGCGCGAAGCGAGATCTTCGCCCGGCTCGCGTCGATCACCATGACGACGACGACGACGAGAAGCGCGTACCAGGTCGCGTCCACCTCCGCCGTCCCGTCGACGAGGCGCCGGATCGCGGCGAAGGCGATGAGGAGCGAGAGACCGACGAGGATCGACGCCTCGGCCAGGGCCGAGAGGTGCTCCGCCTTGCCGTGGCCGTAGGGATGGCCGGGGTCGGCCGGCCGGCCGGCGACGCCGACGGCGAAGAGCACGAGCAGGGCCGCCACGAGGTCGGTGCCCGAATGGGCCGCCTCCGAGAGCAGGCCGAGGCTGCCGGTGGCGAGGCCCGTCACGAGCTTGAGCGCGATGAGGACGAGGGCCGCCACGACCGACGCGAAGGCGATCCGGCGCTGGGGGCTCATCGGACACAGGCTAGCCCCGTCCTCGGGCGAGACCTTCGCGGCACGCTCTAAGGACTAACGCTCGCCCCGCTGGCGCCGATAGAGAGAGCGTGTCCGTCGCGGCCCGCACCGCCGAGCGGGTGCTCGCGCGCCGAGAGGCACTCGTCCGCGCCGAGCTCGGCGCCGCACCCCTTCTCGCCGCCCTCGTGGGCGCGAGCTTCCTCCTGCGCACGCTGCTCGCGTGGCTGCGCGCGACGCCGACCTTCTTCGCCGACGAGTACATCTACGCGGAGCTCTCGCGCTCGCTCGCCGAGGGCGGAGGCCCGCTGATCCGCGGCGCGTCGGCCGGCTTCCCGGCGCTCCTCCAGCCCATCCTCACCGCGCCCGCCTGGCTCGCCGACGACGTCGAGACCTCGTTCCGCATCGTCCAGACCATGGGCGCGCTCGCCATGTCGCTGGCGGCGGTGCCCGTGTTCTTGCTCGCGCGGCGGCTCCGGCTCACGACCTGGACGGCGGTCGCGCTCGCCCTCCTCGCGGTCCTCGTCCCCGACCTCGTCTACGCATCCTTCGTCCTGTCGGAGCCGTTCGCCTACCCGCTCGTACTCGGCGCCGTCGCGGCCGGCGTGGTCGCGCTCGTCAAGCCGGGCTGGAGGATCCAGGTCGCCTTCCTCGGGCTCGCGGGCCTCGCCGCCTTCGCACGGCTCCAGTTCGCAGTCCTCCCGCTCTGCTTCGTCGCGGCCGCGGCCATCGTCGGGCTCCGCGAGCGGAGGCTCCGCGCCGCGCTTCGCGAGCAGGTCGTCGTGCTCGCTCCGCTCGTACTCGGGGCGGTCGCGTTCCTCGCGGTCGGCCCGGGCGGCGCGCTCGGCTTCTACGGCGACGTGCTCGACCCGGACCTCGCGTCGCCCGAGCTCGCGCGCTGGATCGGCGTCGACGCGCTGTTGCTGGTCTACGCATCCGGCATCGTCCTCGTCCCGGGCGGGCTTCTCGGCCTCTGGCTCGCGCTGCGCCGGCCGCGCTCGCGGGAGGAGCTGGCCTTCGGCGCGCTCGCGCTCCCGGTCGCCCTCGCCCTCCTGCTCGAGGCGGCGGCCTGGGGCATCGACGGAGACCGCGCGCAGGAGCGCTACTTCTTCTACGCCGTCCCGCTCCTGGGGATCGCCTTCGGCCTCTACGCCTCACGCGGCTGGCCGCACCGCCTCGCGCACGCCCTCATGGCGGCCGGCCTGATCGCGCTCGCCGCGCGGGCCCCCCTCTCCGGCTACTCGGCCGCCGACGGGAAGACGAACGCGCCGACGCTCTTCGCCGCCGCGCGGCTGGAGGAGCTCCTCGGCGACGTGGGGCTCGCCTCGCTCGTGCTCGCGCTCGGGGCCGCGCTCCTGCTCGGCGCGGTGGTCGTGGCCACCCGGGCGGGGAGATGGATGACGCCGCTCGCCCTCGGCCTCGCCCTCTTCACCTGCGCGGCCGCCTACGCGGGCGCGGTCTCCTTCTCGATCCAAAACGCCGAGCGCACGCGGGCCGACGTCCTCGGGCCGGACCCGAGCTTCGTCGACCGCTCGGGCCTCCACGACGTCGCCATGCTGCAGTCGCGAAGCAGCGAGCGCGGCTACGCCTCCGAGTACCTCTTCTGGAACCGCTCCGTCGACACGGTGTACCTCCTGCCGGGAGCCGAGCCCCCGGACTCCTTCGCGGTCACCCGGCTCGAGATCGGACGCGACGGCACGCTGATCGCCGACGGGAAGCGGGTGACCGGCCCGCTGCTCGCCGACGGGACGAGCGACACCGTCCGCTTCCGTGACGGGTCGGAGGTGGCCTCGTCGCCCGTCTACCGCCTGCTCCGGTCGGCCGCGCCCCATCGGCTCGCGCTCTACGCCCCTGGGCGTTACGAAGACGGCTGGCTCGGGCTGCTCGGGAGCATCCGGCTCTGGCCGGAGAGCGTCGACGAGGGCCTCGCGGGGACGTTGGCCATCCACCTGACCGCCCCGGCGGGCTCGGGCGAGGTGCCGATCACCCTCGACGAGCCGGGCAAGGCCCCGCGCGAGATCGTCGTCGCCGACGGAGCGCCGCGAGAGCTCGTCGTTCCCGTCTGCTCGGACGGCCCCTGGCGCCTGGGCTTCTCGGCGCCGTCCACGGGCTCGGTCGGCACGCGCTTCGTCAGCGTCCGCTCGTCGGAGCCGGTCTACACGCCCGACCCCGGCGCCTGCCCGGCCGGGTAGCTCCCTCCCGGCTGGCGAGCGTGCTTGCACGCGAACCATGCCCGTGGAACGCTTCTGAGCCGTGAGCATCGACACGATCTTCGCGGCCACCGTCAGCGCCCTGGCGACGATCGCGGCCGCGTGGATCGCCTCGCGGCCGGCACGACGAGGCACGTCCGAGACAAAGCCGAGCTCGGGCGACGGGCTCTGGGTTCCGACCTCCGACACCGACTCGCCCTCGGGTGACGACGCCCGGCGGCGAGGGCGCCGGAGGACCGCGGCTCTCGGCGCAGCCGTCGATGCCGGAATCGACGCTCTCTGGAGGATCATGGAGCGAATCCCCTCGCTCAAGCGGCGGACGAGGCCCTGGCTGGCCGCAACACTCGGCTTCTTCTTCAGCGGCTTCGGGATCGGGCTCTACTTTCGAACATTGCCGGACGTGCTCGTCGCCATCGTTCTCGCTCTGCCGTTTGCGTACGCGGGAAGCCAGCTTCCCGACGAGAGCGAGCAGGCCGCCGACGCGTCGCTTCCCTGGTGGGTGTGGGTGTTCGCCGCGCTGACGGGTCTCTACGGCTTCCTCCGTGCCGCAAGCTCGAATCGACGACTCGTCGACGCGGAGGGACCCGCCTCAGGCGGGTCGACCTAGCACTGGGCGCGCGAGGCTAGACGCAGTCCTTGAGGCCCTGGGCTTCCGGCAGGGACTCGAGCTTCTTGAGCGTGTTGTTCTCGATCTGGCGGATGCGCTCGCGGGTGACGCCGAAGGCGCGCCCCACCTCTTCCAGCGTCCGCGGCTGCTCGCCCTTGAGCCCGAAGCGGAGCTCGATCACCTTGCGCTCGCGCTCCGGCAGCGACTCGAGCGCGCGGTCGATGTCCTCGCGGCGGAGATTCAGAGACGCCGAGTCGAACGGCGACTCGGCCGCCTCGTCCTGGACGAAGTCCCCGAGCTCGGACTCCTCTTCCTCGCCGATCGGCTTCTCGAGGGAGAC
>DATBJE010000237.1:0-14965 GCA_036556565.1 Gaiellaceae bacterium
AGGCTCCGCAACGAGCGCGCCCCCTACATCATCTTCGCGGAGATCCTCCCCAACGTGACCGCGCCGATCGTGGTCGAGTTCACCGTGCGCCTGGGCTACGCGATCTTCGCCATCGCGACGCTGACGTTCCTCGGGTTCGGCGTCCAGCCGCCGTCCCCCGACTGGGGCCTCCAGATCAGCGAGAACTGGGTGATCCTGAACGGCGGCTACTGGTGGCCGACGCTCTTCCCCGCGCTCGCGATCGCGGCGCTCGTCGTCAGCATCAACCTCATCACGGACGGCATCGCGCGGGTGTACGAGCGATGACGGACGGAACGGCGCCCGCCCTCGAGCTCGACGACCTCCAGGTCGCGTACACGGTCCGCGGGGTCGACCGGCCCGTCCTCCGCGGCGTGACGCTCGCGATCGGGGCCGGCGAGTCGTACGGGCTCGTCGGCGAGTCGGGCTGCGGCAAGTCCACGGCGGCGCTCGCGCTCATGCGCTACCTCCCCCGGAACGGCAAGGTTGTCGGCGGAGCGATCCGCATCGCGGGGCAGGAGCTCATGAGCCTCGGCGACGAGGGCGTCCGGCAGCTGCGCGCCACGCAGGTCTCGATGGTCTACCAGAACCCCGGCGCGGCCCTCAATCCCTCGATCCGCATCGGCGATCAGGTGGGCGAGGTGTTCCGGCTCGGGGGCGCGTCGGGCCGCGAGGCGGCGGAGCGCACGCGCGAGATGCTCGCCAAGGTTCAGATCTCGGACCCCGGCGTCGTCATGCGCCGCTACCCGCATCAGCTCTCGGGCGGCATGCAGCAGCGGGTCGTCGTCGCGATGGCGCTTGCGAAGGATCCGGCGCTCCTCGTCCTCGACGAGCCGACGACCGGGCTCGACGCGACCGTCGAGGCCGAGGTGCTCGACCTCGTCACCCAGCTCCGGGGCGAGTTCGGCACGAGCGTCCTCTTCATCAGTCACAACCTCGCGGTCATCAGCCGCATGTGCGAGCGGGTCGGCGTGCTCTACGCCGGCCGGGTCGTCGAGGAAGGCCCGGCGCGGACGGTCTTCGCCGACCCGCGGCACCCGTACACCGTCGGCCTCCTGCGGTGCATCCCCAAGGGCGGCCTGCGCAAGGACCTCCACCGGCTCGACTCGATCCCCGGCTTCCTCCCCCAGCTCGGCGCCGAGCTCCCCGGCTGCGTGTTCGTCGACCGCTGCGGGCTGGCGCGGGAGATCTGCCGCGAGCAAGAGCCCGCTTTCCACGCCCTCGAGGAGGGTCACGCGAGCCGCTGCCACTTCCACGACGAGGCGCCCACGCTGCCGCACACGGCTCCGCCTCCGGCCGCGCCGCGGCAGCGGGAGGCGGCCGTCGGCCCGCTCGTCCGTGCCGAGCACATGGCCAAGACCTTCCAGCACGACGGTCACGCCGTGCGCGCGCTCGACGACGTCACGATCGAGCTCCGCCCCGGCGAGACGCTCGGCCTCGTCGGCGAGTCCGGGAGCGGCAAGACGACGTTCGCGCGCGTCCTGCTCGGCCTCGTCTCGCCCGACCCGGGCTCGGTCGTCGAGCTCGAAGGGCATCCTCTCGCGCCGAGGATCGGGAAGCGGAGCCCCGAGGACGTCCGCGCGCTGCAGATCGTCTTCCAGGACCCGGACTCGGCGCTCAACCGCCGGTTCTCGGTCCGCCGGATCCTCAACCGCGCGATCACGAAGCTCCTCGGCGCGAGGGGCGAGGCGCGGGACGCCCGCCTTCGCTCGCTCGCCGAGTCGGTCCGCTTCGACTCCCGGCTCCTCGGCGCCCGCCCGGCCCAGCTGTCCGGCGGCCTGAAGCAGCGCGTGGCCATCGCGCGCGCGTTCGCGGGCGAGCCCCGGATCGTCGTCTGTGACGAGCCGACCTCGGCCCTCGACGTCTCCGTCCAGGCGGCGATCCTCAACCTCCTGGCCGACCTCCAGCGCGACGAGGGCGTCACGTACCTCTTCATCTCGCACGACCTCGGCGTCGTGCGCTACCTCTCCGACCGCATCGCCGTCCTCTACCTCGGCCGGCTGATGGAGCTCGGCGAGGCGGAGGCCGTGTTCGGGCCCCCGCACCACCCGTACACCGAGGCGCTGCTCTCGGCGGTTCCGACCGTCGAGGGCGAGGAGCGGAGGCGGATCCGGCTCGAGGGCGAGATCCCGAGCGCGGCCGACCCCCCGTCGGGGTGCGTCTTCCACACGCGCTGCCCCCGTTACCTCGGCGCGATCTGCGACGAGCAGGAGCCGCCCCTCGCCGAGGTCGCGCCCGGCCGGTTCATCCGCTGCCACATCCCGCTCGAGGAGCTGCGGCGGCTCCAGGCGGAGCCGCCTTAAGAACACATTTCGGAATGAAGCCTCGTCGCCGGGGTGTCCTGGGCGAGTGCGAGGCAAGGACGCAGGGAGCGCTCGTATTCGGGAATACGGGCGCGACCGAGGACGCGGCATCGTGCCGTCCAGGGCGGCCCGGCGACTCAGTGCTTCATTGCGAAAGGGGTTCTGAGCCGAAGACGACGAGCTGACGGACGGCCTCGCCGGATCGGAGCCGGTCGAGCGCCTCCGGCAGGCGCGCGAGCGGAAGCCGGTCGCTGACGAGCTCCTCGAGCCTGAGCTCGCCCGAGGCGTGGAGGTCGACGAGGCGCGGCACGTCCTCCTGGATCCGCGCCGAGCCGAGGAAGCATCCCTTGATCGTCTTCTCGTTGATGAAGCCCCAGGTCTCGAGCGCGACGCTCGAGCCCTTGGGCGGGATCCCGAGGACGACGACCGTGCCGCCCGGGCGGAGCGCCTCCCACGCCTCCCGGATCGTCTCCTCGCTGCCGATGGCCTCGAACGCGTAGTCGACGCCGCCGCCCGCGGCGTGGCGGACGCGCCGGGAGGTCGCGGCGTCGGGGACGGCCCGGACCGTGTCCGTCGCGCCCAGGCGTTCCGCGAGCTCGAGCTTCTCCGGCCGCGTGTCGACGGCGACGATCGTCTTCGCGCCGGCCAGCCGCGCGGCCTGGAGCGCGGAAAGCCCCACCCCGCCGCAACCCCACACGGCGACGCCGGCTCCCTCCTCGACGCCGGCGATCCTCGTCACGGCGCCCCAGCCGGTGAGCGCGGCGCAGCCGACGAGCGCCGCGGTCTCGAGCTCGACGTCCTTCCTGATCGGGACGGCCACCGACTCGGGGACGACCGCGTGCTCGGCGAACGACGAGACGGAGTTGAAGTGGTGGAGCTGGACGCCGTCGACCGAGAGCCGCGACGTCCCGTCCGCGAGCGTCCCCGTCTCCCCCATCCGCGCCCCGAGCTCGCAGAAGTTCGGCCGGCCGCGCCGGCAGCTCTCGCACTCGCCGCACGACGGGACGAGGGCGAGAACGACGTGGTCGCCCGGACGCAGGCGCTCGACGCCCGGCCCCGTCTCGACGACCACCCCCGAGGCCTCGTGCCCGAGGACGAGCGGAAGCGGCTCGGGCAGCCAGCCGTCGACGACATGGAGGTCGCTCGCGCAGACGCCGCAGGCGGCGATCCGGACGAGGACCTCCTCCGCGCGCGGCGGCTGGAGCTCGACGTCGAGGATCTCGACGGGCGTGCCCGGCTTCCAGAGGACGGCCGCCTGCATCTCCACGCCGCGAGCGTACCTCCCCGCACCCCTAGAATCGCCGCTGTGCGCGCCGCCGTTCTCCGCGAGACGAACGCCCCGCTGACCGTGGAGGAGGTCGAGCTCGGGGACCCCGGGCCCGGCGAGGTTCTCGTCCGGATGGAGGCGAGCGGCGTCTGCCACAGCGACTGGAACGTCGTCGTCGGCGCGACGCCCAACCCGCTCCCCGTCGTGCTCGGCCACGAGGGCGCCGGCATCGTCGAGGCGCTGGGCGACGACGTCGCCGACGTCCGCGCCGGCGACCACGTCGTCCTCTCCTGGCTCCCGGCGTGCGGGCGCTGTTTCTACTGCCGGCACGGGCGCGCCGCGCTCTGCGACGTCGCCATGGAGGACATGTTCCGCGGGACGCTGCCCGGCGGCGCGCTGCGCCTCTCCCGGGACGGGGAGCCGCTCTACCACTACAGCTATCTCTCCACCTTCGCGGAGCGCTGCATCGTCCCCGAGGGCTGCTGCGTGAAGATCCGCGACGACGCCCCGTTCGACGTCGCCGCGCTCGTCGGCTGCGCGGCCATGACGGGCTTCGGCGCCGTCGTCAACCGGGCGCGAGTCGGGCCCGGATCGACCGTCGCGATCTTCGGCGCGGGAGGGGTCGGGCTCTCGGCGATCCTCGGCGCCGTCATGGCGGGAGCCCACGCCATCGTCGCGGTCGACCCGGTGCCGTTCAAGCGCGAGACCGCGCTCGAGCTCGGCGCGACGCACGCCGTCGACCCGACGGCCGACGACGCCGCCGAGTACCTCCGCGGGCTCACCGACGGGCGCGGCGCGGACTACGCCCTCGACACCGCCGGCGCCCCGGGCGTCCTCGCGCAGGCCTACGCGGCGGTGCGGCGCGGAGGCACCGTCGTCGCCGTCGGCCTGCCGGCAACCGGCGTCACCGCCGACCTGCCGGCCGAGGACCTCCCGCGTGAGGAGAAGGTCGTCACCGGCAGCTTCTACGGCTCCTGCGTGCCGCAGATCGACATGCCACTCGTCATCGACCTCTTCATGGAGGGCCGGCTCCCCCTCGACCGGCTCGTGAGCAGGACTTTCGCGCTCGACGGGATCAACGAGGCCTTCGCGGCGATGAACGCGGGCGAGGTCGCGCGCGGGGTGATCCGCTTCTGAGCGGCGTGGCGACCACGCTGATCGGCGAAGGGTTCGCGGGCAGCGGCCCCAACGCGGCGCACGTGAACACGGTGCTCGGCCGCAAGGGCGGGCCGGTCGAGACGGCCTGGGCGACCGCGCTCGCGACGCCCCGCCAGGGCCACATCCCCTTCGTCGTCGTTCTCCGTCCGAACATGCCGGTGAAGCCCGCGACGCTCTTCGTGAACAAGGCCGACGTTCGCGGCGACCGCCATGCGGCTCTCACCTGGGGCGCCGCGCAGGCAGGCGTCGCGCAGGGGGTTCTCGCCGCCGTCGCCGACCGTGTCATCGCGGCCGCAGACGTCGACGACCTCGTGCTCGTGGCCGCCGTCTGGGTGGACTGGGCGGCCGACGACGAGGAGGAGGTCTACGCCAACAACCTCGTGGCCACACGCGACGCGCTCGCCGCCGCGGCCGAGGGACGCCCGGCGCTCGACGACCTCCTCGCCGTGCGCGACGCGCCGCAGAACCCCTTCTTCCGCAGGTGATCATCACCGGCATCACGCTCCGGCGGCTCCGCTGCCCGCTCGACCCTCCCTTCCTGGCCGCCTGGGACCCCGTGCCCCGCCGCGAGATCGAGGCGACGATCGTCCTCGTCGAGACCGACGAGGGCCTCGTCGGCATCGGCTCCGGCGACACGATGGACGGCTTCGAGCGCTACGAGCACCTGTTCGTCGGCCAGGATCCCCTCGCGCTCGAGCGGCATGCGCGCGTGCTCGAGACGATCGCGTTCCACGCGGGCCGCTACTGGCCGCTCGAGGCGGCGCTCTGGGACCTCGCCGGGAAGGCCCGCGGAGCCCCCGTCGCCTCGCTCCTCGGAAACGCACGACGGAGCCTGCGCGTCTACGCCTCGACCGGCTCGTTGCTCGCGCCCGCCGAGCGGGCGGAGTCGGCGCTTCGCCTGCGCGAGGAGGGCTTCGGCGCGCTCAAGGTCCGCGTGGAGGCCGCCCGGCTCGAGGAGGGGCTCGCCGGCGTCGCCGCCGTCCGCGAGGCCGTCGGGACCGACATGGAGATCGCGGTCGACCTCAACCAGGGCTGGCGCATGCCGGGCGACGTGAGCCCTGCCCTCCGCGAGGACGTGGTGCGCGAGGTCGGGGGCGTGCTGCGCGACCTCGACGTCCTCTGGCTCGAGGAGCCGCTCCCGGGCGAGGACGTCGCGGGCCTCGCGCGCCTCAGGGCGGACGCGGGCGTGCGCATCGCCGGCGGCGAGATGGCCCGGACGCCGGCGCTCCTCGACGCGTGCCTCGACACGAACGCGCTCGACGTCTACCAGCCGGACGCGGTCCTCGCCGTCGGGATCACCCGGGCCGCCGACCTCGCCGCGCGCGTCATCGAGCGCGGGCTCTGGTTCACGCCGCACACCTGGACGAATGGCATCGGGCTCCTCGCCAACCTGCACCTCACCGCGGGCGTCGGCGGCGGGCCGTTCCTGGAGCTCCCGTACGACCCTCCCGGCTGGACGCCCGAGCGGCGTGACTTCATGCTCGCCGAGCCGCTCCTTCCCGACGGCGACGGGACGCTCGCTCTGCCCGACCGCCCCGGGCTCGGCATCGAGCTCGACGACGACGCTCTCAGGCGATTCGCGGTGGACTGAGCCATGCGCCGCTTCGACGTCCACCAGCATCTCTACCCGCCCGCGCTGATCGAGGCCCTAAGGGCCCGCCGCGAGACGCCGCGCCTCGACGGCGACCGGCTCGAGCTGCGGGAGGGCTCCTTCCCGTTCGACGCGCGGGCCCACGATCTCGCCGACCGCCTGGCCGTGCTCGACGACTCCGGGATCGACGTTGCGGTGATCTCGCTCCCTCCGACCCTCGAGACGGAGGAGCACCCGGAGCTCGAAGCCGCCTACAACGAGAGCATGGGCGAAGTCGTGGCGGCCGCGGACGGGCGCCTGCGCGCCTTCGCCGCCGGCGCCTGCCTTGAGGGGTTCGCCGGCGCCTGCGTCTCGGCCGAGGCCGCCGTCCGGGGGCTCGGCGATCTCCCGGCCGAGCTCGCTGCCGCCGGACAGGTCCTCTTCGTCCACCCCGGCCCGCCCGCCTCGCTCCCGCCGGGTGCACCGCCCTGGTGGGCAGCGGTCGTCGACTACCCCGCGCAGATGCAGGCCGCGTATCTGGCCTGGCTCGCCGGCGACGCCGCGTGCCGCCCCGACCTCCGCGCCGTGTTCGCCATCCTCGGCGGCGGCGGCCCCTTCCAGTTCGAGCGGCTCGAGCTGCGCGGCCCCGGCCCACCCGCCGAGGCTCGCGCGAACGCCTACCTCGACACGTCGTCGTACGGCCCGCGCTCGCTCGAGCTCTGCCTCGCCGCCTGCGGCGCGGGACGGCTCGTCTTCGGGAGCGATTTCCCGGTCCTCGGCGTCGACGCGACCTTGCGGGCCGTGGCCGAGCTGGGCGACGATGTCCTCGCGGCCGTCACCTCCGACAACCCGGCCGGCCTCTTCCCGTGACGGACCTCCCCACTCCCCTCGAACGCGCGCCGGCCGGGCTCGCCGACGGTCGCGACCTCTGGCTGAAGCGCGAGGACGTCCACGAGCTGGGCGCGTTCAAGTGGCGCGGGGCGCTGCCCGTCCTGACGGCGTACAGGGAGGCGGGAGCGGACGGCGTCGTGACCGCCTCGACGGGAAACCACGGCGCCGCCGCTGCCTGGTCGGCCGAGCGCCTCGGGCTCCGCGTCGTCGTCTTCGCGCCCGAGGACGCGACGCGGGCGAAGGTCGAGCTCATCGAGTCGCTCGGGGCCGAGCTGCAGCTTGTGGGCGACGACTTCGACCAGGCCAAGGACGCGGCGAGCACCTACGCAGCCGCCGAAGGCCTCCCCTACTTCGAGGACGGCGCCGAGCGCGCGCAGTACGACGGCTACGGCGCCATCGCGCAGGAGATCATCGGGCAGCTCGAAACGCCACCGGCGGCAGTCGTCGTCCCGGTGGGGAACGGCGCGCTCTTCGGCGGGATCGGGCTCCAGCTCGCCCGGGAGTCGTCGGGGACCATGCGCGTCGGCGTCGCCCCGAAGGAGGCGCCGGTGATGGTCGAGAGCTGGCGCGCCGGGCACGTCGTCGAGGGCTCCCGCTGCGCGACGTTCGCCGACGGCCTCGGAGTTCGCGTGGCGATCCCGCTCGCGGTCGACGTCCTGGCCGACGTCGCGAGCCACATGCTCCTCGTCTCCGAGCGCGAGCTGGCGCTCGAGCTCGGCGCGTACGCCGACGCAGGGCTCCGCGTCGAGGGTGCGGCCGCCGCCGCCCTCGCGGCCGTTCCCCAGCTCGAGGACGTCGACGGCTCGATCATCCTCATCGTCACGGGGCGCAACATCGACGAGGAGCTCTTCACGCGCGCGACGATGCGGCCGGAGACCTTCCCCGACTGATTGTGGGTGTGGGCTAGGCGGATGGGTCGAGCGGCACCCTCCCTTCGCTCGCCACCCGGTAGACGCCCTCCCCGGGCACGACGAGCGCCGCGAGCTCGAGCTCGGTGATGGCGACCGCGACGCTCGGGCTCGAGAGAGACGTCTCGCGGACGAGCTCGTCGGGCGACCGGGCGCCGTCCGCAAGCCGCACGAGGACGGCGCGCGCCTCGGCGGAGAGGGTGGCGGGAACGGTGGGCGGAGCCCGCTCCAGCCCGAGTGCCTCGAGGACGTCGTCGGGGGCCAGAAGCGGCGTGGCGCCCTGACGGATCAGGTCGTTCGTCCCGGCGGACAGCCCGGAGGTGATCTCGCCCGGCACCGCGAAGACCTCTCGCCCGAGCTCGAGGGCGAAGTCCGCAGTGATGAGCGCGCCGGAGCGCCGGCGCGCCTCGACGACGACAGTGGCGCGGGTCAGGCCGGCGATGATCCGGTTTCGGGCGGGGAACTGCCACGGCGCCGGCTCGACGCCGGGCGGGTACTCGGAGACGACGGCGCCGCTGCTCGTGATGCGCCGGGCGAGCTCGGCGTGCGCGCGCGGATAGTCGCGGTCGATCCCGCAGCCGAGCACGGCGACGGTGAGGCCGCCGCCCGCGAGCGCGCCCCGGTGCGCCTCGCCGTCGATCCCGCGCGCGAGCCCGCTCACGACGACCAGCCCGGCCGCAGCCAGCTCGCGCGCGAGCATCCGCGCCACCTGCGCGCCGTAGGAGGAGCAGCTCCGGGCCCCGACGATCGCCACCGAGTCCCGCTCGAGGACGGCGGCCGACTCTCCCCGGACGTAGAGCCGGGCCGGCGGATCGTAGAGCTCGGCGAGGAGCGGCGGGTAGCCCGCTCGGCCCCGGGAAACCGAGGTGACCGTCATGACGCAAGCTCCCTCGGCGACCGGTACGAGAGCGCCTCTGCCACGTGCGCCGGCTCGATCCCGTCGGCTTCGGCGAGCGCGGACACCGTCGCGGCCACCCGGGCGACCCGCGCCCGGCCCCGGGCCGAGAGCGGCAGCGTGTCCACCGCGCGCGCGAGGAGCTCCCGCGCCTCGCCGTCCAGCCGCGGCTTGCGCTCCCGGAGGCGCGCGGCGGCCGCCTCGACCCGTTCGCGCACGAGCGACGAGCTCTCGCCGGGGCCGCCGTCGAGCTCGCGTGCCCGCGGGCGCGGCATCGAGACGACCAGGTCGAAGCGGTCGAGAAGGGCACGCGAGAACTTTGCCCCGTACGCGGCGAGCCGCTGAGGGGTACAGGTGCACTCGACTGCCGGGTCTCCCCGTGCCCCGCAGGGACAGAGGTTCATCGTCCCCACGAGCACGAAGCAGGCCGGGAAGACGGCCTGGCCGGTCACCCTGGCGACGGCGACGAAACCGTCCTCGAGCGGCTGGCGGAGGGCCTCGAGCACGGGTCGGTGGAACTCCGGAAGCTCGTCGAGGAGCAGGACGCCGCGGTGGGAGAGGCTCACCTCCCCTGGTCGCGGGCCCGGCCCGCCGCCGGCCACCGCGGCCGTGGACGCCGTGTGGTGCGGCGCCCGGAACGGCGGCCGGTCGACGAGGGGCTGTGACACGGGCAGAACGCCGGCGACCGAATGGATCCGCGTCACCTCGAGCGCCTCGTCCCGTGTGAGCAGGGGCAGGATCCCCGGGAGCCTCCGCGCCAGCATCGTCTTTCCCGTCCCGGGCGGCCCGGCCAGCAACAGGTTGTGGCGGCCGGCGGCGGCGACCTCGAGCGCGCGCCGCGCCCGTTCCTGGCCGCGCACGTCGGCGAGGTCGGGGCCGGATCCGTTCGCGGGCACGGACGCAGGCTCGACTGCCGCCGGCTCGAACGCGCCCCTGAGGTAGGCCCCGGCCTCCGCGAGGTGCCGGAGAGGCACCGGTTGCACGCCGGCGAGCGCAGCTTCCGGCGCCGACTCGGCCGGGCAGAGAAGGAACCCGAGCCCTGCGCGCCGCGCGGCCTCGGCGGCGACGATCACGCCGGGAACAGGTCGCAGGCGGCCGTCGAGGGCGAGCTCGCCCACCGCGGCGTGACCGGCGAGGCGCTCGGGCGGGACCTGCCGCGAGGCGGCGAGCACCGCCAGGGCGATGGGCAGGTCGTAACCGGAGCCCTCTTTCCGCAGGCCGGCTGGCGCGAGGTTGACGGTGATGCGCCGGACCGGCCACTCGAGCTCGGCGCTGGTGATACCGCTCCGGACGCGCTCCTTCGCCTCCTGGCAAGCCTTGTCCGGGAGCCCGACGATGGTGAACGCGGGCACGCCACGCTGGAGATGGGCCTCGACCTCGACGGTGCGGGCCTCCAGACCGACGAGCGCATGGGTGACCGCGCGCGCGAGCACCTCACCGACGCTACGGCGGAGATGCGCACGCGTGGCGCGCGCTCTGTGCCGACCTCGTGCCGGAGAGCTCGACTGGAAAAGACGCTCGGTCGACGACACCAGGCTCCAGGTCGAGAGCTCTCAGTGCATCGAGACGCGCTCGACGCGGCGGCCACGGACGGCGACCGCCTCGAAGCGGAGCTCGAGGCCGGCGAGCTCCGACCGCTGCGCGAGCCACGCGAGCGCGGCCGTCTCGACTCGGCGCGCCTTCTCGGGGCCGACCGCCTCGAGCGGGTCGCCATAGCCCGGCCCGCTCCGGGCTTTGACCTCGCAGACCACGAGCACCCGCCCGCGGCGCGCCACGAGGTCGATCTCGTAGCGGCCGACGCGCGCATTCGCCGCGAGGATCCGATAGCCACGCAGTCGGTAGTGGCGGCGGACGCGCCGCTCGGCGTCAGGCCCGAGCCGCCGCGAGGGCAGCGGGCTCTGCGGCCCGTTCCTCGAGACCTGCATAGCACCTCGCCTCGAACGAGCGCCGGTGGATCGCGCTCGGCCCGAGCCTGCGCACGATTGCCGAGTGGCCCGGGGTGATGTACCCGACGTGGGAGGCGAAGTCGTACTGCGGGAAGAGCGCCGCGAAGCGGCGCATCGCGCGGTCGCGGAGGACCTTGGCGACGATGGAGGCGGCCGCGATCGCGGCGCTCTGCGTGTCACCGTCGACGACCGCCTGGTGCTCCGGTGCGAGCGGGCCCAGCCGGAACCCGTCGACGAGGCAGGCCTCCGCGGGCGGCGTGAGCGCTGCGAGTGCCTCGCGCAGGCCGCGCAGGTTCGACCGGTGCAGGCCGTCACGGTCGATGACCGCGGGCGGGATCACGCGGACCGCGATGCGCGTGGCGCAGGCGGCGACGGCGGCGAAGAGGCGCTCGCGCTCGGCGGGGTCGACCTGCTTCGAGTCGTTCAGGAGCGCGAGCGGGCGCACCCTATGGTCGCGGAGCCGCGCGTAGTCGAAGAGGACGCCCGCAGTGACGAGCGGGCCGGCCAGGCTGCCCCGCCCCGCCTCGTCGGCTCCGGCGACGAACCGGACGCCGAGGCGCCGGTCGAACGAGAGGAGTCTGCGGCCCGGACGCCGGCTGGTCGCCACGCGCCCGAGAATAGCGGCTAGGTCCGCTGCTTCTCGCGGACGCGCGCCTTCTTCCCCACCTTCGAGCGCAAGTAGTAGAGCTTCGCGCGGCTCACGTCGCCGATCGCAGCCACCTCGATGCGCTCGATCTTGGGGGAGTGAAGCGGGAACGTCCGCTCGACGCCGACGCCGAAGGAGCTCTTGCGGACCGTGAACGTCTCGCGGACGCCGGCGCCCTGGCGCTTGATGACGACGCCCTCGAAGACCTGCACGCGCCGGCGCTGGCCCTCGATCACCTGGAAGTGCACGCGCACCGTGTCGCCCGCTTTGAACTGCGGCCTGTCGTCGCGCAGCTGCTTGCGCTCGAGGATGTCGATCGGCGTCGTCATGAAAAGGGCGGCCGAAGCCGCGCGGGAATGCTAGCGAAACCGCACCGCGACGGGCGACCGCCTACCGGAAGCCGATGCGGAGGATGGGCCAGTAGACGGCGAAGACCGGGCCGATGAGGTTGCTCCGCGGAACGGAGCCCCACCTGCGGCTGTCGCACGAGTCCAGGCGGTTGTCGCCCATCATGAAGTACTTGCCCTGGGGGACCGTGACGGGGCCGAACTGGTTCCCGACGGCCCCGCCGTTGACGTACGGCTCGGGATACGGCTTCCCGTTGATGTAGAGGCTGTCGCCGCGGATCTCGACCATGTCCCCCGGGAGGCCGATGAGCCGCTTCACGAAGACGTTGCCCGGGCCCGGGCAGACCCTTTGCGCGTCCTCGGGGGTCTCGAAGACGACGATGTCCCCGCGCTTGGGGTCGCGGAAGTGGTAGACGAACCGGTTCGCGAGGACGCGGTCCGACCTCCCCGCCTCGCACCCGGGCTCCGGCTGCGCGCAGTGGAGCGTCGGCTCCATCGACGACGACGGGATCCGGTACGGGTTGATCACCCAGGCCTTGATCGCAAGGACGGCCGCGACCGCGATCGCGATCGTGAGCGCCCAGTCGACGATCGTCGGCCAGGGCCCGGGGAGCGACTCGACCCGTTTGCGGAGGAAGGCGGCTTCCTCCCGCTAGCGGAGGCCGAGGCGGGACAGCGGCCAGTAGACGGCGAACACGGGGCCGATCAGGTCCTCCCGCCCGACCGGGCCCCAGACCCTGCTGTCGCAGGAGTGGGCGCGGTTGTCGCCCATCATGAAGTACTCGTCGTCGCCCATCGTCCGGGTCTTGAAGTCCTCACCGGGCCCGCCGCCGTTCACGTACGACTCGTCGACCGGCCGGCCGTTGACCCGGAGGACGCCCTTTTGCTGGCCGACCGTGTCCCCGGGGAGCGCGACGAGCCGCTTGACGAAGGTCCCGCCCGCGCCGCAGCGGGTCACGGCCTCGGGCGGCGTCTCGAAGACGACGATGTCGCCCCGCTCGGGATCCCGGAAGTGGTAGATGAAGCGGTTCGCGAGCACCCGGTCGGACGTGCCGGACTCGCAGAGGGCGCCGGGCCTGGCGCAGTGCAGCGTCGGCTCCATCGACGAGGACGGGATCCGGTACGGGTTCACCACCCACGCCTTGATCGCGAGCACGGCGGCGACCGCGACCGCGATCGTGACGGCCCAGTCGACGATGGTGTCCCACGGCGCGGGCAGGGACCCGGTAAGACGGTCGAGCGGGCCTCTCATCCGTGCGACCGCTCCCGGCTTCGCTCGCGCCGCCAGCTCTCGATGAGCGCGTGGTTCCCGGAGAGGAGAACGTCCGGGACGCGCCAGCCCCGGTACTCGGCCGGACGGGTGTAGTGGGGGAACTCGAGGCCGCCGTCGAGCTCATCCGAGAAGCTCTCGACGGCGCCGCTCTCCTCGCGGATCGCGCCCGGCAGCCGCCTGGCGACCGCGTCGAGCAGCACCATCGCGGGCAGCTCTCCGCCGGAGAGGACGTAGGGGCCGATGGAGACCGTGTCGGTGGCGACGTGCTCGAGGATGCGCTCGTCGAAGCCCTCGAAGCGCGCCGAGAGGAGCGTGAGAGCGTCCTCGCCCGCCAGCTCCTCGACGAGCGCCTGGTCGAGCTGCCGGCCTCCCGGCGTGAACGCGATCACGCGCCGCCCTGCCGTGTCGCCGTACACCGCCTCGAGGGCGGCGCACGCGACGTCGACCCGCAGCACCATGCCCGGCCCGCCGCCGTAGGGCTCGTCGTCGACCTGGCCCCCGGTCAGGGGCGTGTAGTCGCGGTAGTTGAGGAAGCGGAGCTCGAGCTCGGAGCCGAGGACCGCCGCGAGCGGTCGCTGCTCGGTGAGCCATGAGAACGCGTGCGGCAGCAGGGTGAAGACGTCGATCTGCATGGGGGACTGGGCCAGCGGAAAAGTTAGCTTTCGGGCGCGAAGCCGGGAGCGATGACGATTCGCCCTCCCTCCACATCGACCGTGCGCACGCACTCCTCGACCATCGGCAGGACGATCCCGCTCTCGAGCTCGAGCACGTCGTTCGCCACGCCGGGGGCGACGTCCTGCACGCGCCCGAGTCGCCGGCCGCCCTCCTCCTCGACCTCGAGACCGACGAGCTGGAAGACGTAGAATGCGTCCTCGCCCGGTGGTGGGAGCTCGGCCACCGGGAGCTCGAGGACGGCCCCGCGCGCAGGAGGCGGCTCGAGACGGACGACGAGCCGGCCGCCGGCCCGCTTCGATTCCACGACCGTCGCCGGCTCACGCCCGACGTAGACGCAAGCGCCGACGGCCAGCCGTTCGGGGTCGTCGCTCGCGTGCTCGACGACGAACGCACCGCGCACGCCGTGCGGCCGGCCGACGCGGCCGACCGCGACCCAGGGCTCGGCCGGCACTAGTCGACGATCTCGAGAACGGCGCGCTCGTGGCGGTGCCCGCCGCTCGCGCGGACAAGCGTCCGGAGCGCGCGGGCGATCCGGCCCTGGCGGCCGATCACCTTGCCGACGTCGTCCTCGGCCACGTGCAGCCGGAGCACGACGGCGCCGTCCCGCTCGACCCTCTCGACCCGCACCTGGTCGGGGTGGTCGACGAGGCTCCGGGCCAGGTACGCGAGCAGCTCCTCCATGGACCGTCAGGAGGCGGCCTGCGCCTTGAGCAGGCGCTTGACGGCCTCGCTCGGCTGGGCGCCCTTGCCGATCCAGTCCTGGATCTTCTCCGTGTCGAGGTCGATCGTGGAGGGGCTCGTCTGCGGGTTGTAGCGTCCGACGATCTCGATGAACCGGCCGTCGCGCGGCGAGCGCCCGTCGGCGACCACGACCCGGTAGATCGGGTTCTTCTTCGACCCGACGCGGGTCAGTCTGATGCGTGTTGCCATTCCGTCCTTTCTCTCTCGTCCTCAGCGCCGCCCCTGGCGGGCGATCGACTGGATGTTCGGCATCTTGCCCTTTCCCATCTGCTTGACCATCTTGGCCATCTGCTTGCGCGCGTTCAGGAGCTGGTTCACCTGCTGCAC
>DATBJE010000238.1:0-2636 GCA_036556565.1 Gaiellaceae bacterium
CGGCCTTCGCCAGCTCCTCGCGGTAGCGGTACACGACGAGGAGCGAGTAGTCGATGGCGATGCCGAAGCCGATGAGCATGACCAGGTTCTGGAGGTACGTGGTCAGCTCCATGAAGTTGGCGAAGATCCAGATGATCCCGAGGGTGGTCGGGATCGCCGCGGCCGCGAACAGGAACGGGAGCAGGAACGCGAGCGTCCCGAAGGTGAAGACGAGGATCAGGAGCGCGATCGGGATCGCGATGAAGAGCTCGCCCACCTTGAGGTCGTGGGCGAAGACCGGGTCGAGGTCGTGCTCGATCGCGGCCTGCCCCGAGACGTAGATCTGCGCGCCCGGGATCGTGCCGACGGCGGCGCGCATGTCGTCCGTGTACCCCTTCGCATCGGCCGGCTGGAGCGTGGAGACGATCCGCGCGCTGACGACCGAGTCCGACACGGGCTGGACGCCGGCGACCACTGACGTCGGGAGCACGTTGGAGGCGCGCTCGGCCGCGCGTCGCACCTGCGGGACGAGCGTCTGCGCCGAGCCGGGGGCGCCCTTCACGACGATCGTGAACGAGCCGTCCGACCGCTGGCCGAAGTGGTCGTGGAGGATCTTCTCGGCCCGCGCCGTGTCGGTGCCGGGCAGCGTGAAGCGGTTCGTGAGCAGGTCGGCGAGCCCCGACATGGCGATGAACGAGGCGACGAAGACGACCGCCCAGACCGCGACGACGGCCCAGCGGTAGCGGATCATCCGGCGGGTCCAGCCCTCCACCGGCTCACCACCCCGAATGTGAAGAGTTAGTGATCACTAGCATGACCACGCGCCCACGCTAGCGACGGCCTCCCGGCCTGTCAAAACCGACCCGGGAGCAGGGAGAACCTACGCCTTGCGGGTTGCCCGCCTGGCGGCCTTCCGCGCCCGGACGCCCGGAGCGAGCCGCACCGCGGCGACCCAGACGTAGGCGAGGAAGGCGACCACGGCGCCGGCGACGGTCAGGGTGCGGCCCACGGCTACGATTGTCCCATGACTGCGCGCAGGGATGTCGACCGCCTCAAGGCCGAGATGGAGGAGCTCTTCGCGGACCTCTGCCAGCACCGGCTGGCGCCGCAGCGGCGTGGCTTCCGCCCGCGCGTCGACGCCTACCGGACCGACGATCCTCCCGCGATCCACGTGGTCGTCGAGCTCGCCGGCGTCGACCCGTCCGAGGTCGACGTCGCCGTCGTCGACGGCGTCCTCTCGATCTCGGGCAAGCGGCCCCGCCGCTCCGGCGGTGGACGCCACTACGAGCACATCGAGATCGACTACGGGCCGTTCGAGCGGCACATCGCGCTCGGAGCGGAGGTCGCCGAGGGCGAGGCCGCAGCCCGGTACGAGCACGGGCTTCTCACGATCGTCTTCCCGCTTCGGCAGCGGTCGCGGCCCGTACGCGTCGAGGTGACGAGGGAGGCGGACGCGTGAGCGCGATCGAGGAGAGAGAGGCCGAGACCCCCGAGCGGACCGGGGAGCTCCTGCCGATCCTGCCGCTCCGCGAGACCGTCGTCTTCCCCGGGTCGATGACGCCCCTGGCCATCGGACAGGAGCGGTCGATCACGCTCGTCGACGAGGCAGTGGCCGCCGACCGGACGATCGCGCTCGTCACGAGCCGCTCGTCCGAGGAGGAGGCGCCGGGCCCCGACGACCTCTACGGCGTCGGCACCTCCGCCGTCGTCCACAAGATGATCCGCGTTCCCGACGGGACGCTGCGCGTCCTCGTTCAGGGACAGGAGCGCGTCACGCTCGAGGAGGTCGAGCAGACGGAGCCCTACCTCGTCGGCCGGTTCACGTCACTCCCCGACGTCGTCGTGCGCGAGCGCGAGGTCGAGGCCCTCGGGCGCTCGATCGAGTCGCTCTTCGGGCGCATCATCGCCGTCGCCCCGTACCTGCCGGAGGAGCTCGAGTTCGCCGCCGCGAACGCCGAGTCGCCCGGCGCGCTCGCCAACCTGATCGCCTCGACGATCCGCCTCAAGACGGAGGAGCGCCAGCAGCTCCTCGAGGCAGCCGACGTCGAGGAGCGCCTGCGGCTGCTGATCGTGATCCTCTCCCGCGAGCTCGAGGTCTTCGAGCTGGGGACGAAGATCCAGTCGCAGGTCCAGTCCGAGATCGACTCATCGCAGCGCGAGTACTTCCTGCGCCAGCAGCTCAAGGCGATCCAGCAGGAGCTCGGGGAGGGCGACGAGCAGCAGGCCGAGCTCGCCGAGCTGCGTTCACAGATCGACGAGGCCGAGCTTCCCGAGGAGGCCGACCGGCAGGCGCGGCGCGAGCTCGACCGGCTGTCGAAGCTGCCGTCCGCCGCCGCCGAGTACGGCGTCATCCGCACGTACCTCGAGTGGATCCTCTCGCTCCCCTGGTCGCAGACGACCGAGGACGACCTCGACCTCAAGCGGGCCCGCGCCGTCCTCGACGAGGATCACTACGACCTCGAGAAGGTCAAGGACCGCATCGTCGAGCACCTCGCCGTGCAGAAGCTCAAGCACGACCTCGCCGGCCCGATCCTCTGCTTCGTCGGCCCGCCCGGCGTCGGCAAGACGTCGCTCGGGCAGTCCATCGCGCGCGCGCTGGGCCGCAAGTTCGTGCGCATCTCCGTCGGAGGCGTGCGCGACGAGGCCGAGATCCGCGG
>DATBJE010000239.1:0-3332 GCA_036556565.1 Gaiellaceae bacterium
TCCATCCGCTTCCCGAAGTACTCCGGGGTCCAGCGCACGCCCGCGTTCGCCGCGAGGAGCCCGGGGCGCAGCTCGTCGACGGCGATGAACCAGTCGTCGGCGATCCGGAAGATGAGCGGCGTGTGGCACCGCCAGCAGAACGGGAAGCGGTGCTCGATCTCCTCCGCGGCGATGAGCTTGCCCCGCTCGCCCAGGTCGACGGCGATCTGCTCCGCGGCCTCGACCGTGCTCTGCCCGTGCAGCCAGCCATAGTCGGTGTAGAACCGGCCCGACTCGTCGACGGGCGTCAGAACGGGGAGGTCGTGGACGCGGGAGAGCTCGAAGTCCTCGGCGCCGCAACCGGGCGCTATGTGCACGACGCCCGTCCCCTCCTCGAGGGAGACCTCGTCCCACGGGATGACGCGGTGCTCGACCTCCTGCGCCGCGGGGAGATTGTCGAACGGCCCCTCGTAGCGGAGGCCGACGAGATCGGCCCCCGGCGCGCGCTCGACGAACTCGGCCTCGGGGTCGCGTGCGACGGCGACCCAGTCGCCCTCGACCCGCAGGCCGTACTCGGCGTCAGGCTTGACGGCCGCGGCGACGTTCGCGGGCAGCGTCCAGGGCGTCGTCGTCCACACGGCGAGCGACTGCCCGGGACGCTCGAGGAGCGGGAAGCGGACGAAGAGCGAGGGGTCGGTACGGTCCTCGTAGCTCCCGACGAGCTCGTGGGCCGAGATCGAGGTGCCGCACCGCGGGCACCACTCCGTCGAGCGGTGGCCCTTGTAGAGGTGCCCCTGCTCGTGCATCAGGCGGAGGAACCGCCAGATGTACTCGATGTTCGTGTCCGAGAACGTGAAGTAGTCGTTGCCCCAGTCCATCCACTGGCCGAGGCGCTTGGAGCCGCGCGTGAGCTCGGTCGCCGACCAGACGACCTTCTCGCGGCACCGCCGCGAGAACTCGGCGAGCCCGTACTCCTCGATCTCGCGCTTCGAGTTGAGGCCGAGCTCCCGCTCGACGCCGACCTCGATCCACAGCCCCTGGCAGTCGAAGCCGTTCTGGTAGCGCTGGTCGAAGCCTCGGAGCGCCTTGTAGCGCTGGAACACGTCCTTGAGCGTGCGACCCCAGGCGGTGTGCACGGCGAGCGTCTTGTTCGCGGTCACGGGGCCGTCGAAGAAGCTCCAGGTGGGGCCGCCGCGGTTCAGCTCGCGGAGCTTCTCGAACGTGCCGTCCTCCTCCCACCAGTCGAGGATCTCGAGCTCGAGCGCGGGGTGGTCGGGCACGGGCGGGAGGGGCCGGAACATCTGCAGGTCAGTCTACGTTTGAAGAGGCATGACACCTGCAATCACGACCACCGACTTCGACACCGAGGTCCTCGAGAGCGAGACCCCGGTGATCGTCGACTTCTGGGCGGAATGGTGTGGCCCCTGCCACGCGATCGCCCCCGTCCTCGAGCAGATCGCGGAGGAGCGCGCGGACGAGCTGCGCGTCGTCAAGGTCAACATCGACGAGGAACCCGAGCTGCGCGAGCGCTACGGAATCCTGTCCATCCCGACGATCGTCCTCTTCAAGGGCGGCGAGCCCGCCGCGGCCGCGCTCGGCGCGCAGCCGAAGCCGATGCTCGAGCGCTCGCTCGGCCTCGTCGCCTAGCGCCCGGCGCCCGGCCGCAGAGACGCGTTAGTCGCGATCCTCGAGGAACGAGTCGAACGCCGCATGGTTGCGGAGGAACGCCTCGACGGCGTCGAGGCCCTCCGCAATCCAGGCGTCGAGCCAGTCCTCGCGGAGATGCTCTTCGATGGAGTGCGTTCCGAAGTCCACAGTGAGGCGTTTATCGGCCGCGCGCCCCGAGTCCTGAATAGGCCTTTCGGCGCCTCTTTCCTGGCCGTTCGGCTGGTCCTAGCCCGCAGTGATGAGCACGACGCCGGCGAAGACCGCGACGACGCCGAGCTGCTGATGGCGCGAGACCCGCTCCCCGAGCACGACGCGCGCGAGGAGCACGGTCACGACCGGATAGAGCTGCGCGAGCACTGCCGCGAGGCTCAGCAGGCTCTTCGTCGACGCGACGGCGAAGAGCATGGTCCCGGCGACGTCGAGGACGCCGATGAGGACGAGCGCCGGCAGGGCCCCGTCCCGGAGGGCGAAGCCCGGGCGGACGAGCAGCGCCGCGACGGCGAGGGTCGAGAACGAGGTGGCCCGCATCGAGAGCGTTCCCCAGAGCGCGTCGCCCTCGCTCGCGGCTCCGAGCGCGACGAGGACGAGCCCGAAGGAGAGCGCGGCGACGAGAGCGAGGCCGACGCCGGTGGCCGCGCCCCCTCCACCCGTCCCGCTCTCGTGCGCCGTGAGCGCGACACCCGCGAGCGCGAGCCCGACCCCGAGGCCCTGGAGAGCGGACGGGCGTTCCCCGCTCACGACGCCGGCGACCACCGGAACGACGGCGGCGGTGGCCGAGATGGGCGCGACGACGCTCATGTCGCCGACCGCGAGGCCGCGGTAGAGGGCGGCGAGCCCGCACGCGCCGCAGAGGCCGGCGAGCACCGCGTAGCCGATGTAGCGCGCGTCCGGCGGCCCCGCGCCGCGGGCCGCGACGACGAGCGCGATCGTCAGGAGCCCCGCAGCCTGCGAGACCACGAGGACGGTGAGGACCGGCAGCGACCGGCTCCTCAGACCCGCGAGGAAGTCTCCCAGCCCCCAGCTCAGGCTCGCCCCGAGAGCGAGCAACGGCCCCGTCACGGCCGGAAGGCCGCTCCGAAGCGCTCCAGCATCTCGATCGTGTTCGCGAAGGCGAACTCGTCCCGCGGGGGAAGCTCCTCGGGCGGGAACCAGACGAGGTCGGCGACGTCGTCCGCGGCCGTCGGCTCGCCCGGGCCGAGCCGCGCCGTCCAGTAGAAGTTGATCGTCCAGGCGCCCTCGTCGCCGTAGCGGTCGGGGATCGCGCCGAGGAAATCGCCCGGCTCACCCTCGAGCCCCGTCTCCTCGCGAAGCTCGCGCCGGAGCGCGTCGAGCGGCTCCTCCCCCTCGTTCACGAACCCGCCGGGGAGGTCCCAGGCGCCCGCACCGGGATCGGCGGCCCGCCGGGCGAGGAGCACGCGTCCGTCGGGGCCGACGACGACCGCGCTCGCCGTGGGCGCCGGCGTCGCGTACTCGACGAGCCCGCAGCCGGGGCACGAGACCGAGGAGTCGCCGTGCTCGAGCGCCGTCCCGCACCGCGGGCACGCGCGCCACTGCCTGAGGCCGGCGGCCGTTGCCATAGGATCGAGCCTACTTGAGGCATCAGGGCGCAACCGTCCACGAGCTCTCCCGCGTCGCCGAGCTCGCCGTCCTCCCCGGTGAGACCCTGGCGAAGCTCGCCCGGGAGA
>DATBJE010000240.1:0-5993 GCA_036556565.1 Gaiellaceae bacterium
CTCATCGGCACCGACTCTCGGATCGACGAGATTCGGCGCCTCGACTGGCGGCGCTCCTAGAGCTCGCGCCAAGCCGCGCTGCGGCTCCGCCCGCGGTCATCCTGCCCGATTCCCGTGGGCCGAGCCGCGGTGCGGCGTGCCCGTGACGCGGGGTCGAGACTTCCGCGCCCAGGTGCGAACATGAGAGCCGCCACATGGAGACGGGGCTCTCGGGCAAGCGCGTGCTCGTCACCGGCGCGTCCGGCGGGATCGGGGCGGCCTGCGCCCGCGCGTTCGCCGCGGAGGGCTGCCGGCTCGCGCTCCACTACCACGCCGGGCGGGAGCGGGCGGAGGCGGTCGCCGCCGAGTGCGGCGGGGGGCTCCTCCTCCGGGCCGACCTCCGTCGCGAGGACGAGGCCGACGCGCTCTTCGCGGCCGCGCGCGCCGAGCTGGGCGGGGTCGACGTCTGCGCGGCGGTGGCGGGCGTGTGGCCCGAGGAGGACGTCCCGCTCTGGGAGCTGTCGCTCGAGCGCTGGAACGAGACGATCGCGGCGAACCTGACGGCGACGTTCCTGACCGCGCGGGGCTTCCTCCGCGAGGTCGCCCGCGCGGGGCACGGGAGCCTCATCCTCGTCGGGTCCACCGCCGGCGTGTTCGGCGAGGCCGGGCACGCCGACTACGCGTCGGCGAAGTCCGCCGTCGTTCGCGGGCTCCTCCTCAGCCTCAAGAACGAGATCGTCCGGATCGCCCCGGCCGCGCGGGTGAACGCCGTCTGCCCCGGCTGGACGATCTCGCCGATGACCCGCTCGACCCTGGACGACCCGAGCGTGACCGATCGCGCGACGCGGACGATGGCGCTGCGGAAGGTGGCCCAGCCCGAGGACGTCGCCCGCCAGATCGTCGTGCTCGCCTCGGACGCGCTCTCGGGCCACGTCACGGGCCAGGTCGTCCTCGTCGCGGGCGGCATGGAGGGCCGCGTCCTCCACGACTGACTAGGGCGGGCCGAGCGACTCGGCGATCGCGACGGCGCGGTCGCGGTCGATCTCGCCCTCGATGCGAACGAGGATGTCGCCGCGCTGGACGAGCAGGGTGTTGCCGGCCAGGCGGATGAGATCCTCGCGGCGGCCCCCGTCGGGGGTGAGAAAGAGGACGAGGTGCGGCTCGCCCTCGATCCAGAGCGCAGGGCTCCCGTCCACGTCGAGCTGCTCCACGCCGGTCCCGCTCCCGACGAACTTCTGGATGTACTCCGGGTCGAGGTCGCCGCGGAACTCGGTGACGAGGATCCCGACGCCCGTGTACAGGGAGCGAGGGACGTCCGGGCCGGGCCGGTAGACGAGCGAGACCTTGCCGCCCGGGATCGCCGACGACCGGTAGACGGCGTCCGGAGGGCCCAGCGCAGCCGGCACCAGGAACGGGTCGAGCGACGCGCTCGAGACCGGCTTCCCGAGCTCGAGCACGGTGGCGCTCGTCCGCGGGACGGCCGGGAGCGTGTCCACCCGGCGCACGGTCGCGCCCTGGAGCCCGAAGAACTCCAGCACTGCCGTGCGCGCCGGCGGCACGGCCATGACGGCCCCGATCGCGACCGCGAGGACGACGAAGGCGAGCACAAGGGCCCGGCGGGCCGGGAACCGGCGACGGGCCGGCGCCTCCGGGATCCGCCGGAGCACCGCGGCGGTGACGTCCGGCGTCTCCGGCAGGTCGAGCTGGGCGCCGAGGCCGACGAGCGCGCGCTCGAGCTCGGTCATGCCGTCACCCCCAGGCGGTCGCGCAGGCGGTCGAGCGCCCGCGACGTCCTCGACTTCACGGTTCCGCGCCGCCACCCGAGCGCGGCCGCGGTCTCCTCCTCGCTCAGCCCCAGGAAGTAGCGGCAGCCGATCGCCATCCGGTCGTCCTCGCGGAGGTCGTCGACGGCCCGCAGCAGCTCCTCCCGCCGTTCCGCGTCGAGGAGTGCCGCCTCGGGGGACGGGACCGCGCCCCCCGAGAGCGGATCCTCGGCCGCGCGCAGCGCGAGACGTTCGCGGCGGCCGGCCGACCTGCGGCGGTTCCGGGCCTCGTTGGCGACGATCGCGAGGAGCCAGGGCCGGAACGGCGCGCCGGGCCGGAAGCGACCCAGGGCCGAATAGGCCTTCACGAACGCGTCCTGCACGGCGTCCTCGGCGTCGGCCGCCGAGCCCGTGAGCAGGTACGCGGTGCGAAACGCGATCGTCTGATGCTCCTCCACGAGAGTGCCGAAGGCGCGGGTGTCTCCCCGCTGGGCCCGTGCGACGAGCTCGTCGTCTTCCAGTGGCCGGTCCTCCACTGCGACCGTTCTACACCGAGCGGCCCTTCGGGGTTCCCGGCGCTAGCCGGAGACGAGGCGGTAGACCGTCCCGTCCAGGGTGAGCAGGTAGAGCTCCCCGGAGCCGTCCTCCGCGAACGAGCTGAGCTCGGGCACCTCGAAACGGAGGCGGCGGACCCTCGCGCCGTCGCCGGTGCGCTCCAGGCTCCAGAGGCGGCCGGAGCAGTAGTCGCCGTAGAAGTACCGCCCCTGCGCCGAGGGGACGTGCTCGCCGCGATAGACGAAGCCGCCGGTGATCGAGCACCCCTCGTCGTGCGAGTACTCGGCGATCGGCCCGACGAGGCGGCCGGCGTCGTTCGGCTTCTTGTCCTCGTAGACGTGCGTGCCCTCGAAGACGTCCCAGCCGAAGTTCACGAGCGAGCCGACGTCGCCGGCGGGGAGGTAGTCCACCTCCTCGACCGCGCCCTGGCCCACGTCGCCGATCCAGAGGTCACCGGTCTCGCGGTCGAAGGAGAACCGCCACGGGTTGCGCAGCCCGTAGGCGACGATCTCCCAGTCCGCGTCGGGACGGTCGACGTCGATCCGGAGGAGCTTGCCAAGCCGGCTTCCGAGATCCTGGGCGCGGTTCTCGGGGTCGCCCCCGGAACCGCCGTCGCCCATGCCGACGTAGAGGAGGCCGTCCCGGTCGAATGCGAGCTGCCCGCCGTTGTGGTTCGAGTACGGCTGCGCGACGTGCAGGAGCTCGCGGACCTTCGTCGGCTCGCGTCCTTCCTCCGCGCGGAGCTCGACGACGCGGGTGTCGCCCTCCAGGTCGGTGTAGTCGACGTAGAAGAGCCCGTTCTCCGCGTAGTCCGGGTGGAACGCGACCGAGAGGAGCCCCTGCTCGCCTCCGCTGGTCACGTCCGCCGAGATGTCGAGGAAGGGGCGCGGCAGCACGCGGCCGCTCTCGAGCACCCGGATGCGCCCGGCGCGCTCGACGACGTAGAGTCGGCCCGGCTCGCCCGGGGCCGCGGCGGCGTGCACCGGGGCGTCGAGCCCGCTCGCGACCTCGACCAGCGCGAGCGATCGGCCGCCGGGAGGCGTCGGCTCGGTCTCGGCGGACATCGACGCCGGCGGCGCGGGCTGGGCGGGCTCGGCCTGCTCGCCGCTGTCGCAGCCGGTGGCGGCGGCGAGAACGAGGCAGGCGAGGGCGACGGCGAGCGGGCGGCTCACCCGCTTCAGATTACGGGCGGGCAGCCCGCGCCGCGCCGGCGCGCGCCGGGAACAGCGGCTCGCGCGTCGCGATCGTCTCCGTGACGGCCGCGAGCATCTCCGGGATGCCGGGCGAGCCCCGCTCGCCCGCCCGGTAGGCGGCGAGGATGCGGCGCTTGGGCCCGAAGGCAATCGGCCGCACGGCGACGCCGGGGTTCAGCCGCGTGAGGCCGAGGTCGGGGGCGAAGGCGACGCCCGCGCCCGAGGCGACGAGGTTCTGCATCGCCGCGTAGTCGTCGAACTCGAACCGGATCCGGGGCTCGAACCCCGCGGCCCGGCAGGCCCGGGCCGTGAACTCGTGGCACGAGGAGCGCGGCGTGCTCCTGATCCAGGTCTCCTCGGCCAGGTCACCGAGGCGCACCGCGCGGCGGGCGGAAGCCGGGTGGCCGGCCTGGAGCACGATCCGCATCGGCTCCTCCAGCAGGAGCTCCAGCTCGAGCCGCGGCTCCACCGGCAGCGGAACACCGTCGTACTCGAAGACGAGCGCGAGATCGAGCTCCCGCGAGCGGAGGCGAGCGAGGCTCCCGCGCGGGTCGGCCTCCACGACGGTGACGTCCACGTCCGGGCAGGCGGCCGCGAACCGGCCGAGCGCGTCGGGGAGGAGGCTCACCGCCACGGTCGTCACCGAGCCGACCCGCAGGACGGGCCGGGCGCCGGAGATCTCGCGAAGATCGGCCTCCGCCTCGGCGAGGCGCTCGAGCACCGCCTCGGCATGCTCGACCAGGCGCCAGCCGGCCGGTGTAAGGCGAACGCTCCTGGGACCGCGGTCGAGGAGCGGAACCTCCGCTTCGACCTCGAGCTTGGCCAGCTGCTGGGACACGGCCGACGGCGTGAAGCCGAGCGACTCCGCCGCGGCGGCGATCGACCCGCGAAGGGCCACCTCGCGCAGGAGGCGCAGGCGCCTGACATCGAGCATAAGCACAGCTTAACCACGGCTGAAGGGACCCGCGTGGTCGAAGCGCGTCGGCACGGGCAGCATTGAGGCGTGCGCACCATCCGCAGGCTCGGCTACCCGCTCCGGCTCGCCCGGCTGCGGCTCGCGCGCCGTGCGCCGACCACCCTCCTCGCGGCCGCGGGGGTGGCGGCCGGGGCGGCGATGCTCGCCACCGTCCTCGCCGGCGCCGTCGTCGCCAGGGACCAGCGCGTCGGCCAGGCCCTCGACGACATCCCCGCCGCGCAACGGTCGGTGCGCGCCGACTGGTTCGGCGTCCCCGACCAGGGCGACGACCACGCCGAGCTCGACCGCCGGGCGCGCCGAACCCTCGCCGGCGTCGTCGGCGGCGATCCGGCCGGCCTCGTCCTCTTCCGCGAGAGCACGATCGCGGGGAGGTACTTCGGCCTGGGCGCGGTCGACGGCCTGGCCGACTGGATGGCGCTCCGCTCGGGGCGCCTCCCGCGCAGGTGCGTGCCGGAGCACTGCGAGGTCGTCCGGCTGCGCGGCGCCGGTCGGATCCCGAACGTCGAGGGCCTCCGCCTCGTCCAGGTCGGCACCGCCGTCCTGCGCTCGCCCGCGCTCTTCGGCGACTTCATCGCCCCGGCCGAGAACGAGCAGGACCGGGCGTCCCAGAGCCCGGTCTACCGGAGCGCGTTCCGTTACCACCGGCCGGCGCCCCCGCCGCTCGTCCTCGCCGAGGGCGTCGACGGCCTCGTGCGCTCGCCGCAGGTCGAGGACGTCTACCGCAGCTACTCGTGGGTGGTCCCGCTCGCGGCGGGCGACGTGCGCTCCTGGGACGTCGACCGGTTCGCGGGCGACGTCGCGCGAGCCCGGTCCGACCTCCAGAGTGCCTCGATCTCGTTCGACGTGTCGGCCCCGGTCGAGCCGCTGCGGACGAGCGCCGAGGCGAGCGACGTCGCCGCGCGGCGCCTCCTGCTCGTCGGCGGCGAGTCCGCCGCGCTCCTCTTCGCCTTCGCTGTCCTCGTGGCGGTGAGCATGCGCCGCGACGTCGGGGCCGCGCGCCGGCGGCTGACCTGGTTCGGGGCGCGGGGGTGGCAGCTCTCGCTCTTCACCGGCGCCGAGGCGCTCGTGATCGCGCTCGTGGGCACGGCCGTCGGCTGGGCGCTCGGCACGGGGGCGGGAGCCTTCGTGGCCTCGAAGGCCGGCGCTCCGGTCGGCGACGTCCTCTCGCACTCGACGCTCTCGAGCACGGGCCTCGTCGTCGCTCTGGTCGTCGCGGCGGCGCTCGCGCTCGTCCTCGTGGCGGCGCTTCTCGCCCGCCCGCTCACGTTCGGCGCGCGCTCCTTCTCGGCGCTCGACGCGCTCGCCCTCGCCGCCCTCGCCGTGGTCGCCCTGACGCTCCTGCGCGGCGACCTCGACCAGGCCGCGCTCGCCGGCAACGGCGGGACAGCCACCGCGCTCGTCCTGCTCCCCGGGCTCGTCACCTTCGCGGCGGCCGTCCTCTGCGCGCGACTCCTCCGCCCGGCGCTCGTGCTCCTGGAGAAGGCCTCCCGGAACCGCTCGGTCTCCCTGCGCCTCGCGGCGCTGTCG
>DATBJE010000241.1:0-9323 GCA_036556565.1 Gaiellaceae bacterium
CGAGGTACTCGACGCGTCCCTCGAGCCGACGGTCGACGCTGAGACGCTCGAAGCGATGCGCATCGAGGCGGGGACGCCGGCCTGGGGCAAGGAGATCGACGAGCGCGTCATGCCCGCCGAGGCGGGCCTCGTCGAGCGCGCCGTGAGCCTCACGAAGGGCTGCTATCCGGGTCAAGAGCCGATCGCCCGCCTCCACTTCCGCGGGCACGTCAACCGGGCGCTGCGCGTCCTCCGCATCGAGGGCTGCGCGGTGCCCGGCCCGGACGCGGAGCTCCGCTACGGCGACAAGGCCGTCGGCCGCGTCACGAGCGCGGCGCCCACAGACGGCGGCGTCGTTGCGCTCGCGTACGTCAGGGTCGAGGTTCCCGAGGGCGCCGACCTCGCGCTCGGCTCCTCGGTCGCACGGCCGCTAGACTGACCCTCGCCCCAGCGCCCGTAGCTCAGGGGATAGAGCGCTGCCCTGCGGAGGCAGAGGTCGCACGTTCGAATCGTGCCGGGCGCACTTTCGGCCTGCCTCTTTCGGCCCTGTCCGGGGTCAGACCCCTGCCGTGTCCGTTACGGCCAGCAAGCGCGCTGCGTATCGTGGGCTGGCCCGCACTGCAGCTCCCGCAGCACGCTGGCGGGCATGGCCAGTTCGCCCGTGTCCGGGGTCAGACCCTGGTCGTGTCCGTTAAGGCCAGTGGGGCGTGCGCGGCTCGTCGCGCTCGGCGCCGCCCCAGTCGTCTCGCGGCGGCGCGAAGACGTCGATCGCGACGGCGCCCTGCGGGCCCGCGCGCACCTCGTGCGGGACGTCGGAGGGGATGCTCCACGTCGAGCCCGGGCCGAGCTCCTTCGTCTCGTGGCCCACTCTGAACGTGACCGTGCCGGCGATCACCAGCCCGAGCTGCTCGCTCGCGTGGTGGTGCTCCGGGACGAGGGCGTCGGGGTCGAGCTCGACGACCGCCATGGTCGCCTGCCTGCCGTGGACGTCACGGGCCGCGACGCCGTCCCAGATCCGCAACGGCCCGACGGCCGCGAGATCCTCGAACGCGCTCATGCTCACCTCCGGGGGAACGTCGTTCGCCGCAGGCTAGCGTCGTCGACCTGGGTACGCTGGTCCGGGTGCGCATCTGCTCCCTCGTTCCCGCTGCGACTGAGGTGCTCTTCGCGCTCGGGCTCGGGGATCGCGTCGTCGGCGTCACCCACGAGTGCGACTGGCCGCCGGAGGCCGCGTCGCGGACGGTGGTCACCGCCTCGCTCGTCCAGACCGGCGACGTGACCAGCGCCGAGATCGACCGGGTCGTCGCCGAGGCCGCGCAGGACGGCCGGCCGCTCTACGCGATCGACGAGGAGCGCTGGGCGGAGATCGCGGCCGACGTGATCGTCATGCAGGAGCTCTGCGACGTGTGCGCCGTGTCGACGGACGAGGTCGAGGGCATCCTCTCGGCCCGCCCGCTCGACGTCGAAGTGCTCGACTTCTCGCCCTCGACGCTGGAGGCGATCGGCGAGGGGATCCTCGCGCTCGGAGCACGGCTCGAAGCCGACGGCGAGGCCGCCGAGCTCGTGGCCGGCATGGAGAGTCGGCTAGAGCGCGTCGCGGCCGCTCTTGCCGCCGTCGAGTCGTACCCGCGCGTCTTCGTCACGGAGTGGCTGGAGCCACCCTACTCCGCCGGGCACTGGGTGCCCGACATGGTCGCCGCGGCCGGTGGGACCGACGTCGCGGGCATGTCCGGCGAGCCGTCGCACCGGATGCGGTGGGACGACGTGGTCTCGCTCGAGCCCGACGTCGTCGTGCTGGCGCCGTGCGGATTCGATCTCGACCGCACGCTGACGGAGGTCGTGCCGCTCGAGCTCTCCGCACACCTGCTCGGCACGCCGGCGCGCCAAGAGAGCAGCGTCTTCGCGGTCGACGCGAACGCGAGCTTCTCCCGGCCCGGCCCCCGCGTCGTCGACGGCGTCGAGGTGCTCGCCCACCTGCTCCATCCCGAGGCGTACCCGGACCCGGGCCTCCCCTGGAGCAGGATCAGGCTCTGACCCAGACCGCCCCGTCCCGCTCCTCGGCCGGGTAGCGGCGGACCGGCCTCTCGCCGAGCAGGCACGCGCCGGTCTCCAGGTCGAAGCGCCAGCCGTGGTACGCGCAGACGAGCATGGAGCCGACGAGGTCGCCCTCGACGAGCGGGTTGCCCTCGTGCGGGCATGCGTTGGCGATCGCGAACGGCCTCCCCTCGGCGCGGAACACCGCGATCTCCTCGCCGGCGACGACAAGGAGGCCGCGGTCTCCGTTCAGGTCGACCCTGTGCCAGCTTCCGCTCGAGGACGTGGCCGCCGGCTCCACGCGACCTACACTATCCCGCCCCGTGCCCCTGTATCTCCGCGAAGACGACGTCGACGCGCTTCTCGGTCCTGAGGAGGCTGTCGCGGCAGTCGAGGGGTGCTTCGCGCGGCTCGCGCGGGGCGCGGTCGAGAACAGCCCGCGGTTCCGGCTCGGCGTCTCGGACGGGCTGCTGAACGTCATGGCCGCCGCCGACCTGGAGCTCGGCGTCGCCGGGCTGAAGACCTACGTCGGGTTCCACGAAGGCGTCCGGTTCGTCGTTGCACTCTTCGCGGCCGACCGCCCCGAGCTCCTCGCGCTGATCGACGCCGACCGACTCGGACAGCTCCGGACGGGGGCGGCGAGCGCGGTCGCCGCGAAGCATCTGGCGCGGGCGGAGGCGCGGAGCCTCGGCGTCATCGGCACGGGCTGGCAGGCGGAGAGCCAGGTGGCCTGCATGCGCGCGGCGCTCCCCGGCCTGGAGCGCGTGGTCGCCTACTCGCGCAACGCGGAGCGGCTCGAGGACTTCTGCCGGCGACTCGATTGCGAGCCGGGTGAGTACAACCGTGATGCGGCTGAGCAGGACGTCGTCGTCACGATCACGAGCTCCCGGGACCCCGTTCTGCGCGGCGAGTGGCTGCGGCCGGGTGCCCTGGTCTGCGCCGCCGGCGCGAACCGGCTCGCGGCGCGAGAGCTCGACAACGCCGTCGTCGAGCGGGCGACGTTCGTCTGCTGCGACTCGCTCGAGCAGGCGAAGCTCGAGGCCGGCGACCTGGTCGAGCCGGTCGAGCAGGGAGTTCTCGACTGGCTCGAGGTGCACGAGCTGGCCGAGGTCGTCGGTGGCGAGACGGCCGGACGGCAGGCTGACGACGACATCGTGCTCTACAAGAGTCTCGGCATCGCCGCGGAGGACCTCGCGGTCGCCGCCGTGGCGGTCGCGCGCGCGCGTGAGCGCGGGCTCGGCGTCGAGCTGTGAATTTGCCTAGCCCGTCTCGCGGACGTGCTCGGCGGCCATGGCGGCGGTGTCCTCGCCCACGGCACGTATCACCTCTGGCCGCTCGAGGAGGCGAAGCCGTTGCTCGTCCGTCGCGCGGTTTTTCAAGTACGGATCCTCGAGGATGTCCTCGAGCGAGCGACCGCCGCGGTGCTCGCGGACGATGTAGCCGGCGAGGGCGTCCTCCTTCGAGAGGCCGCGGGGCGTCTCTTGCTTCTGCTCGTCACCGCCCCCGAAGAGCCGCGAGAAGAGTCCCACGCCGCGATTGTATCCTTGCCTCAGTGGACCCTGAGGGCATGCGATTCGCCGAGCGCCTGCTGCACGGGATCGGCGAGGACGGCAGCCGCGAGGAGATCGTGGTGTGGATCGAGCGGCGGCCGGGCGCGCTCTGGGCCGTCGGGCGGGCGATCGACATCGGGAACCGGAAGACGCCGCAGCCCCGCGCCGACGACTACGTCTTCGAGGGGTACGAGATGGGCGACGCGCTCGCCGCGGCCAACAACGCGCTCCACGACGACCTCGTCGTATCCGCAGAGGACGGGGTGAACGAGACCGTGCGGCCCTTCCGGGAGGATGACCTCCTGAAGCCGCTCGAACGCTGGTTCTTCGGGCACAAGCCCTGACCCCGGGGCCACCCCGTGCCTCCACCCGCTTTCGAGCGTAGCCGCGCCCGGCGCACGCGTGTCGCGCGGACGGCGCCGACACCGTCGCGGGAGCGAGCCGAAAGCGTGACGCGCTACGCGATCCCGATCTGGAGGGCGAGCTCGCGCGAGATGGCGTGCTCCGTCCCGTCGACGTCCACGGTCACCGGCCCGTCGAACGGCTCTGACCGGCGCATCGTGACCCGCCCGCCCGGGACCAGCCGCAGGCCGGCGAGGTAGCGGAGCAGGTCGGAGTCGCCGTCCGGCACGCGTTCGACGGTCGCTGCCTCGCCGGGCTCGAGCGCCGCGAGCGAGCGCAGCCGCCGCGTCTCGATCCGGAGGCCGGCGTCGGGGATCGGGTCGCCGTGCGGGTCGTGGGTCGGATAGCCGAGCTGCTCGTCGATCCGTGCCTCGAGCTCCTCCGAGATCACGTGCTCGAGTCGATCCGCCTCCGCGTGCACGGCGTCGATCGGGAGCCCCAGCGTCTCGGCGAGGTACTGCTCGAGAAGGCGATGGTGCCGGATGACCTCGAGGGCGATCTTCGTCCCGTCGTCGGAGAGCTCGACCCCGCGGTAGGGCGAGTGCTCGGCCAGGCCGAGCGCCGCGAGCTTCTTGACCATCGACGTGACCGACGAGGGCGCGACGCCGAGCCGCTTCGCGATGGCGGTCGTAGTCGGCTTCGTCCCCTCGGACTGGAGCTTGTAGATCTCCTTCAGGTAGTCCTGGATCGCGGCGGAGAGGTCAGGTTTAGACACACCTCAATTCTAGAGGAGCCTGCTCCCGGCACAATCGCGACGCGGGATTGGTAGCCTCGCGGCCCTGCGGATTCGCCTCGGACATAGTCCCGACCCCGACGACGCGTTCATGTTCTGGGGCCTCGCCTCGGGCGCGGTCGACCCTCGCGGGTTCGAGTTCGAGCACGTCCTGGAGGACATCCAGACGCTGAACGAGTGGGCGCTCGACGGCCGGCTCGAGGTGACCGCGATCTCGCTCCACGCGTTTCCCTTCGTCCAGGATCACTACGCAGTCCTGCCCCACGGGGCGAGCATGGGCTCCGGCTACGGCCCGGTCCTGGTCGCCAAGCGCCCGCTGACGAAGGAGGAGCTGGGCGCGACCGAGATCGCCGTTCCCGGCCGGATGACGACCGCGTTCCTCGTTCTCCGCCTCTACCTCGGCGGGGACTTCCGCTACCGCGAGGTCCGGTTCGATCGGATCATGGAGGCGGTCGAGGAGGGTCGCGCCGAGGCGGGGCTGGTCATCCACGAGGGCCAGCTGACCTACCGGCGCCGGGGCCTCGAGTGCGTGGTCGACCTGGGCGAGTGGTGGCTCCTCGAGACCGGTCTGCCGCTTCCGCTCGGGATCAACGTCGCCCGCCGCGACCTCGGCGAGAAGACGCTCGTCGAGCTCTCCGAGGTGCTGCGCGAGTCGATCCGGGCTGGGCTCGACAACCGCGCGGAGGCGCTCGAGTACGCGCTCCGCTTCGGGCGCGGGCTGTCGCCCGAGCTCGCTGATCGCTTCGTTGGCATGTACGTCAACGAGCTCACGGAGGACTACGGGGACGAGGGGCGCCTCGCGGTGGCGGAGTTGCTTCGGCGCGGCGAGGAGTCCGGCGCGTTCGACCGGCCCGTCCGCGTCGAGTTCGTGGGCTGAGCCCGCGCGGCGGGGGCGCCGCGAGCCGCGAATACACTTGGGCGCATGCCCGAAGCCGTGATCCTGTCGGCCGTGCGCACGCCCGTGGGCCGCTACGCCGGCGCCCTCTCCGGCGAGCGGCCGGACGACCTCGCAGGGCTCGTCGTCGCCGAGGCGGTCGCCCGCGCCGGCGTTCCGGCCGCGGACATCGAGGACGTCTACCTCGGCTGCGCGAATCAGGCCGGCGAGGACAACCGGAACGTCGCGCGGATGGCCGCGCTCCTCGCCGGGCTGCCGCAGGAGGTGGCCGGCGTGACGCTCAACCGCCTCTGCGCGTCGGGTCTCTCCGCGATCGTCTCCGCCTGCCACGCCGTGCGCGCGGGCGACGGCGATCTCTTCGTTGCCGGCGGCGTCGAGTCGATGAGCCGGGCGCCGCTCGTCCTCGGCAAGCCCGACCGCGCCTTCCCGCGCGGCGACCGAACGGCCTGGGACTCGACCCTCGGCTGGCGCTTCCCCAACCCCCGCCTCGAGGCGATGTTCCCGCTCGAGTCGATGGGCGAGACGGGGGAGAACGTCGCCGAGCGCTTCAACGTCTCGCGCGAGGAGCAGGACGCCTTCGCGCTCGAGAGCCAGCAGCGCCACGCGGCCGCCGCCGGGTCGGGGCGCTTCGATGACGAGCTCGTCGCCGTCGGCGACGTCGTCGCGGACGAGCACCCGCGCCCGGACACGTCGCTCGAGAAGCTCGCCGCGCTGAAGACGGCGTTCAGGGAGAGCGGCACCGTCACGGCCGGCAACTCGAGCGGGATCAACGACGGGGCGGCCGCGCTCGTGGTCGCGAGCGCGGAGCGGGCGCAGGAGCTCGGGATCGAGCCGTTCGCCCGGTTCGTCGGGAACGCCGTCGCCGGCGTCGATCCGAGGATCATGGGCATCGGTCCCGTTCCGGCCGTGCGGAAGCTTCTCGCGCGCGCGGGCGTCGACGTCGCAGACATCGATCTCGTCGAGCTGAACGAGGCGTTCGCATCCCAGAGCGTCGAGGTGATCCGGGAGCTCGGGCTCGACCCGGCCAGGGTGAACGTCAACGGCGGCGCCATCGCGATCGGCCACCCGCTCGGGATGAGCGGCGCGCGACTCGTGGTCTCGCTGCTGCACGAGCTGCGGCGGCGGGCCGGGCACTATGGGCTGGCAACGCTCTGCGTCGGCGTCGGCCAGGGTCAGGCGGCGCTCTTCGAGCGCTCCTAGCCGCTCTCGCCGGCGGCGAGCCTCGTGCTCAGATAGCGGCGGGACCGGCGGACGAGGGCGAACGCCACGCCGGCGATCGCGAGCGCGTTGACGGCGTGCAGCGCCGCGATGTCGGCGACGTTGGCGTGGACGAGGATGATCTGGAGGACGTTCAGGCCGAGCAGGACCGCGGCCAGGGTCACGAGGTCGCGCGGCACCTTCCCGATGATCGCCAGCACGAAGATGCCGATCGAGAGGATCCCCAGGACGTAGCCGAAGGCCTTGTGCGTGTCGTAGTCCGTTGCGCCGAAGCCGCCCTGGCCGGCGAGGAAAACCTGCACGACGACCCCGACCAGGTAGATGAGGGCGACTCCGAAGAGGAAGACGCGCGACTGGTGCACCGTGCTCGACGATACGCCACCGCGCGGACACCGGAGCGGTATCGTGGCGGCGGATGGCGGTCGTCACCGAGCGCGAGTACGGCCTCTTCATCGACGGCGAGACGGCGGAGCCGGCGGACGGCGAGGTCCGCGATCTCGCAGAGCCGGCGACGGGCAAGCCGCTCGCCCGGGCGGCGACGGCCGGCCGCGCCGACGTCGACCGCGCGGTGGCTGCGGCCCGGGCGGCGCGCGAGGGCCCGTGGGCGAAGACGCCGCCGAACGAGCGCTCGCGCCTGCTGCACGCGCTCGCCGACGCGATTGTCGCCAACCGCAAGGAGCTCGCCGAGCTCGAAACCCGGAACGTGGGCAAGGCGCTCGGATCGACGAAGCCGGAGGTCGCCGTCGCCGCCGAGAGCTTCCGCTACATGGCCTCGGCCGTCGGGTCGATCGAAGGCTCGACACGGCCGATCGGCGGCTCGATCCTCGCCTACACGCTGAAGGAGCCCGTCGGCGTCTGCGCGCAGATCGTCCCCTGGAACTACCCGATCATGCTGGCCGCGTGGAAGCTCGCCCCGGCGCTCGCGGCCGGTTGCGCGGTCGTCCTGAAGCCCGACCCGGCCACGCCGCTTACCGCGATTCGCCTCGCCGAGCTCGCCGCGGCAGCCGGTGTCCCACCGGGGGTCGTCAACGTCGTCCCCGCGGACGGCCCGACGACGGGCGCCTACCTCGTCGGTCATCCGGGCATCGACAAGGTCGCCTTCACCGGCTCGACGCGGACGGGCTCGGAGATCATGCGCCTCTGCGCCGACCCGGTGAAGCGGGTGTCGCTCGAGCTCGGGGGCAAGAGCCCGGCCGTCGTCTTCGCCGACGCCGACCTCGAGGACGCCGTCGCGTCGACCGCCTACGGCGTCTACTACGCGGCCGGCCAGAGCTGCGACGCGCGCTCGCGCCTGCTCGTCGAGGCCGGGATCTACGACGACGTCGTCGCGCTCATCGCCGAGAAGGCGGCCGCCGTGCGCGTCGGCGACCCGCTCGACCCCGAGACCCAGATGGGCTCGCTCATCTCAACAGCCCACCGCGAGAAGGTGCACGGCTTCGTCGAGACGGGCCGGAGCGAGGGCGCCGAGGTGGTGGCCGGCGGAGAGCCGACGCCGGGAGACGGGGCCTTCTATCCGCCCACGGTGCTCGCCGGCGTCCGCAACGACCAGACGGTGGCGCAGGAGGAGATCTTCGGTCCCGTGGTCGCGGTCATCCCGTTCGAGGACGAGGACGACGCGGTGCGGATCGCCAACGACGTCCGCTACGGCCTCGTCGCGACGGTCTGGACGAGGGACGGCGCCCGCGGGCAGCGGCTCGCGCGGCGGATCAGGTCGGGGACCTTCACGGTCAATCTCCCGTACGGCGCGTTCCCCGGCGTCCCGTTCGGCGGCTACAAACAGTCCGGCTTCGGCCGCGAGCAGGGGCTCGAGACGCTCCAGATGTACCTCGAGACGAAGAGCGTCCTCGTCGCCTCGGGCGGGCGCCCGATCAACCCCTGGGGCCTCTAGGCGGCCTCCACCTCAGGCGATCACCGTCCCGGTTGGGCACGTCCGGGGTCTGACCCCAGACATGGTACGAAGGGACGCGTCGGGCGGGACAACCAACCACTCCCGGGTCTTCACGCTACCTTCGTTCACGGAGCCCCACCGTCCCTCGCAGACACGGCCGGGGTCTGACCCCGGGCATGGCCGGAACGGACGCGTCCGGGTGCGGCCGAGCGCCCTTAGCGGTCGAGGATCAGGACGGCGCCGGCGCCGAGGAGCACGAGGCCCGCGATCCGGGCCGGGCCGACGGGGATCTTCTCGACGCCGAAGAGCCCGAACGCATCGATCAGGACGCCCATCGCGAGCTGGCCCGCGATGAGGAGACCGATGGTGGCGAACGTCCCGATGCGCGGGGCCGTGAACGTGATCGACATGACGACGATCGCGCCCATGGCGGCGGGAAGCCACAGCCACGGTGGCTCGCGGAAGCCGGCAACGACCCCGCCGAAGCTCTGGCGCGCGATCAGGAGGACGGCGCAGACGATGAGGGCGGCGCCGATCGAGCCGAACGTCGTCGCCTCGAGGACGCCGATGCGCTTCCCGAAGGCGCCGCTGACGGCGACCTGGATCGACCCGGCGAGCCCGGCG
>DATBJE010000242.1:0-22179 GCA_036556565.1 Gaiellaceae bacterium
CTTCGACGCCGGCGCCCGGGCGAACTCATCGGTCGGCCCCGCGCGCGGCTAGTATTCACCGGCGCCCGGGGGCGTAGTTCAGTTGGTTAGAACGCCGGCCTGTCACGCCGGAGGTCGCGGGTTCGAGTCCCGTCGCTCCCGTCTCGTCTCTCCGCTCGACCGCGCCAAGCCTGCTGCGGCCACACATCGACAGCGGATCACCGTTCGTGAGATCGTCGAACGGCGAATGGCCAAGGACGGCCGAAAGCGGGTCGATCAGGTGGACGGACGAGCCGCTACGCCGCGAGCTGGGGGCAGAGATCGATGAGCTTGCCCGTCGATCCGACAGACGTCATGTTTCCTTCCGCGTCGAAGCTGGCAGTCACTCGCCCGCTCTGATACCAGATGCCAGGCTCACCGGACACCGGGTTGGGGAACCAGGGCCCGTTGCCGGTTACGGAGAAGGCTGTCGAACCGTCGGGCTGAGCCCGCGCCTGGAAGGATCCGGTGGCGGCCAGGGTGATCGACTTGCCCGTCTCGAGATTGGTCAAGGTCAGCCTGTTGCCGGGAAAGACGCCCAAGAGCTTCACGGGGTTTCCCGCCTTGTCGGTGAACGTCGTGTTGATCTCGACGCCGTCGATATGAGCGTTGACTCGAAAGGCGCACTGGTCGCCGATGACCCTGTCCGGCGGCGCCGGAACGATCTCCCGCGTCGGCTTGACGCCCATGGCCGCGGGCACAACCGCGAGTGCGGCGAGCAGTGTGGACACGGCCACTCCCGCACCGATCACCGACGAGCGCATCGAGTGCTGCATTCGAACCTCCGCCTTCCTTTCAAGACCTCTTTTGCGACACGTTACGTAACGTGTAACGTAACACGTCACGCTACGATTGCAAGGTGGGCCGGCCGCGAGTTCACGACGAGGAGACCCGGGCAACCCTTCGTGCGGTGGCAGAGCAGCTCGTCGCCGAGGGCGGAGCGCCCGCTCTCTCCGTGCGGGCAGTCGCAGAGAGGGCGGGCACGAGCACGAGAGCCGTCTACAGCCTGTTCGGGTCGAAGGAGGCGCTTCTCGTCGATGCGCTCGCGCAGGACGCATACACCTTTCTCGCCGACGGAATGGACAACATGGCCGAGACCGACGATCCCGCCGCCGACCTGGTCGAGAACGGCGTGTCCGTCTACCGGCGTCTCGTCCTCGAGCATCCAGCTCTGTATCGCATCGCCTTCCAGCGAATCGTGCCCGACTTTCGTGTCGGGCCCGAGCTCACCGAGGCGCGAGAACACGCGCTCGCTCGGCTTCTGGCCAAGGTTCAGCGCGTTGCCGACGCCGGCCAGCTCGGCTCGACGTCCGTGCGAGACGGAGCGGTGGCGTTCAACGCCATGTGCGAGGGTCTCGCAAACTCCGAGCTGCGGGGCACGATCCTGCGCATCCTCCCTGCAGGCGACGAGGAACGTGCCTGGCGCGACTCCCTCACGGCGCTGGTCCGAGGCTTCAAGGTGAGCTAGGCGGAGCGTGTGTCCGGCTTGCATGCCGTACGATCGCCGAGGAGCGTGCGACGTGGCGACTTCTGATCCGATCGCCGAGATCATCGGGGACTATCGAGCCTTCGCGGCGATGCAGCGCGACCGTCTTTCTGCCCGCGGCATCGACATCGCGCCCTACCCGCTCAGCCACCTCGCCGTCCGCGTCGCCGATTGGGACCTGTACGTCCACCAGCGGACGCTTCTCGAGCGCCATGCGAAGTCGAACCACGAGAACGTCTGGAACGGGCGTCCGATCTCCTTGATCGTGCTCGCCGACCCGCTCGATGTCCTCGACGGGACTCCGGTCTCGCGCATCGAGCTCATCCCGCCCGTTCACCAGCGTGTCTACCGGATGGGCCTGGAGCACCTCGGCATCGTCGTCGGTGAGGACGTCGACGAGTTCTCGCGAGTGCATCGGGCCGCGCTGACCGGGCAGCAGTTCCAGAGTCCCGACATCGAGCCGGTCTACGTCCTGTTCGAGGACTTCACCCACGTGAAGTTCTACCGGCGCTCCTTCTTCGATGTCGTCGAGGACGAAGTAGGGGGCTTCGACGGCTTCGTCCACGTCGACGACTGGGTCCCGCAGCGGCTGGTCACCGCCACCGGTCCGAACCCGCTGCCGCGGTGACACCGCCGGCTTCCTCCGCGGCGTGTTCTTACACGGCGCGGGGCCGCCACGGCTCGTGCTCGTGCGCGAGCCACACCAGCTCGGGGTCGAGCGCGCGTACCCGCAGCTGGCCTTCGGTGTGCGGCTCGTCGAGCTCGCCGAACCACACCGCCACGTCGCCGCCGACGACGACCGGACGCCCGCCCGTCTCGACGACGACTACCTGCGAGCCGCGCGTGTGGCCCGGGGCCGGGACGAGCCGGAGCCCGGGCAGCAGCTCGTGCTCGCCGTCGACCGGCACGTACCACACGCCGGGCGCCTCGACCCACTCGCGGATCGTGTAGTCGTCGTTGCTGCGCGCGTCCTCGAGCTCCCGGCGCTGGACGTAGATCGGCCTGCCGGCGAAGAGGTGGTTGCCGCCGCAGTGGTCGAAGTGCAGGTGTGTGTTGACCACGATGTCGATGCCGGCGAGGTCGAAGTCCTGCTCGCTCAATGGAAGGAGACGGGGATCGAGGTCGGCAACCGCCGGGTGCAGCTCCGTCATGCCGGTGTCGACCAGCACGCGCGCGTCGGGATGGTCGATGACGTGCACGTAGACCGGCATCCGCTCGTTCTCGGCGAGCAAGTCGGCAACGCGGACCGGTGCGATGGTGGGCGGCGTTGTTCCTAGAGCGGGGGGCGGAGGGTCAGGCGGGCCGAGGGGCCTGGTCCGAGCCGTGGCGCGCCAAGCTCATCCCACACGGGGTACCCACGGCCCGTCCACGATCACGGCCTCGTCGTCGCCCGGCCAGGGTGGCAGGGCCGTGCAGGTGAAGACAAGGGGGCACATCGCCGGTGCAGCGATACTGGAAGGCTGTGCCGAGGGGGATGTCGATGCAGACACCGGGGATGAGCAGGGTGATGCTCTCACTGCCGTCCGGCGCCCTGCGCCAGATCTTCCCCTCGCCCGAGAGGACATACCAGTACTCGTCGATGGTCCGAAAGCGGCAGGCGCGGCCCACCATCTCCGGCGGCACGGTCGAGTGGATCATGTTGCCGTGCGGCCCATCCATCAGGAAACGGATATGAGCACCCAGGGGCGAGCGGCCGCGCTCCGCGCTTTCGACGATGGTGGTCTTCACCCGTAGCTCCCTTGACGGGGAAGGTTACGCTGGCCGGTCTTCGACTGCCGCGTGTCTTCGCGGGCTCGGTGCAACCCTGACGCTGCCGGTCGGGAGCCGTCCGGGCCCGGCCGCTAGGGTCGCGGCGGCGGAACGATGACGACCGCTGACCCGCACACGACCTCGCCCGGCGTCGTCTCGGCGCGCGGCGTGGTGAAGCGCTACGGGCGCACCGTCGCCCTGGGCGGCCTGGACGCCGAGATCGGCCCCGGGATCACCGGGCTGCTCGGGTCGAACGGCGCGGGGAAGACCACGTTCCTCTCGCTCGTGCTCGGGCTCCGGTCGCGGAACGAGGGCACGCTGGTCGTGCTCGGCGAGGACCCGGCGACCGCTGGCATCGACGTGCGGGCCCGGATCGGGTACGCGCCGGAGCACCACGAGCTGCCGACGGAGCTCGCCGCCGCGGACTTCGTCCGGCATCTCGCGGAGATGCACCTCCTGCCGCCGCGGGCGGCGGTCCAGCGGGCGAACGACGCGCTCTGGCTCGTCGGGCTCGGCGAGGAACGCTTTCGCCCGGTGGGGACGATGTCCACGGGGCAGCGGCAGCGCGTCAAGCTCGCGGCGGCGATCGCCCACGACCCCGAGCTCGTGCTCCTCGACGAGCCGACCGACGGCCTCGACCCGGTGCAGCGGACGGAGATGCTCGCCCTCATCCGGCGGGTCGGCAAGGAGTTCGGCATGCACATCGTCATCTCGTCCCACCACCTCGAGGAGGTCGAGCGGATCTGCGACGCCGTCGTGATCGTCGAGGGCGGGACGGTCGTCCGGGCGGGGGCGCTCGCGGACCTGCGCCGCGGGCCGGACGGGCTCGTGGTCGAGGTCGACGACTGCGCAGAGGAGCTGGCGGCCCTCCTGGCCGAGCGCGGTCTCGACGTCTCGGTCGAGGGGGACGTGGTCCTCGTCGCGGGCGGCGCGGACGGCCACGACGCCGTGCGCGACGCGGTCGCCGATCTCGGCGTCGGCCTGCGGCGGCTCGCTCCTCGTGGCCGGACGCTGGAGGACGTCTACCTGGGGGCGGACGCGTGAGCGCGGATCAGGGCGCGCGCCTCTTCGACCTGGGCTACCGGGGCTACGAGGGCCCCCGACGACGGCCGGCCTCGGCGATCCTGACGCTGGGCGTCTTCACGGTCCGCCGCGTCCTCGGCCTCGGGCGCGGGGCGCGCCACAAGGTGCTGCCCGCGATCACGCTCGTCATCGCCTATGCGCCGGCGCTCGTCTCGGTTGGCTTCGCGGCGCTCGTCGACCCGCTCCCGGTCGACGACCTGATCACGTACGGGGAGTACACGTTCTTCATCGGCAGCGCGCTCGCGCTCTTCGCCGCGCTCGTCGCGCCCGAGGCGCTCTGTCCCGACCGGCGCTCGGGGATGCTCGGCCTCTACCTCGCCGGGCCGCTCGACCGCACCCGCTATCTCCTCGCCAAGGGCGGCGCGGTGCTCGCCGTCATGCTCACGATCACGCTCGGGCCGCTGCTCTTCATGCTCGCCGCCTTCGTGATCGCGGGGTACGGCCCGACGGCGAGGGAGACGCCGGGCCTCGTGCTCGAGATCCTCGCCTCCGGCGTCGCGACGGCCGCCCTCTACGCGTCCGTCTCGATGGCCGTCGCGAGCTTCACGACCCGGCGGGCGGTCGCGGCCGTCGCCGTCGTCCTCCTCCTGCTGGTGCCGGCCATCGTCGCGCGGAGCGCGATCGAGAGCGCGGACGCACCTGACGCGCTCGACCTGCTGAGCGCTCCCTTCGTCGCCTCCGAGCTTTCCTATCGGATCTTCGGCGAGGCGTCGGGGGCCGAGGAGCCGATCGGAAGGCTCTCGACCTGGGTCGTCGCCGGCGGCCTGGTCGCCTGGACGCTCGCGGCCTCCGCGGTCTGCTGGGCGCGCTACCGCCGGATCGAGGCGGACCGGTGAGCGCCGCGGGCACGTCCGCCTCCGAGCCGCGCGTCGTCGCGGACAGCGTCTCCAAGTGGTTCGGGGCGCTCGTCGCCGTCTCCGACGTGAGCTTCGAGGTCGGCCCCGGCGTCACTGCGCTCCTGGGCCCGAACGGCGCCGGGAAGTCGACGATGCTGCGCATGCTCTGCGGGCTCGCGCGCCCGTCCAAGGGCACGGTCCGCGTGCTCGGACGCGACCCGCGCTCCGACGTCGACGTCTGCCGCTCCATCGGCCTCGTCCCGCAGCAGGAGACCGTGTTCGAGTCGCTGACCGCGCACCGGTTCGTGCGCCTCGCCGCCGTGCTGCACGGCCTTCCCGACCCCGACGCCGCCGCCGAGGCCGCCCTCGAGACGGTCGGGCTCGACCCGGCGGACGGCCGGCGCCTTCCCGCGTACTCGAAGGGCATGCGGCAGCGGGCCAAGGTGGCGCAGGGGCTCGTCCACGACCCGCCCGTGCTCGTGCTCGACGAGCCGCTCACCGGGCTGGACCCGCGCCAGCGGGTGGACCTGGTCGCGCTCTTCCGGCGCCTCGGCGCCGAGGGACGGTGCGTGCTCGTCTCGAGCCACGTCCTCGACGAGGTCGAGCGGCTCGGCTCGCGCATCCTCGTGATGTCGCAGGGCCGGCTGGCGGCGGCCGGCGACTTCCACGAGCTGCGGGCGATGATGGACGACCATCCGCTGCGGGTGCGCGTGCGCACCGACCGTCCGCGGGAGCTGGCCGGGGCGCTCCTCGAGGCGGGGTCGGTCGTGGGCGCCCGGCTCGAGGGCGACGGGGCGATCGAGCTCGACACGAGCGACGCCCGGGCGCTGGCCCGCACGCTCGCCCCGCTGGCCAGGGAGCGGGACGCGAGCCTCTTCGAGGTCGTTCCCCTCGACGCCGACCTCGAGGGCGTCTTCCGCTACCTGGTGCAACGATGAGCGCGGTCGACGCCTCCGGAGCCGCGCGCCCGGCGGGGCCGCGCACGACGGAGGCTCTCGGGGCGCTCTACCGCCTGCTCCTGCGCACGCAGATCTCGATCACCCGCCTGCTCGGGATCGCGGCGCTCGGCGGGCTGGCGGTCCTGCTCGGCGTCTTCGCGCGCTTCGACGACGACCCCGTCCAGGCGGCGGCCGACATCGTCGCGGCGTACGGGCTCGGCATCGTCGTGCCGCTCGCGGCCCTGTGGCTCGGCACGTCCGCGCTCGGCGACCTCGTCGAGGACCGCCTGCTCGTCTACGTCTGGCTGAAGCCCGTCCCACGCTGGCAGCTGCCCGCCGCCGCAGTGCTCGCGACCGCCACCCTGGTCGTTCCCCTGGCCGCGCTGCCGCTCGCCGTCTCGGCGCTGGCCGCGGGCGCCGGCGGCGAGCTCGCGCTCCGGGCTCTCGTCGGCGCGACGCTCGCGGCGTGCGCCTACGCGGGCCTGTTCGTGGCGGCCGGGCTGTGGTTCAAGAGGGCGGTGTGGTGGGGGCTCGCGTTCGTGCTCCTCTGGGAGAACGCGGGCGCGGCTGCGTCCGACGGCACGGAGCGCTTCACGGTGACGGCGTGGGCGCGGGCGATCGCCTCGGACCTGCAGGGCGTGGACGTCACCCTCAACGACGTCTCGGTCGGGGCGGGGTACGTCGTGCTGCCCGCGATCGCGGTCGCGGGCTGGCTCGCGGCGACCTTCCGCTACCGCCGCGCCGACGTGGACTGAGTTCTGAGCCCGACGCTAGGCGAACCACTCGGCGAGCGGCAGCCGCACCGAGAGCGGGGCGACGTCGCCCGACTCGCGGAGGGCGCGGGCGGCGTCGGCCATCGCACCGACGGCAACCCAGGTGAGCGCGCCGCCGACGCTCACGCGACGGGCGCCCGCGCCGACGATCTCGGCCACCGACAGCCCCGGCAGCGCGAGCACGTTCACGGGCCGGGACACCGCGGCGCAGACCGCCGCGATCTCCCCGTGCGTGCGGAGGCCGGGCGCGTAGAGGACGTCCGCCCCGGCCTCCTCGAATGCCCGGAGGCGGGCGATCGTGTCGTCGAGGTCGTCGATCCCGTGGATGTGGTTCTCCGCCCGTGCGGTGAGGGTGAACGGGAACTCGAGGGCGCGGGCGGCCTCCACCGCCGCCGCGACCCGCTCGGTGGCCTGGGCCGGCTCGTAGATCGACCCGCCCGGGTCCCAGTCCTCGATGGAGCCGCCGACGGCGCCGGTCGCCGCGATACGGGCGATCGCGGCCGCGGCGGCCTCGGGCCCGTCCCCGTAGCCGTTCTCGAGGTCGACCGAGAGCGGCAGGTCGGTCACCTGGTCGACGGCCGCGGCGTGCTCGGCCACCTCGTCGAGCGTCACCTCGCCGTCCAGCCGGCCGAGCGTGAACGCGAAGCCGGAGCTCGTGGTGGCAAGCGCCTGGAAGCCGAGCGCCTCGAGGACGCGGGCGGAGCCGGCATCCCACGGGTTGGGGATGACGAACGGCTCGCCCTCGTGCAGCGCTCGGAACGCCTCTGCCTTCCGCTCCTGCCGCGTCGCCGAGGAACCCTGCACGGGCCCAAGCATAGGCACGCCGCCGCCTCAGGCCGCAGGGCCGAGCGTCCAGCCGGTCCGTCGCAGGCCGGCCTTGCCGGCCTCGACCGCGGCGAAGGGGACGACCGCGAGGAGGACGACGACGCCGAGCTCGGCGCCGCCCAGCGGGACCGTCCCGATGACGTCGTTCAGCGCCGACCAGTAGACGCACGCCGCCACGACGGCCGCCGACAGGAAGACGCTGCCGACGAGGTACGGGTTGCGCGGCGCGTGCCACGCCGGCCGTGTCGGCGAGCGCACGGAGAAGACGAGCCCGAGCTCGGCCAGCGCGATGGTCGCGAAGGCCATCGTCCTCGCCTCGTCGCCGTCGTCGCCGACGAGGAACGCGGCCCACGCCACCAGGCCGATGACGGCCCCGATGCCGCAGAGCGCCGCCCACGCCCGCGGCGGGAAGAGGGCGGAGCCTCGTTCCGGCGAGCGGCGCATCGTGGCCGGCGAGGCGGGGTCGCGCGCAAGGGCGATCGCGGGGAGCCCGTCCGTGAGCACGTTGATGAGGAGGACCTGGACGACCGTCATCGGGACGCCGAATCCCGCCGTGATCGCGACGGCGAAGAGCGCGACCTCGCCGAGGTTCGCCGAGAGGAGGAAGGCCACGAACTTGCGGATGTTGTCCGTGATCGCCCGCCCTTCGCGAATGGCGGCGACGATCGTCGCGAAGTCGTCGTCGGTCAGCACGAGGTCGGCGGCCTCGCGCGCGGCCTCCGTGCCCGCGAGGCCCATCGCCACGCCCACGTCCGCTCGGCGGAGCGCCGGCGCGTCGTTGACCCCGTCGCCGGTCACCGCGACCACCTCGCCGGCCGCCTGCAGGCGCTCGACGAGCTCGAGCTTCTCGGCCGGCGCCACCCGGGCGTGGACGTCCTGCTCGTCGAGGCCGAGCTCGCGTCCCACCGAACGCGCCGTCGCCGGATGGTCGCCCGTGACCATGGTCACCCGGACTCCGGCCGCGCGCGCCTCGGCCACCGCCGGGCGCGCCGCCGGGCGAAGCGGGTCGTGGAGGGCGACGAGGCCGACGGGGCGAAGATCGCTGTCGAGCTCCGCATCGCGGGCCTCGACCGGGGCGAGCGGCCGCTCGGCGACCGCGAGGACGCGCAGCCCCTCGCCGGCCCACCTCTCGGCGAGACGCTCGAGGGCGTCGCGCCCGGGGCCGGTGGCGCGCGCGAGGATCGTCTCGGGCGCCCCCTTCATGTACGCGCGCCGCCCGTCCGTCTCCGCGTAGACCAGGCTCATCCGCTTGCTGGCCGGGTCGAAGGGGTGCTCGTGCAGGAGGCTCCGCCCCTCGAGCAGGTCCCCCGGGGTCAATCCGCGCTGGTGGGCTGCGAGGACGAGGGCGGCGTCGACCGGGTCGCCCACGACGCGTGGCTCGGGCCCCTCCTCGAGCAGCCGCGCCGTCGAGGCGAGGGCGGCCGCCGCGAGAAGCTCCCGTTCGTCCCGGCCCGGCGCGGGCTCGGCCGCCGCGAGCCGTAGCCGGTTCTCGGTCAGGGTCCCCGTCTTGTCCGAGGCGATCACGGTCGTGCTCCCGAGGGTCTCGACGGCGCTGAGCCGCCGCGCGATGGCGCCTCGCTCCGCCATCGCCCGGGCCCCGAGTGCGAGCGCGATCGTCACCGTCGCCGCGAGCCCCTCCGGCACCGCCGCCACCGCGACGGACACCCCGACCAGGAACGCCTCGTGCAGGGACGAGCCACGGAGGAGCATCGCCGCACCCAGCCCGAGGGTCACGAGGATCCCGATCGCGACCATTACCCGCGTCAGCGCTCCCACTCGGCGCTGAAGTGGCGTGGTCGGCCGCTTCGCACGGCCGGTCAGCTCGGCGATCTGCCCGACCTCGGACGCCTGCCCGGTCGCCGTGACGAGGAAGCTGGCCCGGCCCCGGGTCGCGGCCGTCCCCGCGTAGACCATGGACGAGCGGTCGGCGAGCGGGGTCTCCTCCGGGACGGGGTCGGCCACCTTGTCCGCCGGCACCGGCTCGCCGGTCAGCTCCGACTCGTCGACCGCGAGCCCGGCGGTCGCCGCCAGACGCCCGTCGGCGGGCACACGATCGCCCTCCCGCACGACGACGAGGTCGCCGGGGACGAGCTCCTCAGCCGCGACATCGCGCTCGCGCCCGGAGCGGATGACGGTCGCCCGGAGCTCCAGCACCCCCCGTAGCGCGATGACCGCCCGCTCCGCACCCGCCTCCTGGACGAAGCCGAGCAGCGCATTGAGGACGACGATGGCGCCGATGACCACCGCCTCGACCTGGTCCCCGATGGCCGCCGAGACCACCGCGGCGACGATCAGCAGGCCGACGAGCGGGTCGGTGAACTGACGCATCGCGATCCTCGCGTAGGCGGGACGGGGAGCGTGCTCGAGCCGGTTCGGCCCCACCTCGGCGAGACGTTCCTCGGCGTGGGCCTCGCTCAGGCCCAGCTCCGCGTCGGTCTCGAGCTGCCGCGCGACCTCCTCCACGGGGAGCGCGTGCGGCGCGGTCATCCGCTGCCCTTCCCCGCCGGCGACTGCATGCCGCCGATCCTCCCACGGCGACGGCGTCCGCGTTCCGGGGTGACCGCTGAGCGCAGACCGGGCGCTAGCCGGCGGCCGCGGCGAGCCCTGCGGCGAGCGCGGCGACGCTCGCCCGCAGCTCGTCGGGCCGGCGGATCGTGAAGCCGCACCCGAGGCCGGCCAGGAGGCTCGCCGTCCAGTCCAGCGACTCGACCCGCAGTCGGAGGACCGTCTCGCCCTCCTCCTCGGCCACCTCGCCGAGCGTCGCGGGGATGCGCTCGGCCGCCTCGGCCGCCGGAAGATCGAGCGTCACCTCCACCTCCCAGGCCCAGGGGACGCTCGCGAGCGAGCTGCTGACGTAGGCGACCGCGTCGAAGCCGTCGGGTGGCGCGACCGCGGCCTCGTCCGCCAGCGTCGGGCCGCGCATGCGGTCGACCCGGAAGGTGCGGAGCTCGCCGCGGCCGTGATCGTGGGCGGCGAGGTACCAGCGGCCGGCGTGGACGACGAGGCCGAGCGGGCTGAGCTCGCGCCGGGACTGCTCTCCGGCGAACGTCGTGTACCGCGTACGGACCCGCCGCCCGCGGCGGATCGCGTCGGCCAGGAGGAGGACGACGTCGCCCGGCACCGGAGCTCCCGCCGCGGCGGCCGCGGTGAAGCCCGTCGCCGCCTCGAGCGCCTCGACCCGGCCGCGGAGACGAGTCGGGAGGACGCGGTGGATCTTCGCCAGCGCGCCGCCCGCCGCCGCGCTCTCGGTGTCGAGCCCGAGCCGCTGCGCCGCGACGAGCCCGAGCGCGACGACGACCGCCTCGTCGTCGCTCAGCATCAGCGGCGGGAGCCGGTAGCCGGGGCGCATCCGGTAGCCGCCGCCCGCGCCCCGCTGGCCCTCGATCGGGATGCCGAGCTCCTGCAGGGCGGCGACGTAGCGGCGGAGGGTCCGGACGTCGACGCCGAGCCGGTCGGCGAGCTCCCTGCCCGTGGCCACGGGTTGCGCCTGGAGGGTCTCGAGGAGGGTCAGGAGCCGCGACGTGGGCGAGGGCACGCCGCCAGTCAAGCAGATATTGAGGGCAGGAACGGCCCTATTTGTCCGCTACGGTTCCGGAGTGATCAGCTCGGGCCGTGACCTCGATCTCCGCCGGCAGCTCGTCGGGGCCCGGCGGGGCCTGGAGCTCGACACGGGTGCGGGCGTCGAAGTACACGTACGCGGTCACGAGGGCGACGAAGGGCAGGGCGAGCGCGTAGACGACGCCCGCGATGACGTTGAGCGTCGCGAGCGGCGTGTCGGTCAGGAAGATCAGGACCGCGCCGACTAGCGGCCCGAGGAGGAAGGCGGACGCCGCGCTGACGCCGACGAGCGAGGCGACCTTGAACCAGCGGCGGTACACGAGCTCCCGGCTGCGGCGAAGCGACGCCAACGCGGTGCGGCCCTCGAGCTCGACGACGGGCGCGAGCAGGCACCAGCGGATGGCGAGGAAGACCGCCACGGGGATGAGGAAGACGGTCGTCGCGAGGACGACCCACATGAGGACGAAGATCCCGACGCTCCCGAGGAGCTCCCGGAGGCGCCGCAGCGCGAGGCGGTAGGCGTCGACGGGGCCGGCCGGCCGGCCGGCGTCCATCTCGACCAGCGCGCACGCCGTCGCCGCCTGCACGAGCGCGAGCCCGAGGAGCGCGAACGCGGTCGCGATCACCGCCGAGACGAACGCCCAGAGGCCGGCGCCCTCCCCCGTGCCGTCCCCGAGGAGCTGGACACCCTCGAGCAGAAGCCACTGGAGGCCGGTGATGAGGACCGTGATCGGGATCAGCAGCAGTCCGAGCCCGAGGAAGAGCCGGGCCCGCGAGATGTACATGCGCCCGGAGGCGGACAGGATCTGGCCCCACGACCGCGTCCTCCCGAGCCGGAGCGGCGCCGTGGGGAGCCAGGTCGCCCGGACGGCGGCGAAGACGAGCAAGGCGACGATGCCGCCCAGGAAGAGGCCGACGGTCAGCGGGCTGCGCAGGAGCAGGATGAGCCCCTTCGAGCTGGTGGCGACCGCCGTGCAGAAGAAGTCCGTCGCGCTCGTCCCGAACGTCCCGCCGGTCGGCACCGCGTAGCTCCGGCTGCGCCACCCCTCCGACCACGTGATCGGCTCCGTCCACTGCGTCTTCAGGTTGGGACCGGTCGGTCCGTTGAAGAACGCCTTCTGCAGCTCGCCCCACCGGCCCTCGAACGCGATCCACGGGAACGCCTCCTCCGCGGCGGCGGGTTCGCTCGGAATCGTCGCGACCCGCGGCGTGAGCTCGAGATGCGGGCCGGTGGTGTCGTCGCAGCCGACCCCCGCCTCGGCCGAGCTCCCGAGCCAGAGCGCCGCGCTGTACTTGTTCGCGTGCGAGCCGGCCGCGGGGTACACGACCGGGTGCGTCCCGTCGACGATCTCGAGGCGCTCGTCGTCCCAGTCGGAGCGCTCCGCTCCCTCGTGGGCGCTGTAGCCGACCTCGACCGGCTCCCGGTCGAGCGCCTCGCCGGCGTCGCCCGCGTCGAAGACGAGCTGGATCATCTCCCAGTCGCCCTCGTGCTTGTTGTTGAAGTCGTTGAAGGGGTAGAAGAACCAGTACTGGAGCGCGAGCTTGTCGGGGTACGCGGGCTCGGTGGCGACGTGCGCGTAGACGACCGGCTCGCTGCCCTCGGTGAGCCGGTGTGCCCAGCGCTGGTAGCCGCAGCCCGGGTCGAGCGCGTCGCCGGGGAAGTCGAGGTGGTACTCGAACTTGCCGACGAGGTCGTCCGCGGTCGGGCCGATCTCGACGAGGTCGGTCGGGTTCCAGGGGCCGCGGAGCGCGACGGTGTCCGCGCCGAGGAGATCGTCGATGTCCGTGGGCATGAACGGCTCCCCCGGCCCGCACTCCTCGGACTGCTCGACGAGGCGCACGACAGGCGCGAAGCGCTCGGCGAGCGCGGTCTCGTCCTCGAAGTCGGCGACGGCGAGCGACGGCGAGCCGAGCGCCGCGACTAGGACGACGGCCCCGAGGAGCGCGCGGGGGCCGATCACGGCCCGCGGACGGGATCGCCGGTGCGACCCGGGGCGGGCTGGGTCGGCTGGACCGCGGCCGCGCTCGCCTGCGACTCGGCCGTGCGGAGGAGGCGCGTCAGGCCCCACACGCCGAGGGCCGCGAAGCCGACCGCGAGGCCGACGACCACGATCATGTTCGCGTACGGCACGTCGAGGAGCTTCACCCCGCTGAGGATGAGAGCGGCGGCGAGCGCGAGCCGCAGGGCGCGCTCGGGCATCCCGACGCTGATCTGGCTCCCGATGAGGACGCCAGGGATGGAGCCGACGAGGAGCCAGCCGACGGCCACGAGCTCGACGTTGCCGGCGACGAAGTGGCCGAGGCCCGCGACCCAGAGGAGCGCGGCGGCGTGGAAGATGTCGGTGCCGACGACGAACCTGGCGGCCAGCGGGAAGGCGACGAGCATCGCGAGCGCGAACAGCGTCCCGCTCCCGACGGACGTGAGACCGACGACGAACCCGCCGACGGCGCCGATGCAGACGGCGACGATCTTGTCCCGGGTGGACAGCACGCCCAGCTGCGAGGCCGAGCCGCCCGGCTGCACCAGCGCCTTGACGACGAAGGCGGCCCCGCCGACGACGAGCATCGCGCCGAGGACCTTCCCCTGCACCGAGTCGACGCTGTCTCCGTAGCGGTCGGTCAGGTACGTGGCGACCCAGACGCCGACGAGGGACATCGGCGCGCTCCCGGCGAGCATCCAGATCCCGAGCCGGATGCGCACGGTGCCGAGCCGCCGGTGGCGCGCGGCGCCGACCGACTTGAACACGGCGCCGTGGAGGATGTCAGTGCCGATCGCGACCGACGGGTTGAAGTTGAACAGGAAGATGAGGATCGGCGTCATCAGCGAGCCGCCGCCCATCCCCGTCATGCCGACGAGAATGCCGATGAGGAGGCCCGCGAGGGCGAGGCGCGGGTCGTTCATGAGTAGACGACGAAGACGTCGCAGGGCGCGTGGCGCAGGACGTCCTGCTGCACGCTGCCCTCGACGAGGCGCTCGAGGAAGCCCTTCCTGCGAGTCCCCACGACGATGAGGTCGGCGCCGCGGTCGCGAGCGAGCTTCACGATGGCCTTGGCCGGGTGCCCGGTGGAGGGGACGAGCTCGGCCGACAGCCCGCGCTCGGTCAGGTACGTCTCCGCCTGGCCGAGCCGCTCGCCGACGAAGCGCGACTCGTCGTCGACCTCCTGGACGTCGGCCGACGCGGCGACCGTGGTGACGACCAGCTTCGCGCCGAGCGCTTCTGCAAGGTCGGCGGCGCGCCCGAGCGTCTCGGTCGTGGGATCGTCGTACGCGACCAGGATGGTCTGCGGCGCCGGCACTGCTCCCGGGAAGCCTACGGGCTAGACAGGGCGGACGACTCGGACCTCCCGTGCCGCCGCTACGGCCCGACGTGCACGACGCGATTCGCGGCGATGCCGCGGAGGGCCCTGGTCTGGCCGCCCGGATAGCGGACGACCAGGCGGGTGACCCGCGTCGCGTCGCCGAGGCCGAAGTGGACGCGCGGGTCCTCCGAGGAGAGGTAGCTGCCGCCCGCGTGCACCTCGCGGACGAGCCTCCGCCCGCCCGGCAGAACGGCGGTCACCGTGGCGCCCGGGTGGAACCCGGCCAGCGCGACCTCGAGCCAGCGCCCGCGCGGAGTCGTGTTCTCGAGCAGGGCGAGCCGGCCGCCGATCGTGTTGACGGCGACGTCGAGGTCGCCGTCGTTGTCGTAGTCCGCGGCCGCGAGGCCGCGGCCGTTGAGCGCGAGCTTCTCCCGCGAGCCGGCGTTCCGTGCAGCGTCCTCGTACCCGCCGGGGCCCTTCCGGAGCACCTGGATCGGCTGGGCGTCCTTCGCGAGGTCGTCGACCGGGATGGCGCCGTTGGCGACGACGAGGTCGAGGTCGCCGTCGAGGTCGAGGTCGACCCACGAGGCGCCCCAGCCCGTGTAGTTGCCGCGAAACGCCGGGTCGAAGGACGAGCGCACGTCGGCGTACGGACGCCCCGCGGCGGAGGACCGGCTGCGGTAGACGGCGTGCTTCTGGTGCCGGGAGTTGGTGACGACGAGGTCGGTGCGGCCGTCGCCGCTGTAGTCGGCCGCGGCGATGCCCATGCCCGCATCGCCGTCGGCCACGCCCCGGGCGGGCGCGACGTCCCGGAAGCGGAACCCGAGCCCGCTCGGGTCGGCATCGGCGCCGCCCGGCCAGGGGACGTTCCGGTAGAGGCGGTTCGGGTCCTCGTCGTTGGCGACGTAGAGGTCGAGACGGCCGTCGCCGTCGAGGTCGGAGAGCACGGCGCCGAGGCTGTGGTCGAACGCGCCCGCGCCCCGGTCGAGCCCCGCCTGGGCGCCGACCTCGCGGAACCGCGGGCGCCCGCCCGGGCCTGGGCCCTCGTTGAGGTAGAGGAGGTCGCGGACGCCCTGGTAGCGACTGGGGAAGCCCCCCAGCGAGCCCTCGGCCGGCGCGTTCGTGTTCGTGTAGCCGGCCACGTAGAGGTCGGGGCGCCCGTCGCCGTTCACGTCTCCGGCGGCCGCGCCCGCATGCCAGCCGTAGTCGTCGATCCCCGCCGCGCGGGCGCCCTCCGTGAACGTGCCGTCGCCGTCGTTCCAGAGGAGCGCGTCGTAGGTCGACGAGGTGACGTAGAGGTCCGTGTGCCCGTCGCCGTCGAAGTCGGCCGCGACGCAGCCGTTCCCACGTAGCGAAACGTCGGCGCGCGAGGCAGTGCTGACGTCGGCGAACCTGCCCTTCTCGTTGTGGTAGAGGGCGCTTCGCGGCAGGCCGCCCTCCCGCTTCCACCTCGCGACATCGAGCTCCGAGTAGGAGTTGACCGCGAACAGGTCCATCCAGCCGTCGCCGTCGTAGTCGAGCCAGCAGACCCCGGCGCCCATCATCGCCACCGGGTCGGAGGGGGTGACCGTCCAGCGGAACGACGACTGGCGGAACTCGAGGCCGACCGCGTCCGAGACGGGCCTCAGGTGCGGGGCGACGTAGCCGGCCAACGCCGCGGGCGCGGGCGGGGTCGCCGCCGGTGCCGGGGCGGGGCCGGCCGACCCGGCCCGGACGCCCGTGATCAGGAAGCGGTTCCCGTCGAGGACGAGCTCGTAGGTCTGCCGGAAGGTCGTGCTGTCGCTCTGCGAGACGGCCGTCGCCGCCGATCCCTCGTAGCGCGAGCGCACGAGCGAGCCGTCGAGGGTGGCGACGACCACGGGCGGGCCCTGCCCCTCGCCGGGCTCGAGCGTCAGCCGCATCGCGTCGACCTCGTACTCGGGCACGACGACCGCGCCTCCCGACAAGGAGCGGATCTGGCGCCGCAGGCCGGCCAGCCACTCGCCGCCCGCGCCCGTCGCCGCGAGCGCCTCGTCGCGCCGGCGCAGGGAGTCGGCGGCGATCTCGAGGTCGGCGACGACGTCGCCGGCGATCTTCGTCGCGGTCGCGTCGTCGATCTCCGAGGCGACGGTGCCGGACGGGACGACCGTCACCTGCGGAAGCGCGCCCGTGCCGGCGGCGCCCGCCACCTCGGGGCCGGAGCGGGCCGGGATCCCGGCGAGGACGACGAGCCCGGCGAACGCGGCCGCCCCGGCCACGGCCGCCGCACCGAGGCCGCGCGTGCCGAGGCGGGGAAGGCGGGAGCCGGACGCCGCGCTCTCGGGGAGCAGCCACTCGAGGAGCGGGCGCACCGCGCAGACCAGCGCGAGCGCCCCGAGCAGCGCGACCTTGCTCGCGTACTCCGTCGTCTGCGGGGCGATCAGAAGGGTGGCGACCAGCCCGATCGTCACCCCGTAGACGCGGCGGGCCGTCCGGCCCTCGGGGATCGTCTTCGGGTCGGTGATCATGAAGAAGAGGAAGACGAGGACCTCGGGGGAGAACACGAGGATGCGCCAGAAGGTCCAGTCCTCGACCGGCCCGAGGTACCAGCGCGCGCTCATGGCGTGGCCGCTCGCCACGAGCACCGCCATGCCCGCGGCGAACGCGAGCCAGAAGCCGACCGCGATCCCCAGGAGGTGGATCCGGCGGAGGATGAGGAAGCCGCCCGCGACGATGATCGCGAGGGCGAGCGCGAGCCACGGCGACATGGGGCCCCACCAGAAGTCGAGCGGCTCCGCGAGCTCCGGTCCGAGCAGGAGGAAGCAGAGGACGAGCCCGATGTTCGAGGGGTTGAAGACGTGTCGCCCCCGGAAGCGGATGACGTACTTCGACAGCAGCCCGACGGCCGCGGTGGCGGCGAAGATCCACCAGCCCTTCATGCTCCACCAGTCCCCGTGCTCGGTCCCGGGCACGCGCAGGACGAAGGCGACGCCGTTCCCGGTCAGCATCGCGCTCGCCGGCCAGAGGATCACGTGCTGGCGGACGAAGGCGATCCCGACCTCGAGCACCGCGCACGTGACGACGGCGACGAGAATCTGCGCGATCGAGAGGTCGAAGTCGAACGCCACCTGACCGAGGACCTGGAGCGAGACGATCACCGCCGCGAGGTGGAGGCGCGGGTCCCGGAGACGCGGCAGGAGGACCGGGTACGGCGTGCCCCGGATTCGCAGCGTCGGCCCCGCGACGCCGGCAACGGCGGGCGCGCTCATCGAGCGAGTCATGCTAACTCGTCTAGTCTTGAACGCACGAGTCGAGACCCGGGAGGCGAGATGCCCTACGAGCTACCCAAGCTGCCGTACGACTACGACGCGCTCGAGCCCACGATCGACGAGCAGACGATGCATCTCCACCACGAGAAGCACCACGCGACCTACGTCGCGAACCTCAACGCCGCGCTGGAGGGAAGCGAGTGGGACGGCCGTCCCCTCGAGCAGGTCCTGGCCGACCTCGACCTCATCCCCGAGGAGAAGCGCACGGCGGTGCGAAACAACGGCGGCGGCCACGCCAACCACTCGCTCTTCTGGGAGATCATGAGCCCCGAGGGAGGCGGCGCGCCGACCGGCGACCTCGCCACGGCGATCGACGACACCTTCGACAGCCTCGACGCGCTCAAGGCGCAGCTGATCGACGCCGGCGTCAAGCGCTTCGGCAGCGGCTGGGCGTGGCTGATCCACGACGGCACGGGGCTCGCGGTCGTCTCGACGCCGAACCAGGACTCGCCGCTCATGACGACCGACACGCCGCTCCTGGGGATCGACGTCTGGGAGCACGCCTACTACCTCCGCTACCAGAACCGCAGGCCCGAGTACCTCGAGGCCTGGTGGAACGTCGTCCACTGGCCGGCGGTGGCGGAGCGGTACGAGGCGGCCGTGACGGGGGTCAGCACGTCGACGTAGGCGGCGGATGCGGTTCCGCCGCGGCGCGAAGCTCGACCCCTCGCAGGTCCAGGATCTCCGCGGCGCGGGCGGCGCCGGCCGCCGCATGGGCGGCGCCCCGGTCGCCCTCGGCGGCGGCGGGGTGGTGGGGATCATCGTCCTCGCCGTCGTCCTCTTCCAGGCGCTCAGCGGCGGCGGGGGCCTCGGCGGCCTGGCCCCGCTCGACGACCAGATCGTCCAGGGCGGCGGCGGGCAGGCGGCCGGCTCCGAGCTGGACTGCCAGACGGGCGAGGACGCGAACCAGCGCGAGGACTGCCGCATCCTCGGGTTCGTCAACAGCATCCAGAGCTACTGGGCGGGCGCCCTCCGCGGCTACGAGCCGGCGGACACGCGCTTCTTCGACGGGGACGTGTCCACCGGCTGCGGCGTCGCCTCCTCCGCGGTCGGCCCCTTCTACTGCCCCAGCGACGACTTCGTCTACATCGACCTCGGCTTCTTCGACCAGCTCCAGTCCGACTTCGGCGCGCGGGGCGGCCCGCTCGCCGAGGCGTACGTCCTCGCGCACGAGTACGGCCATCACGTCCAGGACCTGCTGGGCGACCTCGACCGGGCGGGGCAGGGCACCGGTCCTCGGGGCGGGGCCGTCCGGGTCGAGCTCCAGGCCGACTGCTACGCGGGCGTGTGGATCGCCAACGCGCTGCGGACGGGCTTCATCGAGGATCTGACGAGGCAGGACGCCGCCGAGGCGCTCGACGCGGCCGCCGCGGTCGGCGACGACCGGATCCAGGAGCGCGTCCAGGGACGCGTGACGCCGGAGTCGTGGACGCACGGGTCGGCGGAGCAGCGGCAGAGCTGGCTCGTGCGCGGGATCGAGGGTGGGAGCCCGAGCTCCTGCGACACGTTCAGCGGGCCGGTGTGACGGCGGCGAGGATCCGCCGGGCCACGCTCGTCCAGCTCCAGCGTTCCTCGGCGGCCCGCCGCGCGGCCGCCCGCACGGCGGCCCGGTCGGCCGGAGCGAGCGCGAGCAGGTCGCGAAGCCGCTCCCGCAGCGCGTCCGCGTCGCCGCTCGGGAAGCTCGCGAGCCGGCCGAGCTCCGGCGGGTAGTCCTCGTCGAGCCCCTCGGCGATCTCCGCCAGCCCGGAGTGGTTCGCGACGATGGGCGGGCAGCCCGCCGCCGCCGCCTCGGCCGCCACCATCCCGAAGGCCTCCGGGAAGATCGAGGGGACGACGGCCGCGTCGGCGAGCGCGAGCAGGTGCACGAGGTGGCGGTGCTCGAGCGGGCCCGTGAAGAGCGCGTCGAGCCCCTCGGCGAGGCGCTCGAGCTCGGCGCGGTAGTCGCCGAAGCCGACGATCACGACGCGGGCGTCGATCCCGCGCAACGCCTCGAGGAGCACCTGGACGCCCTTGTTCTCGATCAGCTTGCCGAAGTAGACGACCGTCTCGCGGTCGCCGGCGAGGAAGGCCTCGAGCCGGTCGGCGTTGCCCTCGTCGGGCAGCCGCTCGTTCTCGTTGCCCCGGTTGGACGGGTCGCGGCGGGCCTCCTCGACGAGCTGCCGCAGCGCCTCGTCCTTCGGCTGCGGCTGCCAGAGCTCGATGTCGACGCCGGGCGGGATCTCGTGGACGCGCTCGACGTGCCCGCACACCTCGTCGAGGACCTCGCGGATGTGCTCCGAGCCGACGATGACCGCCGCGGCGCCGCCGAGGACCTCCCCGCCCCACGCCGAGAGCTCCGCGTTCCCGCGCATCGAGTACTCGAGCTCGGAGCCGTGCGCCTTGACGACGTAGGGCGCCCCGGTGGCCGCCCCGACGGGCCCGCCGAGAAGCACGTGGTTGACGAAGACGAAGTCGGCGGGCAGGCGCTCGCGGATCGCGGCGGCGTTCGCCCCGACCCAGGCGTCGAGCTCCGCGCGCGTACAGTCCTGGACGCGCTTCACCTCGTAGCCCTCGTACTCGTCGATGACGAAGACGGGCAGCAGGCCGCCGACGTCGGGCCGCACGGTCTCCGCGCCCCCGAGGTCGTAGCGCTCCGGATGGGGCTCCTGCGAGAAGACGACGACCTCGTGGCCCTCGCGGCGCCATTCGCGCGCAAGCTGGCGCGCGTAGATGTTCGAGCCCGTCCCCGCGAGGAGGTAGCCGTGCCAGACGAAGATCCGCATCAGGCGGGCTGGAACCCCGTCCGCTCGATCAGCTCGGGGATCGTCACGAACTCGAAGCCCTCCTGCTCCTTCCACTGGGTGAGGATCAGCTCGGCCGAGCGCACCGAGTGGCTCCGGTCCCAGCCCATGGCGACGTCACAGCCGTCGTGGAGGAGGACGATGTCGCCGCCGCGGATCTGCTTCTCCGCCTTCCGCATGATCTTCTCCGTGGTGACGCCCTTGCTCCAGTCCCAGAGCGTCACCGACCAGAGGATCGGGATGTAGCCCTCCTCGCCGAGGACGCGGAGCGTTCCCGGCCGGCGGCGGCCGTAGGGCGGGCGCATGAGGCGGCGGCCGTGGGCGCGGGCCATCTCGACGCCGGCCTCCTCGATCGCCTCGGTCGCCTGCCGGAGCTCGCGCCGGATCGTCTCGTCGGTGTGCAGCGGCATGGTCACGTGCGTGTAGGTGTGGTTCCCGATCGCGTGGCCGGCGGCGGCCACCTCGCGCAGCAGCTCGGGCTGCTCGCGGGCGTAGTGGCCGATGCTGAAGAACGTCGCCTTGACGCCGAACCGGTCCAGCACCTCGAGGAGCTTCGGCGTCCACGCGGTGTTGGGGCCGTCGTCGAACGTGAGGGCCATGAGCTTGCCCTGGCCGGGCGTGCCCACGAAGGCCTTGCCGAACCCCTGGGCCGTCGGATACAGGCCGTTGTAGAGCGACCAGCCCGCGGCCCCCGCCGCGGCGCCGAGCGCGAAGGGCCACTTCCTCACTCCGTCCTCCCCTCGTCGTCGCTGCGCGCGGCCTCGAGCGGCCGCAGGTCGGGAACGCCGCCCGCCCAGGCCGCTTCCGGGGCCGGGGGCGGATACATCCGCGTGCCGGCGCGGTCGTCCGCCCCCGCGCGGCGCATGTGCCTGTACCAGCGGTGGAAGAGCGGCGCCGCCAGCACCGTGAGGCCGACGAGGACGGCGAGCCCCGCGAGCATCCAGAGGTGCCGCCGGAGCGGCTCAGCCCCGCCCGCGGCCCACGCCGAGAGCCCCGCGAGCACGATCGAGAGCCCGATGCCGAGGTAGTAGTCGAGCGGGAAGCGCCAGAGCCACGGCACCTCGAACCACCAGACGTTCCCGCGCTCGAAGCGGCGGACGGTGTAGGCCGGGTTGAGCACGAACCACAGGTAGTCCCAGACGACCGCAAGCGCGAAGAACGTCGCCAGCGTGCGCAGCTCGCCTGCGAGCGTCCAGCCGACCCCGTCGACGTAGGGGTAGTGCAGCAGCAGGAGCGGGATCGTGAAGGCGTAGACGTGGTAGCCCGTCAGCGGCCGCCGGCCCATGGCCACGCCGTAGACCCGGCCGACCGTGCCGCGCTTGAGGAACCAGGTCGGGAGGCGCTCGGCCCAGCCGTAGCCGCCCTCGATCTCGAGCTCGATGCCGGCGAGGCCGAAGGCCCACGCATAGAGCAGGAGGGTGCGCCAGATGTCGAGCTCGCTCACCGCCGCCCTCCCGCGAGCTCCGCGACCCGGGTGTCGACCTCGGCGAGCGTCTCGGCGTTGCCGTCCTGGGAGTAGGCGGCGAGCGCCTCGGCGTGCTCGGGC
>DATBJE010000243.1:0-8804 GCA_036556565.1 Gaiellaceae bacterium
GTGACGACCCCGGGCCGGTGCGCGGTGATCTCGTTCTCCATCTTCATCGCCTCGACGACGCAGATGACCTGGCCCTCGCGCACCTCCTCGCCCTCGCGCACCTCGACCGCGAGGACCGTCCCCTGCAACGGGCTGACGACGGCCTCGCGCGCGGCCCCGCGCCGACGGCCGTCGCCGGCCCGCTCCCGGCGGCGCCGCGCGAGCTCGGCATGGGGCGGCTCCGGTCGCAGGATCGTGGCCTCGTAGCGCCGGCCGTCCAGCTCGACCGCGACGAGCTCGGCCCGGCGGGCGGGCGGCGCACCGCCTCGAGCGGCAGGAGCCTGCCTCGGGATCTCCTCCGCGATCGTCTCGAGCAGGCCGAAGCAGGTCTCCCCGGCGACGAAGCACGGGTGGTCGAGGAGCGCGCGGTGGAAGCCCACGAGGGTCGTGACGCCCTCGATCACGTACTCGCCGAGCGCCCGGAGCATCCGCCGGCGCGCGCGCTCGCGGCCCGTGTCCCAGACGATCACCTTGGCGACGAGCGGGTCGTAGAGCCCGACGACCTCCGAGCCTTCCGCGACCCCGCTGTCCACCCGCACCCCCGGGCCGGCCGGCTCCCGGTAGGCGGTGATCGTGCCGGGCGTCGGCAGGAACCCGTTCGCGGGGTCCTCGGCGTTGATCCGGCACTCGATGGCGTGACCGACGAGCCGCACGTCCTCCTGGGCGAAGGAGAGGGGCTCCCCCGCCGCGACGAGGATCTGCTCGCGGACGAGGTCGACGCCGGTGACGAGCTCGGTGACGGGATGCTCGACCTGGATCCGCGTGTTCATCTCGAGGAAGAAGTAGTCGCCGTTGCGATCCAGAAGGCCCTCGATCGTGCCCGCCCCCCGGTAGCCGACGGCGCGCGCCGCGTCGACCGCGAGCGCCCCGATGCGCTCGCGGAGCTCGTCGCCCACGGCCGGCGAGGGCGTCTCCTCCACGAGCTTCTGGTGCCGGCGCTGGATCGTGCAGTCGCGCTCGCCCAGGTGGACGACGGTGCCGTGGGCGTCGGCGAGCACCTGCACCTCGACGTGGCGCGGATCCTCGAGGAAGCGCTCGACGTAGACCGTCGCGTCGGCGAAGTACGCCTCGCCCTCCCGCCGCACCGATGCAAGCGCCCGCTCGGCCTCCTCCGGCGCCCGCACCACCTTGAGGCCCTTGCCGCCCCCGCCGGCGGCCGCCTTGATCGCCAGGGGCCAGCCGTGCTCCTCGCCGAGGGCGAGGACCGCGTCGACGGACTCGACCGGCTCCGTCGTGCCGGGGACGACCGGCACGCCCGCTTCCCGCATCAGCTGCCGGGCCCGCACCTTCGAGCCCATGGCCTCGATCGCGTCGGCGGGCGGCCCGATCCAGACCAGCCCCGCCTCGACGACGGCCCGGGCGAAGGCTGCGTTCTCGGCCAGGAAGCCGTAGCCGGGGTGGATCGCGTCCGCCCGCGCGCGCCGCGCCGCGTGGAGGACGCGCTCCTGGTGCAGGTAGCTCTCGCCCGGCGGGCCGGGCCCGAGGAGGAAGGCCTCGTCGGCCTGCGCGACGTGGAGAGAGCCGCGGTCGGCCTCGGAGTACACGGCCACGGCGCCGATCCCGAGCTCGCGCAGGGTCCGGAAGACCCGGATCGCGATCTCGCCCCGGTTGGCGACGAGGACTTTTCCGAAGACGGCCATGACCGGCGTATTCTGCCGCTATGACCTTCGCCGACCAGCTGACCGTCGCGCGGGCGGCGGCGGTGCCCGTCGTGATCGTCCTCTTCGCCTGGGACTTCCCCAACCACGACTACTGGGCGACGACCGTCTTCGCCGTCGCCATGGCCACCGACTGGGTGGACGGCTGGTGGGCGCGCCGCACCGGGCGGACGTCCGACCTCGGGCGGCTCCTCGACCCGGTGGCGGACAAGCTCCTCGTCGTGGCCGCGCTGATCATGCTCGTGGGCGACGTGCTGCCCGCGTGGATGGTGGCGGCCGTCGTGGCGCGGGAGTTTCTCGTCACGGGGCTCCGCCTGGCCGCGCTCGAGCGCGGCGTCGTGATCGGCGCCCGCGACCTCGGCAAGCTGAAGACGTGGGCGCAGGCGGTCGCGGCGGGCCTCGGCGGGCTGGCCGCGGGAGGCGCGATCGACGAGGACGTCGCCTGGTGGGCGATGCTCGTCGCGGTCGTCCTCACCTGGGTCTCCGGGCTCGACTACGCGCGGAGCGCGCCGCGCGTCCTCCGTGGCCAGCAGCCTGCGTAGCTTCCGCAGGGAGGACGGGCCGGCCGTCCTCGAGCTCTCTCGCCGGGCGCTCATGCGCGAGCTGGAGCACGTCGGCAACCCGCTGTGGGCGACGCAGGACGAGCTCGACAGCGAGCTCGACGGCTGGGACGAGCCGCCGGAGACGACGCTCCTCGTGGACGAGGACGACGGCCGGGTCGTCGCCTTCGGCGGCGTCGAGATCGCAGCGGGCTTCCCGCACGCCGACCTCTTCGGCCCCCTCGTCGTCCCGGAGTTCCGCGGCCAGAAGCTCGGCAGCGAGCTCGTCGACGCGTCGGTCGCGATCGCGGTCGAGCACGGGCGCCACTCGGTCATCGGCGCCGTGGGCCCGCAGAACATCACGGGCCGCATGCTGCTCGAGCGCAAGGGCTTCCACCGGCGCGGGAACGCGAAGGCGGTCTTCAGGCTCGTGGCCGAGGAGCACAGGCCGGTGGACCAGGGCCCACCCGGAGTCGACGTCCGCCCCGGGACGGCGGCCGACCTCGACACGGCGCTCCACCTCTACCACGAGACCTTCCCCGAGGGCGTGTTCCCGGACGAGGCCTGGCGTGAGGGCCTCGCCGCCGGCTCCGTCCACTTCGCGGAGCGCGACGGCGTCCCCATCGCCTTCCTCAGCATCGACCCGAGCGACCGCTGGGCCTACCAGCTCGGGGTCGAGTCGAGCGAGCGTTCCCGCGGCGTCGGCCGCTACCTCCTCTCGCGGGTCCTCGAGGACTACTGGTCGCAGCACCCGGACGAGACGCTCGGCCTCTCCGTCGAGGCGGACAACCTCCCCGTGCTCCGGCTGCTGCGCCGCCAGGGCTTCGCCCCCTGGCTCGTCCTCCAGTCCTACGAGCTCTGGGTGTAGAGAGGCCGGTCGATGGCTGAGCTCGTCCTCGGGATCGACCAGGGGACGACCGGGACGACCTGCCTCGTCGTGGACGAGCGGCTGCGCCCGCGCGGACGCGGCTACCGGGAGGTGCGACAGCACTTCCCGCGCCCGGGCTGGGTCGAGCACGACCCCGACGACCTCCTCGCCTCCGTGCTCGCCGCCGCGGAGCAGGCGCTTGCCGACGCGGGCGCGCGCGCGGAGGACCTCGCCGCGATCGGCATCGCGAACCAGCGCGAGACGACGATCGTCTGGGAGCGCGCGACCGGGCGCCCCATCCACCGCGCGATCGTCTGGCAGGACCGCCGCACCGCGGAGCGGTGCCGCGAGCTCCCCGCCGACCTCCTGCGCGACCGCACGGGCCTCGTGCCCGATCCCTACTTCTCCGCGACGAAGCTCGAGTGGCTCCTCTCGGAGCGCGACGCGTCGGGCCTCGCGTTCGGCACCGTCGACTCCTGGCTCCTCTGGTGCCTGAGCCGCGGCGACGTTCACGCGACCGACGTCTCCAACGCCTCGCGGACGCTCCTCTTCGACCTGCGCGGCCTCCGCTGGGACCCGGAGCTGCTCGAGCTCTTCGGCGTGCCGGAGGCCGTGCTGCCCGCCGTCGTCGCCACGAGCGGCGTCCTCGCCGAGACGGATCTCCTCGGCGCGCGCGTGCCGATCGCCGCCCTCGCGGGCGACCAGCAGGCGGCGCTCTTCGGCCAGGCGTGCTTCGCCCGGGGCGAGGCGAAGGTCACGTACGGGACCGGCAGCTTCGTCCTCGTCAACGTCGGCGACGATCCCGGGGCCGTTCGCGAGGGGCTGGTCCAGACCGTCGCGTGGCGCCTCGGCGAGGCGCCCGCGGCCTACGCGCTCGAGGGCTCGATCTTCGTCACCGGCGCGGCGATCCGGTGGCTGGGCGAGGGCCTCGGCCTCCTGGCGGACGCGCGCGAGAGCGAGGCGCTGGCGCGCTCGGTGGCATCGACGGACGGCGTGTACTTCGTTCCCGCGCTCGCAGGGCTCGGCTCCCCCCACTGGGCGCCGGAGGCGCGCGGGCTCGTCACCGGCCTCCACCTGGGGACGCGGCGCGAGCACGTCGTCCGCGCGGCCCTCGAGGCGATCGCGTACCAGGTGACCGACGTGGTCGAGGCCGTCGCCGGCGGGCTCGAGCTCCTGCGCGCGGACGGCGGTGCCGCGGACAACGCCTTCCTCCTCCAGCTCCAGGCCGACCTCGCCCGCGTGCCGGTCGAGGTCCCGGTCGAGCGGGAGGCGACGGCGCTCGGAGCCGCCGCCCTCGCGGGGCTGGCGGTCGGGGTCTGGTCGGGCCCGGCCGACGTGGCGGCGGCGCGCGCGATCGAGGCCCGCTACGAGCCGGCGCTCGACGCGGACGAGGCGGCGCGGCTCCTCGCCGGGTGGAGAGAGGCGGTCAGCCTGGCTCTCCGTCCGCGGTGACGTCCTCCTCCACGACGTTCTCCCCGACCCCGGCCCGCCACCAGGCGCCCCGCGGATCCTCTCGCTCGGCGAGAACGCGCGCGAGCGCCCGCGCGAGCGCCTCGCGCTCCTCCGGGGACGGCTCCGGGCTCCACCGCAGCTCCACGACCGCCATTAAAGGCCTGCGGAGGTCGCTCCGATAGAGCCAGGGATGAGGCGAGGACTGCTCGTCGCTCTCCTCCTGGCGCTCGCGCTCGGCGTGGCCGTGCCCGCGCAGGCTGCGTCCTGGGCGCGCCCGCAGATCAGGACGGTCGTCGAGCACGGGCTGATGGGCCCCTCCGTCTCGGGGTTCCGCCCGTCCCAGCCGCTCACGCGCGGCGAGCTCGGCCAGGCGCTCACGACCCTCACGGGCCAGCCGTGGCCCGTCTCGGAGCCCGGCCGCACCGTGCTCATGTGGGAGCTCGACCGCGACCTCGTGCGCGCGCTCGGGCTCGGCCCGTCGGCAGGCGTCTTCCAGGCGCAGGCTCGCACGGCCGGCCTGAAGCCGCCGCGGAGGTTCGGCACCGAGGTCGTCGCCCGCCTCCTGGGCCTCCGCTACAACCACCCGGCCGCACGTGACGCGCGCGAGCTCCGCCCCAAGGACGAGGCGACGCGCGCCGAGGCCGCGTACTCGCTGGCCGCCGTGCTCGGGCTCGACCCCTGGGACGCGCAATCGGTCTCGAACCTCGCCGCCACGTTCGGCCTCCCCGCCTTCGGCGAGTGGCAGCGGCGCGTGCTCACGCGGGCCGTGTCGCTCGTCGGCTACCCCTACGTCTGGGGCGGGACGTCGACGGGCCGACAGACCCTCTTCGGCGTCACCTCCCGGGGAGGGTTCGACTGCTCCGGCTTCGTCTGGCGCGTCTACAAGCTCCGCCCCTTCCCCGGCGCGCCGCAGCTCCAGAACGTCCTCCGCGGCCGGACGACCTACCAGATGAGCGGCGAGTTCCCGAGGAAGCAACGGATCGGCAGCGGCGGCCTCAGGCCGGGCGACCTCGTCTTCTTCGGGGACCGCGGCCCGAGCTCGAAGCCCGCGCAGGTCATGCACATGGGGATCTACGTCGGCAACGGCTGGTTCATCCACTCATCCGGGCAGGGCACGACCCTGATGACGCTGAGCGGCTGGTACGCGGACCGCTTCGCCTGGGGCCGCCGGCCGCTCCGCGAGGCCGGCCTCTCCTGACCGTCCGCGCGGCCTCACCCTTTCGGGGGAGAGCCAGGGTTCTCGTTCAATCCCCCCGACGGGGGATGTGCCGTCGGAGGCCCGATTGGATACTTCGGGTCGTCCTGGCATCAGACAACGGGAGAGATCGGATGCTGCACTGGAAGGCCAAGCTGTCGTACCTGCTCGTGGTGGCGGCGGTCCTCGCCTCGTTCCTCGCCGAGGGCGAGGGCTGGCACTGGTAAGACCGGAACGTGAAGTTCCGTCCGATTCGCTCGGCTGAGAGCGTGTCGGGTCGTGCGCGGAGGCCGGGTGCCCTGATCTCGAGAGAGAACGCCCGGCTTCTTCCGCTGTTCGGGCCCGTCGCGGTGGCCGCGGCGGTCGCGCTCGTCGCGGCCGCGGTGACGTTCGCCACCTCGGAGCCGTCGGCGGCGGTGCTCGCCGGCGTGCTCGCCCTCGCGGTCGCGGCGACGTTCGTCGAGGCCTATCCCGTCCCGATCGAGGGCATCTCCTCGGGCGGCGTGTCGCTCACCGCGGTCTTCATCGTCGGCGCGGCGGTCGTCTACGGCTGGGCGCCGGCCGTCATGATCGGCTTCCTGGCCCGGGGCGCCATCGAGCTCGTCCAGCGCCGTCCCACGGTCCGTCTCGTCTACAACAGCGCGGTCTACGCGCTCGGCGGTCTCGCGGCGGGCTGCGCCGCCGCTCTCGTGGGTGACGAGGGCGGCGTCGCGCGCCTCTTCCTCGCGGTGATCCTCGCCGCCGCCGGCTTCTACGCCGTCAACATCCCGCTCACCGCGGGGATCATCGCGCGCTGGTCGCGCGAGCCGTTCATGCCTCTCCTTCGCCGCTCCGTCGTCTCGACGATCGGGCCGTTCTCGATCATGGCCTCGGTCAGCCTGATGCTCGCCGTCCTGTGGGAGCGGTCGCCCTTCCTCGCCACCGCGCTCGTCGGGCCGCTCGTCGCCATCGCGCTCTACCAGCGCTCCGTGCACAGCGCCCTCAAGGCCATGCGGCTCGCCCTCACCGACCCGCTCACGGGCCTCGGCAACCACCGGCACTTCCACGAGCGCCTCGAGCACGACCTCGAGCGGGCCCGGGAGGACGGCTTCCCGCTCACGCTCGTCCTCCTCGACATCGACGACTTCAAGCAGATCAACGACCGGTACGGCCACCCGGTCGGCGATCGCGCGCTCGCCCAGATCGCCCAGCGCCTGCGCCAGGGCGGCGAGGCATTCCGGCTCGGAGGCGACGAGTTCGCGCTCCTCCTCTCCGGCCGGGACGAGCACGAGGGTCTCACGGTCGCCCGCTCGGTGGTCGAGCGCGTCGCCGAGACCGACCTCGACTGCGGCGACTCGCTCAGCATGTCGGCCGGCGTCGCCTCGTACCCGCAGCACGGCGTCGACCGCGGCGAGCTCGTGCGCGTCGCGGACAACGCCCTCTACCTAGCGAAGGAGCAGGGAAAGAACACCGTCCGGGTCTACCGGCCCGACGTCATCGAGCTCGCGGAGCTCCGGCGCCTGGCGGAAGGGCCGGATCGCGCCGCCCGGCTGCGCGCCGCGGCGAGCCTCGCGCACGCGGTGGACGCGCGCGACGCCTACACGGGCAGCCACTCCTACATGGTCGGGGAGCTGGCGGCGCGCGTCGCGCGCCGCATGGGCCTCGACTCGGAGTCCGTCGAGCTGGCGCGGCTCGCGGGCAGCCTCCACGACCTCGGCAAGCTCGCGATCCCCGAGGAGATCCTCCGCAAGCCCGGCCCCCTGAACGAGGCCGAGCGCCTCGTGCTCGAGCGGCATCCCCAGATCGGGTTCCGGATGCTCGACTCGCTCGGCGTCGAGCCCGTCGCCACCTGGGTCCTCCACCACCACGAGCGCTGGGACGGCGCCGGCTATCCCGACCGCAGGGAGGGTGAGGAGATCCCGCTCGGCGCCCGGATCCTGTTCGTCGCCGACGCCTACGACGCGATGACGACCGACCGCGTGTACCGCGGCCGTCTCTCCCACGACCGCGCCATCGCGGAGCTCGAGCGCTGTGCCGGGACGCAGTTCGACCCGGGCGTCGTCGCGGCCTTCCGGGCCGAGTTCGACGAGCCGCGCCTCGAGCTCGTCGCCGAGAGCGCCTAGGAGCTCCAGCCCTCCTTGATCCCTCGGTCGGGGCTGTACCCCGGCCCCCGAGCGACCGTTTCAAGGAGGGAACAACGGCCGCGCGCGTTCTGTGGCCAACGTCTCCAATGCGGAAGGAGGTGAGCGCGCGTGATTCGATGGAAGCACAACTACGTGCGAGCGGCGCTCGTCATCGGCGCGATCGCGGCATACGCCGTGGCCGCCGGCGCCGGCTTCCGCTGGTACTAGGCCTCTAGACCAGCGGCTTCCACCCCTCACCAAGCGTCTCCGAACACGATGAACCGACTCGGATACCCGCCCCGGCTCTACTGGTACATCGGCGCCGTCCTCGGCGTCGCCGTGCCGGTCGTGGCCGGGGCGCTGGTGAGCGTCGTCCTCGCGCCGCCCGACGTGTCGACGGCGGTCGGCGTGCTCCTCTTCTTCGGCCTCGTGCTCCTCGCGGACATGAAGCCGGTCCCGCTCGACGTGGAGAACGAGCGCGTCGTCTCCCTGGCCTTCGTCTTCGTCGTCGCGAGCCAGATCCTCTTCGGCTGGGAGTACGCTGTCCTGAGCGCGGTCGCCGGCGTCCTCGTCTCCCAGCTCGTGGAGCGCCGGCCGCTCCTGCGCTCCCTCTTCAACGGCGCGGTCTACGGCCTCGCCGCGTTCGCCTCGGCCCTCCCGACCTTCCTGCTCGGCTCGGCGGGCGAGCCGGATCCCCTCCGTCTCACGCTCTACGCCTTCGTCGGCGGCGCCGCCTACGTCACCGTCAACGTCGTCCTCGTCTGCGGCGCGCTCGCCATCGTCCAGGGAGCGCCCCTCCGCGCGCAGCTCCGCGACAACATCCGCCACTCGGGCCCGGCCTTCGTGATCATGGCCTTCCTGGCCGCGCTCGCCGCGTCGCTGTGGGCGACCGATCCCCGGCTCCTCGTCCTCCTCGCCGGCCCCCTCTTCACGCTCACGCTCTACCAGCGC
>DATBJE010000244.1:0-4903 GCA_036556565.1 Gaiellaceae bacterium
TCGGGATCATCTGGATCTTCGCCAACTTCATGGAGCTGACCACGTACCTCCAGAACCTGGTCATGCTCATCGGCTTCGGCATCGCCATCGACTACTCGCTCCTCGTCGTGTACCGCTACCGCGAGGAGCTGGCGAAGGCCGACTCGAAGGAGGACGCGGTCGTCAGGACGATGGCGACCGCCGGTCGCGCCGTCGTCTTCTCCGGGACGGCGGTCGGGATCGGCCTCGCCCTCATGCTCTTCATGCCGCTCCCGTTCATGCGCGGCTTCGGGATCGGCGGCCTCGTCATCCCGCTCGTCTCGGTCATCTGCGCGGTGACGCTCCTGCCGGTACTGCTCTGGTTCCTCGCTGCGAAGCTCGACCGCGTGCGGCTCATCCCCAAGCGCGTGGTCGAGCGGCGCGAGGACCAGGAGTCGAACTTCTGGATCAGGCTCTCGCGGCAGATCATGCGCCGCCCGGCGGTCTTCGCCGCCGGAACCGCGACGTTCCTGGTGATCCTCGCCCTACCGGTGCTGACGATGGAGGTCGGGCCGGGTTCGAACAAGGGGATCCCGCAGGACCTCGAGGGCGTCCAGGGGCTCGACATCATCTCGAGCGCGGTCGGCGAGGGCGCGCTCGCCCCGACGCAGCTCGCGATCGACACGGGCCGAGACGGGGGCGCCGAGGATCCGGCCGTCCAGGCTGCGCTCGGACGGCTCGAGCAGGGGCTGAAAGCCGACCCGGAGGTCGCTGCGGTCACGTTCGACCCGCAGAGCACCCAGTCCGTCGACCCGACGGGCCGCTACCTGCAGGTGCAGGTGACCGGGAAGAGCGAGTACGGCTCGCCCGCGGCGCTCCACTTCGTCGATCGGCTGCGGGACGACATCGTCCCGGTGGCGGGCTTCCCGCAGGGCGTGGCCGTCTACGCCGGCGGCGGCCCGCCGGGCGGCGTGGACTTTCTCGACCTCACCTACGGGTCCTTCCCCTGGCTCGTCCTCGGCGTGCTCGTCCTCACGTACGTCGTGCTCCTGCGCGCCTTCCGCTCGGTGCTCATCCCGCTCAAGGCGATCGTCCTCAACCTGCTCTCGATCGGCGCCGCCTACGGCCTCAGCGTCGTCTTCTTCAAGTGGGGCGCCGCCGACTGGTTCGGGCTCATCTCCTTCGACCAGATCGAGGGCTGGATCCCGGTCTTCGTCTTCGCGATGGTGTTCGGCCTCTCCATGGACTACGAGGTGTTCCTAGTCAGCCGCATGCGCGAGGAATGGGACGCGACGCACGACAACGTCCACGCGGTCTCGCAGGGTCTCGCCAAGACGGGCCGCATCGTGACCGCGGCCGGCCTGGTCATGTTCGCCGCGTTCATGGGGTTCGTCGCCGGGTCGATCGTCGGCCTGCAGCAGTTCGGCTTCAGCCTCGCGATGGCCATCCTCATCGACGTGACGATCGTCCGGGCGCTGCTCGTGCCGAGCGCGATGGCGCTGTTCGGGCGCTGGAACTGGTGGCTGCCCGCGGGCGTGGCGAAGGTCTTCCGGGTGAAGCCCTCGCCGCTTGCGCCGAAGGCGAGGCCAGCGCCCAGTCCGAGTGGCCGCTAGTAAGCTGGCCGACGTGGAGCTCGAGGTTGTCGAAGGCGACATCGCCTCGCTCGACGTCGACGCGATCGCGAACGCGGCCAACAACCATCTCTGGATGGGGGCGGGGGTCGCCGGGGCGATCAAGCGCGAAGGCGGCGAGGAGATCGAGCGCGAGGCGATGGCGAAAGGGCCGATCGAGATCGGCGACGCCGTCGCGACCTCCGGCGGCCGCCTCCGCGCACGGCACGTGATCCACGGCGCGGTCATGGGGCAGGACCTGCGGACCGACGCGAACCTCGTGGGGCGGACGACGCGCCGCTGCCTCGAGGTCGCGGACGAGCTGGAGTGTCGCTCGGTCGCGCTGCCCGCCTTCGGGACGGGCGTCGGCGGCTTTCCGCTCCCCGAGTGCGCGTCGATCATGGTCGCCGCCGCCCGCGACTACGACCCGCGGACGCTCGAGCGCGTCGTCTTCGCCGTATACGGCGACGAGGCCGAGTCGGCGTTTCGTGGCGCACTCGACGAGTGACATAGCATCCCGCGCAGCATGGAGGGCCGACCGATACGCGCGCGCGGGTTGATCTGCGCCGGCGGGGAGGCCACCCGTCTTCAGGAGCTGACGCGGATCACGAACAAGCACCTTCTGCCGGTGGGCCGCTGGCCGATGGTCTACTACCCGCTTCAGCTGATGCAGCTCTTCGGCATCCGGGACGTCCTCATCGTCACCGGGCAGGCACACGCGGGGGACTTCATCGACCTTCTCGGCGACGGCCGCGTCAAGGAGCGGCACGGCGAGGAGCCCCTATTCGACCTCGACCTCACCTACAAGGTGCAGACGGAATCGGGCGGGATCGCGCAGGTCGTCGGGATGGCCGAGTCCTTCGCCGCCGGGGAAGGCCTCGTGGTCTGCCTCGGGGACAACATCTTCGAGTACGCCGAGGCCGACGCGGTCAGGGAGTGGGCCGGCGACCCGGAGGGCGCGCTCATCTTCGTGAAGGAGGTTCCCGACCCCGAGCGCTTCGGCGTCGTCGTGTACGCCGACGGGGGCGCCGTCGTGGACGTCGTCGAGAAGGCGGGCGTCGTCGACACCCGCTACGAGAGCCCACCGTCGCAGGACGCCGTCGTCGGCCTCTACTGCTTCCCGCCCGACGTCTTCGGCATCATCCGCGGCCTCGCGCCGTCGTCGCGGGGAGAGCTGGAGATCACGGACGTGAACCGGAGCTACGCCGAGCAGCGCCGGCTGACCTGCGCGCGCGTGCGCGGGTGGTGGCGCGACGCGGGCACCCACGAGGCGCTGGCGCGGATCGGGGAGCTCGTCGACGAGACGGGGGCGAACAAGGCCCCGTGATCCCCGGCCTCGAGATCCTGTCCCTGCGGCCCTTCCGGGACGAGCGCGGCTGGCTGATGGAGATCCGGCGCGAGAGCCTGCTCCCCAACCGCACGGTGCAGACCAACGTCTCGTTCTCCCGGCAGGGCGTGGTCCGCGGGCTTCATTACCACGAGCGCGGCCAGGACGATCTCTTCGTCTGCCTCACCGGGACCGCGCGAGTGGTCGTCCTCGACCGCGAGACGGACGAGGTCTTCACCGCGGACATCGGCGACGAGAACCCGGTGGCCGTCTACGTGCCGGGCCACCACGCGCACGGATTCGAAGCGCTCACCGATCTCATCTTCTGCTACCACGTCACCCGCGAGTTCGACCCGGCCGACCCCGACGAGCACGGGATCCCGTGGGACGACCCCAGGATCAAGCACCTCTGGAGCACGCAGTCCCCGATCCTCTCGAAGAGAGACGCGTCCTCGTAACCGGCGCGGGCGGCCAGCTCGGGGCCGCCCTCCGCGAGGCCTTCCCCGAGGCCGACGCGCGCACGCGCGCCGAGCTCGACGTCACCGAGCCGATCGCGCTCGGCTACGCACCTTCGCTCGTGCTCCATGCGGCTGCGTGGACGAACGTGGACGGGGCCGAGGAGGACGAGGCGGGCGCGCGCCGCGTGAACGCCGGGGGCACCGCCAACGTCGCCGCGCTCGGGGCCCCCGTCGTCTACTACTCGACCGACTACGTCTTCGACGGGCGGAAGCGCGAGCCGTACGTCGAGTCGGACGCGACGGGCCCGCTCTCGGCCTACGGGCGCACGAAGCTCCTCGGCGAGCAGGAGGTGCGGCAAGGATGGATCGTCCGCAGCTCCTGGCTCTTCGGCCCTACGGGGACGAACTTCGTCCGCACGATGCTGCGCCTCGGCGAGGAGCGCGACGAGGTGCGCGTCGTCGACGACCAGCGCGGCTGTCCCACCTACGTCGGCCACCTCGCCGCCGCGACGCGGGAGCTGATCGCGCTCCCGCACGGCGTCTGGCACCTCGCGGCCGACGGAGACTGCACCTGGGCCGAGCTCGCGAAGGCGATCTTCGAGGAGGCCAGGCTCGACTGCGCCGTCGTCCCGATCTCGAGCGAGGAGCTCGGCCGGCCCGCGCCGCGACCGGCGTACTCGGTCCTCCGCAGCGAGCGCGACGGCGCGCCAAGGCTTCCCCACTGGCGGGAAGGGCTGCGCGAGTGCCTCGCTCGCCTCGGACGCATCTAGGATCAGAGTGATGCGGATCCTCGTCACCGGCGGCTGCGGGTTCATCGGCAGCCACTTCGTCAAGCGCCTCGTCGGCGGCGGCGACGAGGTGATCGTGCTCGACAAGCTCACGTACTCGGGCCGGCGTGAGAACCTCGACGGCGTCGACTGCGAGCTCGTCGTCGGGGACGTCGCCGACCCCGAGATCGTCGCGAGGGCGGCCGAGGGCTGCAAGGCGATCGTCAACCTCGCCGCCGAGACGCACGTCGACCGCTCGATCCTCGGCGCCACCGACTTCGGGCGCACCGAGTTCTTCGGGACGCAGGTCCTCCTGGAGGAGGTGCGCCGGACCGGGGCAAGGTTCGTCCAGGTCTCGACCGACGAGGTCTACGGCGACCTCGAGCGCGGCGGCTCGGCGAAGGAGACCGATCCGGTGAGCCCTTCGAGCCCATACAGCGTCGCCAAGGCGGCAGGGGACCTCCACGTTCCCGCCTACGTGCGGACGTTCGGCGTGAACGCCTCGATCACGCGGGGCTCGAACTCCTACGGCCCGAACCAGTATCCGGAGAAGCTCGTCCCACTGTTTGTGACGAACGCACTCGACGGCGAGCCCCTCCCCGTCTACGGCGACGGAAGGCAGGTGCGCGACTGGCTCCACGTCGAGGACCACTGCGAGGGCATCTGGACCGTGATGGAGAGGGGCACCCCGGGCGAGGTCTACAACGTCGGCGGCGGGCACGAGGAGACGAACCTCGAGATCACCCGGCGCATCCTCGATCTCACCGGCCGCGACCAGTCGCT
>DATBJE010000245.1:0-4235 GCA_036556565.1 Gaiellaceae bacterium
GCGACAACATCCGCCACTCGGGCCCGGCCTTCGTGATCATGGCCTTCCTGGCCGCGCTCGCCGCGTCGCTGTGGGCGACCGATCCCCGGCTCCTCGTCCTCCTCGCCGGCCCCCTCTTCACGCTCACGCTCTACCAGCGCACCGCGCACTCGACCAAGGTCGCCACGCGCGACGCGCTCACCGACAGCCTCACCGGCCTCGGCAACCACCGCTCCTACCAGACGCGGCTGCGCGACGCCCTCGAGCGGGCGGGCGAGGCCGAGGCCGAGGTTTCCCTCTGCCTGGTCGACGTCGACGAGTTCAAGGGCGTCAACGACCGCTACGGCCACCCGCTCGGCGACCAGATCCTCGTCCAGCTCGCCGGCCTCTTCCCCGGCGCCGACGACGGCGTCGCGGCGTTTCGCTTCGGCGGCGACGAGTTCGCGCTGCTGCTTGAGGGAAGCGGCGAGGCCGCCTACCGGCTGGTCGAGAGCCTGCACGACCGCATCGCCGCCACCGAGTTCCCCCACCACCGCCCCCTGACGATCAGCGTCGGCGTCGCCTCCTTCCCGGAGAACGCCGGGGACGCGGCCGAGCTCCAGAAGGTGGCCGACGGCGCGCTCTACTGGGCGAAGCGGCACGGCAAGAACCGTTCGTGCATCTACAGCCCGACGGTCGTCCGCATCTACTCGCCGAACGAGCTCGCCGAGATGGCCGAGCGCCAGGCGCGCCTGCGGGCGGCAGAGAACCTCATCAAGGTCGTCGACTCGAAGGACACGTACACGGGCGAGCACTCGCAGTCGGTCGCCCGGCTCGTCGAGCAGATCGCGCGCGAGCTCGGCAGCGAGCCGGAGCTCGTCGAGCAGCTCAGGCTCGCCGGCCTGCTGCACGACGTCGGCAAGATCGGCGTCCCCGACACCGTCCTCGGGAAGCCCGGCCCCCTCGACGAGGACGAGCGCCGCCTCGTGCGCGCCCACGTCCACTTCGGCCACTCGCTCCTCGAGGGCCTGGGCGTCGAGCCCGTCGACACGTGGGTCCTCCACCACCACGAGCACTGGGACGGGACCGGCTACCCCGACGGGCTCGCCGGCGAGGCGATCCCCCTCGGCTCGCGCATCGTCCTCGTGGCCGACGCTTTCGACGCGATCACCACCGACCGGAGCTACCAGCCGGCCTTCGGCCAGGAGGAGGCGCTCGCCGAGCTGCGGCGGCGGTCCGGGTCGCAGTTCGACCCGGCGATCGTGGCGGCGCTCGAGCGGGCAATCGCGCGGACTGCTGCGCCGCGGCGGCTGCGCGCGGCCGGGGCGACCGCCTGATGGCGCAGCTCCTGCCGATCCTCGTCGCCCTGCCGATCGCCTTCGCGCTCGGGGGCCGCCCCGGACGCCTGGCCGCGCTGCGGCTCCGCGGCCTCTGGCTCTTCTTCCTGGCCGTCGGCATCCAGGTCGTCGCCTTCCCCTTCGCCTTCCTCCCCTGGACGACCGGCGACGACGCCGCGAAGACGCTCTGGCTCGTCTCCTACGGCTGCCTGCTGGCGGCCGCCGCCCTCAACCGGCACCTCCTCGGCGCCCAGGTCGTCGCGCTCGGCATGGCGCTCAACCTCGCCGCGATCCTCGCGAACGGCGGCCGGATGCCGGCCACCCCGGAGGCGATGCAGGCCGCCGGCCTCGACTTCGTCGTCAAGCACAACAGCGTCGCCGCCCCGGATCCGACGCTCCCCTGGCTCGTCGACCGCTTCGCCGCCCCCGACTGGGTCCCGCTGGCGACGGTCTTCTCGGTCGGCGACGTCGTCATCGCCCTCGGCTCGGTCCTCCTCGTCTTCGCGGCGACGGGTGTCCGCTTGCCCGGGCGCCGGCGTATTCTCGGCCCATGGGCCGGCGGGGAACCTGGTTCGTCGGAATCGCAGTAGCGGTCATCGCTGTCGCGGCGATCGTCGACGCCCTCCGCGGCGACGGGGAGCCCACGGCCGCCTCCCAGCCGGCGCCGACGACCTCGACGTCGACCGAGCCGCGCTCGGACGCCCGCCCGATCGTCGACGGCGTGCCGGGCGGCGTCCTCTACTACACGGACGACGACTGCACGCTCAAGGCGGCCCGCCTGCCGACGCTCCTCGGGGTCGGCGCGCCGAGCTGGCACGCGTGCCGTTTCGTCCTCTCGCCCGACGCCACCAGCGTGAGCGCGCCCCCGAGCGGCTGGGACCCCGTGGGCGACTTCCTCTTCCGGGTCGAGAAGGGCTGGATCTTCGTCACCTCGGGGCACGAGCCCTACGGACCGCGGGTCGCCGGCACGGCGGCGGCGTGGCGGCCGGACGGGACGCTGACGTACGTCGCCGACGGGGCCGTGCGCGCATGGCCCGGCGGCCGCGTCCTCCTCTCGCAGGACGACTTCGCGGCGGCCGTGCGCGCCCACCCACTCGTGCCCGACCACGGCCACGTCCTGCCGGTGACCGTCCGGGAGCTCGGCTGGCTCGACGCTCAGCACGCCGTCGTCATCCTCGAGGGGGCGATCTCGGGCCCGCGCCAGACCCTGCTCGCGATCTACGAAGGGCACCGGCTCGTACGGATGCAGTTCGGCGACAAGGCCAGGCTCTCGGGCCTTCACATCAGCCCCCGCGGCGGTCTCATCGGACTCGGAGTCGGTGACGACTTCGTCCTGCTGAATCGGCGGGGGGACGCCCTCCAGGCGCCCTTCCTGACCGGCTACCGATCGGTCGCATGGTCGTGGGACGACAGGTGGGCCGCCGTTGCCACGGATGCCGGCGTCGTCGTCTTCCGAACGCGGGACGGCCGCGGTGAGCGTCGGCTTCCGATCGTCGCCCGTGACCTCGCCTGGCGCGGGTCGTCCACCCCGCAGTCCCTCGAGCAGGACGCGAAGACCCGTGCCGCGGTCGGGGGCCTCGCCGCGACGGGACGGCTTCTCGTCACGCTCCCGGAGGCCGGCGGCTGCACCCTCCGCGCGATCGAGCTCCCCTCCCTCAGGTGGGCCGAGCATCCGCCGGGCCGGCCGAGCGCCTGCCGTTTCGGCGTCGACGAGGACGGCGCCGTCCTCGACGACGCCACCGTCCCGGAGCCGGGAGGCGGTCGCCGGACGGCCGCCTGCGCCCGTTCGAGGGACGTGACGACGGTCACGGAGAACGAGGTCGTCTACACCCTTCGCGGCTGCGCCCCGGCGTGGACGCCGGACGGACGGCTGACCTTCATCCGTGACGGCGAGCTCTTCCTGCGTGGCTCGGGCCTGGTGCAGCAGCGCCTCCTGTCGCGACAGCGGCTCGGCGAGCTTTTCGGCCGCCCCTCGGCGCTCGAGGAGGTGGCCTGGCGCGACGACGACCTCTTCTGGGCCGTCGTGCGCTCCGGCGATCGTACGACCGTCGCGCTCATGACGACCGACGGGACGCTCCTCGAGGCGGCGCCGCTCGACGCGAGGGTCAACGAAGGGCTCCGTGCGAGCACCGGAATGGTCGCGGCGCGCACGGAGCGAGGAGTCGTCTTCTTCAACCAAGGCGCCCGGCGCGCGCTCACCGTCCCGAAGGGGTGGGCGGTGGCCTGGCAGCCCGGCGGAGACCTCGCCGCGGTGGCCACGCCGACCGAGCTGCTGCTCGTCTCGCCGGTCACGGGCGCGACCGTCAGCCTGCCGCTCGCGGCCAGGGACGTCGAATGGGTGGAGGGGGAGCCCTAGAGCGGGACGTTCCCGTGCTTGCGCGGCGGCCGGCGCTCGCGCTTCGTCAGCGCCGTCGCGAGCGCGTCGCAGAGCACGGAGCGCGTGCGCCTCGGCTCGATCACGTCGTCGACGTAGCCCCGCTCGGCGGCCGTGTACGGGTTGGCGAACTGCGCCTTGTAGTCGGCGATCAGCTCGGCGCGGCGGGCGTCCGGGTCGTCCGCCTCGTCGAGCTCCTTCCGGAAGACGATGTTCACCGCCCCCTCGGGGCCCATGACCGCGACCTCGGCCGTCGGCCAGGCGAAGTTGAAGTCGGCGCGGATGTGCTTCGAGCTCATGACGTCGTACGCGCCGCCGTAGGCCTTCCGCGTGATGAGCGCGATCTTCGGCACGGTCGCCTCGGAGTACGCGTAGAGGAGCTTGGCGCCGTGGCGGATGATCCCGCCCCACTCCTGTGCCGTCCCGGGGAGGAAGCCGGGCACGTCCACGAACGTGACGAGCGGGATGTTGAACGCGTCGCACGTGCGGACGAACCGCGCGGCCTTCACCGAGGAGTCGATGTCGAGCGTCCCGGCGAGCGCCTTCGGGTTGTTGCCGACGATCCC
>DATBJE010000246.1:0-7411 GCA_036556565.1 Gaiellaceae bacterium
TCGCCATTGTGCCGCAGGGGTTGCGCAGTGGGGGATCGTGGTCTAAAGTGGGGCGAAGTGGTAGCGACGGAGGGCGTGTTCCGGTGCTTCTCGGCGAGTACGAGCACACGATCGACGGCAAGAATCGCCTCACGCTGCCGGCCCGCTTCCGGCCGGCCTTCGCCGACGGCGTGGTCGTCACGCGGGGCATCGACCCGTGTCTCGCCGTCTACACGAAGGACGGCTGGGATCAGTTCGTCGTCTCGCAGATGTCGGGCCTCGACCAGTTCAGCCGGGAGGCGCGCCAGCTGCGGCGCTACCTCTTCTCGGCGGGCGTCGAGGCGGAGCTCGATCGTCAGGGGCGCGTCACGCTCCCGGCCGGGCTCATGAAGCGGGTCGGCCTCACCAAGGACGTCGTGGTCGCGGGCATCGGGGACTCCCTCGAGGTCTGGGACCGGCGCGCGTGGGAGGCGCAGCTCGAGGAGGTCGAAGGGAGGGCGGAGGTTGTTGCGGAGCGCCTTGCTGCACGAGACAGCTGACCACGTCCCCGTCCTCGCGGACGAGGTGCGCGAGCTGCTCGCCGTCGAGCCCGGCGAAACGGTTATCGACGCCACCTTCGGCGCCGGCGGCCACGCCGAGCTCCTGGCCGCCGACCTCGTCGGCCGCGGCCGCCTGATCGCGATCGACAAGGACGCCTCGGTGCGCCCGTACTTCGAGCGGCTGGAGCGGCGCGCCCAGGTGCAGGCGCGCTTCCTCCGAGGCGACTTCGCCGTCGTGCTCGGCCAGCTCGCCGACAACGGCATGGAGGCGGACGCGATCCTGCTCGACCTCGGTGTGTCGAGCATGCAGATCGACCGCCCGGAGCGTGGCTTCTCGTACGCGGCGGACGCCCCGCTCGACATGCGGATGGACCCGTCTGCTCCGCGGTCCGCGCGCGACATCGTCAACGACGCCAGCGAGCGCGAGCTCGCGGACATCTTTCGCCGGTACGGGGAGGAGCGATTCTCGCGCCAGATCGCACGGGCGATCGTTCGCCGCCGGGAGGAGCAGCCCTTCGAGCGGACGTCGGATCTCGTCGAGGTCGTGCGCTCCGCCATCCCGGCCCCGCGCCGCTTCGGCGACGGCCATCCCGCCAAGCGCGTCTTCCAGGCTCTCCGCATCGTCGTCAACGAGGAGCTCGAGTCGCTCGAGGCGGCGCTCCCCGCGGCCCTCCGCCTCCTCCGGCCGGGCGGCCGCATCGCCGTCATCAGCTTCCACTCGCTGGAGGACCGGATCGTGAAGCGGTTCTTCGCGGCGCAGGCGAAGGGATGCACGTGCCCGCCCGACCTGCCCGTGTGCGTCTGCGGCAAGGAGCCCGCCCTTCGCCTAGTCACGCGCAAGGCCGTGAGGCCCTCGCCCACCGAGACGGCGGAGAATCCGCGCGCGTCGTCGGCACGCCTCCGGGTGGCGGTGAAGGCCTGATGGCCTCCGCAGCGGCCCGTGCCCAGCCGAGCCCGCGCCGCGCGCCCCAGCCGCGCCGCCCGCGCGCGGAGCCGCGCCCCGCGCCGCGGCGGAAGAGCGCGCCCCGTCCGCGCCTCGCCGGGAGCGTGGTCTGGATCGCGCTCGTGGCCGCGCTCCTCGCGGGCATCGTCGCGCTCAACGTCGGGGCGCTGCGCCTGAACATGCAGGCGGAGGAGCTCGAGCGCCAGGGGGACGACCTCTCGGCCAAGCGCGACGCGCTCGACGCGGAGCTTTCCCGGGCCGCGGCCGCCGGCCGGATCGAGGCGATCGCGGTGCGCCGGTACGGGCTCGTCCGTCCCGAGCAGCCCACGTACATCCGCCTCGCACGCGTCGAGGAGTAGCCGCCCGTGCGCCAGGCGAACAGGCGCCTCCGGCTGGTCGTGGCGGTATTCGCCATCGTCTTCGCGGCCGCGTTCGCCCGCGTGGCGTGGCTCCAGGCGGTGAAGGCGCAGGCGCTCGACCAGATGGCGACGAGCCAGAACCGGGAGGGGATCGACGTGCCCGCGCGGCGCGGGACGATCTACGACCGGCTCGGCGTCCAGCTCGCCATCGGGGAGCGGGCGACTACCGTCTACGCGAACCCGCGCCAGATCACCGATCCACGCGCGGCCGCCGTCGCCGCGGGCGAGACCCTCGGGGTCAACCCCGACGAGCTCTACCCGCTGCTGGCCGACCGGTCGAAGGGGTTCGTCTACGTCGCGCGCAAGGCCGACACCGACCAGGCGCAGGCGCTCGAGGCGCGGAAGATCGCCGGCTTCGGCTTCTACCCCGAGGAACGCCGTGCGTACCCGCAGGAGGCGGTGGCATCGGAGGTCGTCGGCTACGCCGGCATCGAGAACAAGGGCCTCTCCGGGCTGGAGCTCGAGCTCGACAAGACGCTGTCGGGCCACGACGGCACGAAGACGATCGTCCGCGATCCGTTCGGCCGCACGATCGACGTCATCGACTCGGATCCGGCCGTGGACGGGAAGGACGCATACCTGACCGTCGACCACTCGCTCCAGGGACAGGTCGAGCGCATCCTCAAGCGCACGCGGGCGAGGTGGAGCGCGCAGGCGGCGACGGCCGTCGTCCTCGACCCGCGGACCGGCGCCGTGCTCGCGGACGCCGTCGAGCCGGGGTTCGACGCGAACATCTTCCCGACCGTCGCGCGCTGGGAGCCCGACCGGCTGCGGAACAGGGCCGTGACGGACACCTACGAGCCCGGCTCGACGTTCAAGGTCGTGACGATCGGTGGCGTCCTCGAGTCGGGCATCGTCACGCCGTCGACGAAGTTCAGGCTGCCCTACAAGCTCCAGGTCGCCGACCGAGTCATCCACGATGCCGAGCCGCGCGGGACGCAGACGATGACGGTCTCGCGGATCCTCTCCCAGTCCTCGAACGTCGGGGTCGTCACGCTCGCCTTCCAGCTCCAGCGAGAGCGCCTGACCGAGTGGATCGACCGGTTCGGCTTCGGGCGCAAGACGGGCATCGACTTCCCCGGCGAGACGCGCGGCATCGTCCTGCCGCCCGACAAGTGGTCGGGCTCGACGATCGGGAACGTCCCGATCGGGCAGGGCATCGCCGTGACGCCGATCCAGATGGCCGCCGCCTACGGCGCCATCGCCAACGAGGGCGTGTGGGTGCAGCCGCACCTGGTCGACCGGATCGAGGGGGAGAAGCCGGTTGTGCCGGAGAAACGCCGGGTCCTCTCGCCGCGGACCTCGACCGAGCTGACGAAGATGCTCCGCGGCGTCGTCCAGGAGGGCTCCGGGACACCCGCGCAGATCCCCGGATACAAGGTGGCCGGCAAGACCGGGACCGCGGCGAAGCCGGAATCGACCGGCGGCTACTCGGATACCCGCTACGTGGCGTCGTTCGTCGGCTTCGTGCCCGCGAGCCGCCCGCGCCTGGTCGTGCTGGTGACGGTCGACGAGCCGAAGGGCGCCATCTGGGGCGGCGTCGTCGCGGCGCCGGTGTTCGCCGAGATCGCGCAGTTCGCGCTGCAGTACCTCGACATCCCGCCCGACGCCCGACACTGAGGCGTGCCTGGGGCCGCCGCGGACCTCCCTCCGCTTCGAGCGTATCGGGCGAAAGTGCGCCCGTGGCGCGCGGACCGCGCCAGAATGCACGCTGAAGCGAGGAAGAACCCCGGCGCGGGCGCCGAAAGGAGCCAGCGACACGTGCGCGAACCCGCCATGGATCTCGAGACCCTCGGCCGTGCCGTCGGAGCGACGGACACGCTGAACGCTGGGCCCGTCACGATCGCCGACCTCGCCTACGACGCGCGCGCGGTCACCCCGGGGGCACTCTTCGTCTGCGTCCCCGGCGAGCGCGCCGACGGCCACGACTTCGCGCCGGACGCGGTCGCGCGGGGCGCGGCCGCCCTCGTCGTCGAGCGGCCCCTCGACCTCGCCGTCCCGCAAGTCCTCGTCCGCGATGCCCGGCTGTCCATGGCGCTCGCGGCCGACACGTTCTTCGGACAGCCGACACGCGAGCTCGAGGTCGCGGGCGTCACCGGGACGAACGGCAAGACGACGACGGCGTTCCTCCTCTACTCGATCCTCGCTGCCGCCGGCCGCCGCCCGGGCCTTCTCGGCACGGTGGAGATGCGGATCGGCGGCGAGCGGCGCGCCGTCACGCGCACGACGCCGGAGGCCGTCGACCTCCAGCGGACGTTCCGCGAGATGCTCGACGCCGGCGACGCGAGCTGCGCGATGGAGGCGTCCTCACACGCCTCCGAGCTGAAGCGTCTGGTCGGGACGCGCTTCCGCGTGCTCGTCTTCACGAACCTCTCGCAGGACCACCTCGACTTCCACGGGACGCTCGAGGCCTACTACGACGCGAAGCGACGCCTCTTCACCGAGCCCGACGTCGACGGAAGCCGTCCTCCCGCCGCGGTCAACGTCGCCGACCCCTACGGCCGCAGGCTGGCGGACGAGCTGCGAGAGCTCGGCGCGACGCTCCTGACGTTCGGCCTCGACTCGGAGGCGGAGATTCGCCCCGGAGAGCTCGAGCTGGCGCCCTCGGCGACGAGCTTCCGGGCCGGCGGCCTCGCGGTGCGCCCTCGTCTCCGCGGCCGCTTCAACGTCGAGAACGTCCTCGGCGCGATCGCCGCGGCGCGGCTGCTCGGGATCGACGACGAGGCGATCGTGCGGGGCATCGAGCACGTCACCGGCGTCCCGGGGAGGTTCGAGGCCGTCGAGGAGGGCCAGCCCTTCGCCGTCATCGTCGACTACGCACACACGCCCGAAGCGCTCGAGAACGTCCTCGCGGAGGCGCGTGCGCTCGCCGAGGGGCGCGTCGTCTGCGTCTTCGGCTGCGGCGGCGACCGCGACCGCGCGAAGCGTCCGCTCATGGGCGCGGTCGTCAGCCGCCTCGCCGACGTCGCCGTGGTCACCTCCGACAACCCTCGCAGCGAGGAGCCCCTCGCCATCATCGAGGAGATCCTCGGCGGGATGAGCGGCGATTACCAGATCGAGCCCGACCGGGCGGCTGCCATCGCGAGCGCGATCGAGACGGCGGAGGACGGCGACGTCGTCGTCATCGCCGGCAAGGGCCACGAGCAGGGACAGGAGTTTCGCGACCGCACGATCCCCTTCGACGACCGTGAAGTTGCCCGCGACGCTCTCCGGCGCCTCGGAGCTGCCGCATGATCCCGCTCGCGCTCGACGAGATCGAGGAGCTCGCCCCCGGACGCCTCGAGCGGGCCGACGGCGCCGAGCGCGTCACCGGGGTCGTCATCGACTCCCGTCGCGCCGGCCCGGGAGACCTCTTCGTCGCCGTGGGCGGTGGCGTCGACTTCGTCGAGGACGCGCTGGGGACGGGAGCGACTGCGGCGCTCGTCCCGGAGGACGCGTTCGGCGCGCTCGCCTCGCTCGGCCATGCGGTGCGGCAACGCTCGCGGGCGAAGGTCGTCGCGGTCACGGGCTCGACCGCGAAGACGTCGACGAAGGACATCCTTGGCGCCCTGTGCGCGCCGCACGTTCCCACCGTCGTGGCGGAGGGGAGCCAGAACAACGAGATCGGGCTCCCGCTCACGCTGTGCCGGCTCGAGGAGGACACCGAGGTCGCGATCCTCGAGATGGGCATGCGGGGGCTCGGCCAGATCGCGGAGCTCTGCGAGGTCGCCCGGCCGGACGTCGGGATCGTCACGAGCGTCGGCCCGGTCCACCTCGAGCTCCTCGGGACGATCGAGCGCGTCGCGCAGGCGAAGGCCGAGCTGATCGAGAGCCTGCCCCCCCGGGGGACCGCCGTCGTCCCAGCCGGCGAGGCCTACCTGGAGCCGTATCTCCGCCGCGCCGACATCGAGATCGCCCGCTTCGGGGACGGCGGCGATGTCTCCCTCTCCTACTTCGCCGCACGGGACGGCAGCGCCCGGATCAAGGTCGAGGCGTTCGGACGCCCGCTGACGCTCGAGTTCAGCTTCGGCTCCCGGTACAACGCCACGAACGCCCTCGCGGCGATCGCCGCGTACCACGCGCTCGGCCTTCCCCTCGGCAAGCTGCAGAAGGGCGCGCGCCACGTCCAGCTCTCCCGCCTGCGCGGCGAGGAGGTCCCGCTCCCGGGCGGGGGCGTGCTCCTCAACGACTGCTACAACGCGAACCCGCTCTCCATGGCCGCGGCGCTCGAGCACCTGGCGGAGCGGGCCGCCGACTGCCGGAAGGTGGCCGTCCTCGGCGACATGGCCGAGCTCGGGCCCGGCGCTCCCGCCTACCACCGGGAGGTCGGCGCCGCCGCGGCGCGAGCCGGGGTGGAGGTGCTCGTGGCCGTCGGCCCCCTCTCCCGCGGCTATCTCGCAGGCGCGCGCGGCATCCCCGTGACGCGCTGGGCCCCGACCGTCGAGCAGGGGCTCGCCCTCCTCCGCGGCGTCCTCCAGCCAGGCGACTGCGTCCTCGTGAAGGGCTCCCGCGCGATGGGCCTCGAGGTCATCGCCGAGGCCGTCGCCGTCGTCCCGGCCCGAATCTAGGCTCCCGGTATGGTCGAGGTCTTGCTGGCGGGCGTCCTCGGGATGGTCATCTCGATCATCTCCGGCCCGAAGTTCATCGGCTTCCTGCGCAAGAACGAGTTCGGCCAGCAGATCCGCGAGGAGGGGCCGAAGGGGCACGTCGTCAAGCAGGGCACGCCGGCGATGGGCGGCCTCCTGATCATGATCGCGATGGCCGTGCCGTTCCTCATCTTCTCCGACCGGACGGTCCCGGCGGTCACCGCCTTCTTCGTCACCCTCGGCTGCGCCGCGATCGGGTTCGTCGACGACTGGACGAAGGTCTCCAGGCGCCGCTCGCTGGGCCTCGCGGGCCGCTGGAAGCTCATCTGGCTGGGCGCGATCACCGTCGTCGTCGCCGTCGTCGCCGAGCGGGGGCTCGACGACCCGCTGTCGACGGACGTCTACCTGCCGCTCCTCGGCGTGTCCGTGCCCCTCTCCTGGGGCTGGTACGTCCTCCTCTTCTTCATCATCGCCGGCGCCTCGAACGCGGTGAACCTCACCGACGGGATCGACGGCCTCGCCGCCGGGACGACGACGATCGCCATCCTCACCTACACGGCGATGAGCCTCGTCGCCGCCCTCGCCTCGATCCGCGCGATCGGGCGCGCGGACCAGGTCGACCTCGATCTCGCGATCCTGGGCGCGAGCCTGGTCGGGGCCTCGATCGGCTTCCTCTGGTACAACGCCTTCCCCGCCCAGGTCTTCATGGGCGACACGGGCTCCATGGGCCTCGGGGGCGCGCTCGCGGCCTTCGCGATCATGACGAAGACCGAGTCGCTCCTCATCCTCATCGGCGGCATCTTCGTGATCGAGGCGCTGTCGGTCATCGTCCAGGTGGTCAGCTTCAAGTGGTTCGGTCGGCGGGTCCTCCTCATGGCGCCGCTCCACCACCACTTCGAGATGAAGGCGTGGTCGGAGACGAGGATCATGGTGCGCTTCTGGATCGTGACCGCGATCCTCTGCGCG
>DATBJE010000247.1:0-4705 GCA_036556565.1 Gaiellaceae bacterium
CTTTCTTCAGCTTGGCTCGCTTGACGCGGATCTCGTTGGCCCGCCGGAGCGCGTCCATTCGCTGATCCAACGAGCGCAGCGGCGCCTGGACCTGCGTCTTCGTGCCCTGCATGGCGCGGCATTCTAACAGCGCCCCTCAGACCTTCAAGCGGACCGGTAGCGACCTCTCGCGCGCTGCGTTGTCAGGGGCGCCAACGGCGTCGGACGTGCTCCTCCCCTTCGGCTCGTGCGCCGCGCCGCGAGCCGACGAAGGATCGTCGAAGCCGCGTCGCGCCGCTTCGTCGGCCAGCTCCCGCCGGACACGCGCGGGCGCGCCGGGGTCGGCGAAGAGCACGGTCCCGAGGGCGACGTCGGAGGCTCCCACGGCGATGAGCTCGAGCGCGTGGCGGCCGGTCGCGACGCCTCCCATGCCCACGATCGGGAGCCCGGTCTCCCGGTAGCAGGCGTGCACGGCGGCGAGGGCGATCGGGCGGAGGGCCGGCCCGGAGAGGCCGCCGGTCACCGTGCTCAGGCGCGGGGCGAGGGCATCCGGATCGAGCGCGAGCCCGCGGATCGTGTTGACGAGCGAGAGGCCGTCCGCGCCGGCCTCGGCCGCTCTGAGCGCGACCGCCGCGACTTCGGGGAGTGCCGGGGAAAGCTTTGCGTAGAGCGGCTTTGCGGTCGATGCGCGGGCGGCGGCGACGATGTCGGCGCCTTCTCCCCCGGGCGCCGCGACGTTGGGGCACGAGAGGTTCAGCTCGATCGCCGCGGCAGCGGTCGCGTCGAGGCGGGCGCAGAGATCGGCGTAGTCGCCCGGCGCGAACCCGCCGACGGAGACCCAGACCGGCGGGCCGAGCTCGACGAGGCGCGGGAGGACCTCGGCGAGGAACCTGTCGATCCCGGGGTTGGCGAGGCCGATCGAGTTGAGCATGCCGACGTCGGCCTCGGCGATCCGGACGGGTGCGTTTCCCTCGCGCGGGAGCGGCGTCACCGTCTTCGTCACGAACGCGTCCAGCTCGCGCGCCACGTCCGGGGCGGTCAGGGCGTCCAGGCAGCCGGATGCGTTGAGGATCACGCCGCCTCGGCCCCCGAGGACACGGCCGGGGTCTGACCCCGGACATGGCCGGAGAGGACAGGTCCCTCGACGCAGAGGCGGGCGAGGCGCCCCTCGATCTCCACGACGCAGCCGTAGCAGGCGCCGTAGCCGCACGCCATCGGCGCCTCCCACGCCAGCTGGGCGTCGGGGGCGAGCCGCCGGACGGCCTCCAACATCGGCTCGGGCCCGCAGGCGAGCACGTCGAGGCCCGGGTCGACGGCGTCGGTCACGAGGGTGGGCTCGAGCACGACCTCCGCGCCGGGAAGGAGGGCGGCCGCCTGGGCGTGGAGCTCCGTTCGGAAGCCGAGGACCGCCGGAGGCCCGCCGAGGCGCTGCGCGAGGTACGGTAGCGGCGCCAGGCCGATCCCGCCGCCGACGAGGAGCGGCCGGTCGACGTCGAGCCGGAACCCGTTCCCCAGCGGGCCGAGCACGTCGACCTGCTCCCCCGGCCCGAGCGCGGCCAGCGCTCGCGTCCCCGGGCCGACGGGATCGACGAGGAACGCCAGCTCCCGCGCCGGCGCGAGGCAGAGGCTCATCGGCCGCGGCAAGAGCTGCCCCGTCGCCCGCAGCATGAAGAACTGCCCGGGGATGCCGGGCTCCAGCGGACCGCGCGCGAGCCGCAGGAGCGTGTAGGGACCGACCGGCTCGGCCCCGGCGACCCTAAGCCGAGCGGGCGACACGTTCCTGGAGGGAGAGGGTCTCGCCGAAGCTCGCCCGCGCGATCGCCTCGACCGCGGCGGCCGCGCCGGCCATGGTCGTGACGCACGGGACGCGCGCGAGCAGCGCGGCCTCGCGGATGAGGTAGCCGTCCGAGCGTGCGCCGCGGCCGTCGGGCGTGTTGACCACGAGCTCGACGCGTCGGCGCCTGATCAGGTCGACGACGGTGGGTCCCTCCCCGGGCTCGGTCACCTTGCGCACGTGCTTGACGGCGAGCCCGGCGGCGGCGAGCGCCGCCGCCGTCCCGCCCGTCGCGCAGAGAGCGAAGCCGAGGTCGGCCAGCCTGCGGGCAAGGCCGACTGCGCTGGGCTTGTCCCCGTCGTGGACGGAGAGGAAGACCGTCCCAGCATCCGGCAGCGGCCGGCCCGCGGCGCGCTCGGCGCGCGCGAAGGCCGTGGGGAAGTCGGCCGCGCTCGCCATCACCTCGCCGGTCGAGCGCATCTCGGGGCCGAGCACGGCGTCGGCGCCCGGGAACCGCGCGAAGGGGAAGACGGACGCCTTCACGGAGACATGTCCGGGGGTCTGACCCCGGGACATGTCCAGATCCGACAGCGACGCGCCCGCGACGAGCCGGCACGCGCCCTCGACGAGGTTGATCCCGACGGCCTTGGAGACGAACGGCACGGTGCGGGAGGCGCGCGGGTTCGCCTCGAGGACGAACAGCTGCCCGTCGTGGAGCGCGAGCTGGACGTTGATGAGCCCGACGACGCCGAGCGCGGGAGCGAGCCGGCGGACGACGTCCTCGCACTCGGCGAGGACCTCCGCCGCGAGACCCACCGGTGGGAGCGCGCACGACGAGTCGCCCGAGTGCACGCCCGCCTCCTCGACGTGCTCCATGAGGGCGGCGACCCACGTGTCGCTGCCGTCGCAGAGGGCGTCGACGTCGAGCTCGACCGCGCCCTCGAGGAAGCGGTCGACGAGGACGCGACCAGCGCCTTCGGCGGCGCCGGCGACGTCCTCCGGGCCGTAGCAGACCCGCATCCGCCGGCCTCCGAGCACGTAGGACGGGCGCACGAGGACCGGGTAGCCGACCTCCTCCGCGACGGCGATCGCGCCGCTCGTGTCGTCCGCGACACCCCAGGCGGGGACGGCAATCCCGAGCCGGTCGCAGAGGTCGGCGAAGCGCTCGCGGTCCTCGGCGAGGTCGACTGCGTCGTGCGGCGTGCCCAGGATGCGGTGGCCCGCGTCCTCGAGCGCCTGCGCCAGCCGGAGCGGCGTCTGGCCGCCGAACTGGATGATCACGCCCGCCGGCTGCTCCCGGTCGCAGATCTCGAGGACCTCCTCCGCGCGGAGAGGCTCGAAGTAGAGCCGGTCGGACGTGTCGTAGTCGGTCGAGACCGTCTCCGGGTTGCAGTTGACCATCACGGTCTCGAAGCCGAGCGCCTTGAAGGTCTTCGCCGCGTGCACGCAGCAGTAGTCGAACTCGATCCCCTGGCCGATCCGGTTCGGGCCGGAGCCGAGGATGACGACCCGGGGCGTGTCCCCGTCCGGCCTCGACTCGTCCTCCTCACCCCAGGTCGAGTAGAGGTAGTTCGAGCGGGCCTCGACCTCCGCCGCGCACGAGTCGACGACGCGGTACGACGGGCGCACGCCACACGAGCGCCGTGCCCCCCGCACCTCCAGCTCGCTTGTGTTCCACGCAGCGGCGAGATCGGAGTCGGCCCAGCCGTCCCGTTTCAGCTCCAGCCAGTCGTCCGCGACGAGGTCGGACATTGTGCGCGTGAAACACAAGCTCGACTTCGTGCGCTCGAGCTCGGCCCGGAACCACGGGTGGAGGCCGGCGGGGAGGTCGTCGAGGTCCACCCACGGCGTCGGCGCGCCTGCGTCGAGCTCCCGCGAGCGCATCGCCTTGAGGAACGCCTCCGAGAACGTGCGCCCGATCCCCATCGCCTCCCCCACCGACTTCATCTGCGTCCCGAGGGCGCGGTCGGCGCCGGGGAACTTCTCGAAGGCGAAGCGCGGAAACTTGACGACGACGTAGTCGAGCGTGGGCTCGAAGCTCGCCGGCGTCGTGCCTGTCAGGTCGTTGGGGATCTCGTCGAGCGTGTACCCGACGGCGAGCCGCGCGGCGACTTTCGCGATCGGGTAGCCGGTCGCCTTGCTCGCGAGCGCGGAGGAGCGCGACACGCGCGGGTTCATCTCGATGACCCGGAGCTCGCCGGTCTCCCGCTCGCGCGCGAACTGGATGTTCGAGCCGCCGGTCTCGACGCCGACGGCGCGGATGACGAGGGCGGCGGCGTCGCGGAGCTCCTGGAACGCCTCGTCCGAGAGCGTCATCTGCGGCGCCACGGTGACCGAGTCGCCGGTGTGCACGCCCATCGGGTCGAGGTTCTCGATGGAGCAGACGACGACGACGTTGTCGCGCGCGTCGCGCATGACCTCGAGCTCGAACTCGTCCCAGCCGATCAGCGACTCCTCGACGAGCACCTGATGCACCGGGCTTTCCTCGAGGCCGCGCTCGAGGAGCCGCAGCAGCTCCTCCCCGGACGTGGCGATGCCCCCGCCGTGGCCGCCGAGAGTGAAGGCCGGGCGCAGGATCAGCGGAAACGAGAGCGCCTCGGGGAGCTCGTCCGGGGATGTGACGACGACCGATTCGGGCACGCGCAGCCCGACCGATCCCATCGTCTCGCGGAAGAGCCCGCGGTCTTCCGCCCGGCAGATGGCCTCGAAGCTCGCGCCGACGAGCTCGATCCCGAGCTCGTCGAGCACCTTCTCCTCCGCGAGGCGGCGCGCGATGTTCAGGGCGGTCTGCCCGCCGAGCGTCGGCAGGAGCGCGCTCGGGCGCTCGCGCTCGAGCACGCCCGCCACGCCTTCGAGGTCGAGCGGCTCGAGGTACGTCCGGTCGGCGAAGCCGGGGTCGGTCATGATCGTCGCCGGGTTCGAGTTGACGACGACCGTGCGGTACCCCTCCGC
>DATBJE010000248.1:0-2622 GCA_036556565.1 Gaiellaceae bacterium
GATCTCGACGGTCTCGCGCATCTGGGCGAGGTAGGTCTGGCACCAGGAGCAGTACGCGAGGTGCTCCTCGAAGCGGACCCGCTGCTCCGCGGGCATGGCGCCCTCGAGGTAGTCGGTCACGACCTCGACCAGCTCCTGGCACGTCAGATCCTCGACGCTCATTCGCTTCTCCCGGTCAGATACTCGTCCAGCGCTCGGCGGACCTTGCTGCGCGCCCGGTGGAGCAGCACACGCTGATTGGTCTCGGAGAGCTCGAGGACGTTACACACCTCTTCCGCGCTCCAACCCTCGACGTCCCGAAGCGAGATCACCTGGCGCTGGGACTCCGGCAGGTCGGCGATCGCGGCGGCGACCAGCGCCCGCGTCTCCGCCGAGACAAGCTCCCGCTCGGGCTGGCCCCAGGCTTCCGGCGTCGTCGCCCAGTGCCCTTCCCAGCGGTCTCCGGGACCGACGAAGCGCTCGTGCGGAACCGAGGCGCCCTCGTCGGCGAACGCTGAGAACGGCACGGAGCGAGCCTCGCGGGCTCCTCGCGTCCGCGCGATGTTCGCGACGATGCTGAACAACCAGGTTCGGATCGACGACCTGCCCTGGAACCGCTCGAGGCCGCGCACGACCGCGAGCCACGCCTCCTGGACGACCTCCTCGGCGACTCCCTGGTCGCGGACGAAGAGACGCGCGTGGCGGAGCATGGCGGCTCCGTGCCGGTCGACGAGGGTGACGAACGCGCGCTCGTCGCCGCGGCGCAGGGACTCGAGCAGCTCCCGTTCGTCGACGGAGCGAGCGAACGTCACGCCCGCTACCTAAGCGCACGCGCGTCCGAAGGTCTAGCGAGACCGGCCGGGAACGATCTCGGCTACGTCGAGGACGACGTCGAGCCCGCTCCCGTCCTCGCGCGGGTGGACCTCCCCGGTCAGAGCGCACACGGCGGTGTTGAGCCACCGGTAGCGCCGGTCGTCGGTGACGTGAGTGATGCTCCCGACGAGCTCGTGGTCTCCCTGCTCGCTCACGGTGCCGTAGCCGTGCCAAGCGTAGAGTATCGTCGCTCCGTCGTCCGTCTCGAGAGCGCCGCGAAAGTCGGGCGTGAACGTGCCGTCGGTGCGCCGACGCGGGAAGTTCGCCCCGCGAAGGCGCGCCGAGAGGCGCCCCTCCAGGCGCCCCTCGACGATGAGGAAGCTCTGACCCTCCGATCCGTGCTCGCCGTCGATCACGACGCTCCAGCTCTCGCGGGTCATGAACGTCGCGCGGTAGAGGGGCTCGAGCCGCATGGAGCTAGCTGGCCGCGAGGCCCGCGACGGTCTCCGGCAGCCCCTCCCACGAGCCGAGCGGCGAGAGCTGTCCGCCGTTGCCGATCCCCCATCCGAAGATGCGCCGGGAATCGGCGTCGATCGCGTAGAGGAATCGGCCGTCGCGGCTGATGTCCTCGTCGCGCAGGCCGGTCGCGCCGTCGATGGCCGTTCCCGCGACGGCATCCTCGAGCGCGAGGCTCCCGTCCGCCTCGATCGCGTAGCGGGACACCGCTCCGTCGGCGAAGTTGGTCGTGAACGCGTAGCGACCGTCGCCGCTCGCCACGGCCCAGCAGATCTCGCTCCGGCCGTTCCCGACCGAGCGGGACACCGGCGTCGCCGATCCGTTGCTGACGACGTACGACGATGCGGCCGCCTTGCCCTTCTGCGCTCCGAACGCCTCGGTGACGACGAGGACGCCGCCGTTCGCGAAGGCAAAGCCGTAGGGCGTCGGTCCGGACGACGGCGTGACGTGCAGGTCGCCGAGGCGGCCGTCGGAACCTACCGCGTAGAAGGCGATCGCATTCGTGCCGCGCTCGGTGACGACGACCTTCGAGCCGTCGGGGGTGAAGCCGACCTGTGCCGGGTCGGCGTCGGAGGGCAACTCCGTCCGCGAGCCGGCGAGAGGCTCCAGGCCGTCGGCTGCGAGCCGGAAGCCGACCAGCGACGGGTCGCCCGCGTTGAGGACGTAGACCAACCCGTCGTGCTCGGCGATGCTCCTCGGCGCCTCGCCGGTCGAGCGGGTCTGGAGCAGCTCCAGCCCGTCGGCCGAAACCGTGAAGAGGCTGACGTCGCCGCTCGCGGCATTCGTGACCAGCAGCCGGCGCCCGTCGCCGCTGAGGCTCAGCGAGCCCTGCGACGGCAGATGCGCCGCGCCGCTTCCGGCGCCGCCGGTCACGTAGTCGCCGATCCTCTCCAGTGCCCCCTCGGGGCCGCGCCGGAACGTGATCACCGTGTTCTCGGGCTCGTTCGTCTGGACGTACACCGCTCCGCTTCCTTCGTTGCTCGACATGGCTTCCTCCGGCTCCGATGGCAATTGACGCCGGATGAGTCTCGTGTCGCGCGGATTCGTTACACGCCGCCGCCCCGATACCGCCCCAGGGCCGTGCCGGCTACGCGCCGACGGGGAGCTCGATCGGCACCGGCGCCGCGTCGATCAGCAGCTCGAGCAGCGCCCGGTCGCCGTCGACGGCGACCCGGTCGAGCCGCCGGTCGACGAACATGTAGTAGATGCCCTCCGGGTCGCCCTCGACGACGACGTCGGGGTCGTCGACCGGGCCGGTACGCGCGTCGCCGTCGACGAGGGAGGCCACCTCGTCGCCGACGCGGAACTCGAAGC
>DATBJE010000249.1:0-4842 GCA_036556565.1 Gaiellaceae bacterium
GACGGACGCGATCCACATCCCGGACTCCCAGGTGCTGACGTTCATCGCGAGCCGCATCTCGACGAACATCCGCGAGCTCGAGGGCGCCCTCACGCGCGTCGTCGCGTTCTCGTCGCTCACGGGCCGGCCGATGACCGTCGAGCTCGCCCAGGAGGTCCTGAAGGACGTCTTCCCGCAGGGTGAGATGCCCGAGATCTCCATCGAGCAGATCCAGCAGACGGTGGTCGAGCGGTTCGGCATGACCATGCAGGAGCTGACCGGCGACCGCCGCTCGCAGGCGATCGTCTACCCGCGCCAGGTCGCGATGTACCTCTGCCGCGAGCTCACGGACAGCTCGCTGCCGAAGATCGGGAAGCGGTTCGGCGGTCGTGACCACACGACCGTCATCCACGCGACGTCGAAGATCGCCAAGCTGATCCGCGAGGACCGGAACGTCTACAACCTTGTCCAGGAGCTGACGGCGCGGATCAAGCAGGCTCGTTGACGACCCTGGGGAGAAAGATCGTGGTTTTGGGGAGCGACGGTGCTCCCCGCTCGGGCCTGTGGAGATCCCCCCGTTCTCCCCAGAGCGCGTCCACAGCGAATGCCCGCTTTCCGAGCCGAAACACGCCGTCTTCCCCGTCCTGCACACTCCCTATGACTACGACTAGGTTTCTTTAAATGACATCGATAGATACCGTTGCGGCAACGACGATGCGGGTGATCTGCGGAAAGGACGAGCTCGCAGAGAAGCTCCAGGTCGTCGGCCGAGGGGTTTCGACGCGCACGAGCGTGCAGATCCTGGCCGGCATCATGCTGCGTGCCGCGGGCGGGCGGCTGCACCTGAGCGCGACGGACATGGAGATCTCCGTCCGCGACTCCCTCGAGGCCAAGGTCGAGGATGAGGGCGCGATCGTCGTCCCCGGGCGGCTCCTCGTGGACATCGTGCGGCTTCTGCCCGCCGGCGAGGTGACGCTCGAGCACCGGCCGGAGGAGGGCGTCGCGCGGCTCGCGTGCGGCTCCGCCTCGTACCAGCTCAACACCTACGGCCCGGAGGACTTCCCGCGGCTGCCCGAGATCGAGCCGGAGAGCTCGTTCACCGTCGAGCGCGAGGCGTTCCTCACGACCATCGCGCGGGTGAGCCGGTCGGCCTCGCGGGACGAGTCTCGGCCTGTGCTCACCGGCGTCCTCGTCCGCTTCGAGGACGGGAAGCTCGTCATGGCGGCGACCGATTCGTACCGGCTCAGCGTCAAGGAGACACCGCTCGCCGGCGGCCCCGGCCGCGAGCTGGAGGCGATCGTGCCCGCCCGCGCGCTGCAGGAGCTCGCCCGGATCGGCCAGGCCAGCGAGGCCGAGACGCTCGAGGTCGGGGTGCAGGAGAACCAGGTGGTCTTCGGCGTCGACGGCGTCTGGCTGACGGCGCGGCGAATCGACGGCCAGTTCCCGAACTACAAGCAGCTGCTTCCCGAGCAGTTCGAGGCGGAGGTCCCGCTGCCGCGCGAGGAGCTCCTCGACGTCGTTCGCAGGACGGGCCTGCTCGCGCAGCGAAAGTCGCCGCTCCGCCTCCGGTTCGAGGAGGGCGAGCTGACCGTCTCGGCACAGACGCAGGACGTCGGCGAGGCGCGGGAGTCGCTGCCGGTCGGGTACAGCGGCGAGCCGCTCGAGATCGGCTTCAACGCGGACTTCCTGCGCGACGGCCTCGAGTCGGTCGCGGACGAGACCGTCCGCCTCAAGCTCATCAGCCCGCTTCGCCCGGGGCTCCTCCACGGCGAGAGCGACGACTTCCTGTACCTGATCATGCCGATCAGGCTGGCCGGCTGATCGTCGCCCAGGCGTCGCTCCGGAGCTTCCGCTCGTACGCCGCGCTCGATCTCCCGTTCGAGCAGGGCCTCGTGCTCGTCGTCGGCCCGAACGGCGCCGGGAAGACGAACCTGCTCGAGGCGTTGCACGTCGGCGCTCAGGGGTTCTCGCCGCGGACGCGCGCCGAGCCGCGGCTCGTGCGTTTCGGCGACTCCGCCGCCCGTGTGCGGCTGACCGGCAGCGAGGCCGGCGCGCCCGTCGAGACCGAGGTGACGATCGTCCCCGGAGAGGGGAAGCAGGTGCGTCTCAACGGCGCCGCGCTCGGCTCGGCCGAGGAGCTCCGCGCCCGCCTGACCGCGCTCGTCTTCGTCCCCGACCGCCTCGCCGTGGTCAAGGGCGGGCCTGCCGTACGACGCGCCTACGTCGACCGGATGCTCGGCCGCGTCTTCCCCGCGCAGGCAGCCCTTCCCGGCGAGTACGCACGCGGGGTCTCGCAGCGAAACGAGGCGCTCCGGCGGCTGCGGGCGGGGATCTCGACCGCGGACGCGCTCGAGCCCTGGACGGAGCGGGTCGCGGGGCTCGGGACGGAGCTGGACGCAGCGCGGGCCGACCTCGTCTCCCTGCTCGCGCCGGGGTTCACGGCCCACGCGCAGGCGCTCGGCCTCGCCGCGGCGACCATTGCCTACGAGGATCGCGGGCTGACCGTCGAGGAGCTCGAGCGGGCCCTCGAGCGCGATCTCAACCGCGGCACGACGGGGACGGGCCCGCATCTTCGCGACGTCGAGGTCCGTGCAGGCGACCGCGAGCTGCGGGGCTTCGGCTCGCAGGGGGAGCAGCGCACGGCGGTGCTCGCCGTCCTTCTTGCGGAGGCGAACCTCCTTGCCGAGCGGCGCGGATCGCCACCGCTCCTCATCCTCGACGACGTTCTCAGCGAGCTCGACGAGGACCGTCGGCGCGCGCTCGTGACAGCGCTGCCCCCCGACGGGCAGACCTTCGTCAGCGCCACGAGCGCGCGGGCGCTGCCCGACGCCCTGCCGTCTCCCGCGGTGACCGTGACCGTGCGCCGGGAGAACGGCGCGAGCATCGCGGAGGCCGCATGAGCGACCCGTCCCGGCTCAAGGGCCAGCTACGGCGTGAGCTCGACCGCCTCGGGCCGGGCGGGCGGATCGGCGACGTGGTGACCGTGTGGCCGGAGGCTGTCGGCGAGGCGATCGCCGCGAACGCCTGGCCCGCCCGGATCGCCCGCGACGGGACCCTGCACGTGGCGACGAGCTCGAGCGCGTGGGCCTTCGAGCTCACGCAGCTCGCCGGGAGCGTGTGCGAGAAGCTCTCGGAGCGCCTGGGGGAGGCGGCGCCGGCCTCCATCCGGTTCGCCGCGGGGCGCCTGCCCGAGCGCGGGCCCGAGAGTGTGCCGACCGTGTCGCGGACCGTGCCGACACCCTCACGGGAGGTTCTCGACCGCGCCGCGGAGATGGCGGCGGAGGTGCAGGATCCGACGCTTCGAGCGGTGATTTCGAGGGCCGCCGCGGCCAGTCTCGCGGTCGCCGAGGCGGGGTCGTCCGACCGTCCGTTCTGCTAGACTGAGTTCGAGACAAAAATCCCCGAAAAGCAGGGATTTTTTTATGGCCAAGACCACGTACAGCGCCAAGGACATCACCGTTTTGGAGGGCCTCGACCCGGTCCGAAAGCGACCGGGAATGTACATCGGCTCGACCGGTGCCCGCGGGCTTCACCACCTCGTCTTCGAGGTGGTCGACAACGCCGTCGACGAGGCCCTCGCGGGGTACTGCGACGAGATCACGGTGTCCATCTCCCCCGACAACGTCGTCACCGTCGTCGACGACGGCCGGGGGATCCCGGTCGAGGTCATGCCGGAGCAGGGCCGGCCGGCCGTGGAGGTCGTCCTCACGAAGCTCCACGCGGGCGGGAAGTTCGGGGGCGACGGCTACAAGGTCTCGGGCGGGCTCCACGGCGTCGGTGTCTCGGTCGTGAACGCGCTCTCCGAGTCGCTCGTGGTCGAGGTGAAGCGGGACGGCTTCGTCTGGCGGCAGGAGTTCAGCCGCGGCGAGCCGCTCGGCGAGCTCACCAAAGGCGCGAAGACGAAGGAGACGGGGACCACGATCACGTTCCTTCCCGACCTCGACATCTTCGAGGACATCGACTTCGACGGCAAGGTGCTCGTCCAGCGCCTGCGCGAGATGGCGTTCCTCACCAAGGGGCTGAACATCCGCTTCAGCGACGAGCGGGCCGGCGGCGAGGAGCATTCCTTCCACTACGAGGGCGGCATCAGGGACTTCGTCGCGTACGTCAACGAGACGAAGGACTCCGTGCATCGGCACATCGTCTCCTTCGGGAACGAGGCGGAGGACGGGAACGTCGAGATCGCGATGCAGTGGAACACCTCGTACGTCGAGTCGGTCTTCTCGTTCGCCAACAACATCAACACGCACGAGGGCGGCTCGCACCTGTCCGGCTTCAAGGCGGCGCTCACCGGCACGCTCAACAAGTACGCGCGCGAGAAGGGCCTCCTGAAGGAGAAGGAGGACAACCTCGAGGGCGAGGACGTGCGCGAAGGCCTGGCGGCGGTCCTCTCGGTGAAGCTGCGGGAGCCGCAGTTCGAGGGGCAGACGAAGACGAAGCTCGGCAACCCGTGGGTCAGGGGCCTCGTCGAGCAGACCGTGAACCAGCGGCTGGCCGAGTTCCTCGAGGAGAACCCGACCGACGCCAAGCAGATCGTGACCAAGGCCGTCTCCGCGCGGAACGCGCGCCAGGCCGCCCGCAAGGCGCGCGAGCTGACGCGGCGCAAGAGCGCGCTCGAGAACTCGTCGCTGCCGGGCAAGCTCGCCGACTGCTCGATCCGCGACCCCGAGGTCGCCGAGCTCTACCTCGTGGAGGGCAACTCGGCCGGTGGCTCCGCGAAGGACGCTCGGGATCGCACCTACCAGGCGATCCTCCCCCTGCGCGGGAAGATCATCAACTCGGAGAAGAACCGCATCAACAAGGTGCTTTCGAACGCCGAGATCCAGGCGATGATCACGGCGATCGGCACCGGCATCGGCGACG
>DATBJE010000250.1:0-1848 GCA_036556565.1 Gaiellaceae bacterium
ACATCGGCACCACGCTGATAGAATCTTTACAGTCAAAGTGCCGCGCTTGCGGGGTTTTTTTTCGATCGTCGGCCTGCTGGTCGCCGCGCTCGCCCTCTCCGGAGCCGCAGGCGCCCAGGAGGACACGCCGCGCGTTCTCGCCGTCGAGTTCGCGAACGACATCAACCCCGTCACGAAGGACTACCTCGTCGACGCGATCGAGAAGGGCGAGCGCGAGGACTTCGACGCCGTTGTGATCGAGCTCGACACGCCCGGAGGGCTCGACACGTCGATGCGGGAGATCATCAAGGCCCAGCTCTCGGCCGACGTTCCCGTCGTCGTCTACGTCTACCCGCCGGGCGCCCGGGCCGCCTCGGCCGGCGTCTTCATCACGATGGCCGCCGACGTCGCCGCGATGGCCCCGGGCACGAACATCGGCTCGTCGACGCCCATCGCCGCCGGGGGCGGCAACATCCCCAGCGACCTGAAGCGGAAGGTGATCAACGACGCCGCGGCCTACATCCGCGCGCTCGCGGAGGAGCACGACCGCAACGCCGACTGGGCGGAGAGGGCGGTCCGCCAGGCGGCGAACCTCCCCGCGCGCGAGGCGCTCGCGCTCAACGTCGTCGACGTCATCGCGCCCGATCTCCCGACGCTCCTGAACGACATCGACGGTATGCGCGTCGAGCCGAAGGGCCTCGTCCTCCACACGGCCGGCGCGAACGTCGAGACGGTGCAGATGTCGCTCTGGAAGCGCATCCTCGACACGCTCATCGACCCGAACATCATCGTCCTCCTCATGTCCCTGGGCGTCCTCGGGATCACGATCGAGATCCTCAACCCCGGGCTCATCTTCCCGGGCACGGTCGGGATCATCTCGCTCATCGTCGGCCTCTTCGGCCTCCAGGTCCTCCCGGTCAGCTGGGCCGGCGTCCTCCTGCTCCTGCTCGCGGCCGCCTTCTTCGCCGCCGAGGCCTTCGTCACGAGCCACGGCGCGCTCGCGCTCGCCGGGGCCGTGAGCTTCGTGGTCGGCGCGCTCATGCTGTTCGATCCGGCGGGCCCGGAGTACCAGGTCTCCATCTGGGTCGCGCTGGCCGTCGGCGGGACGCTCGCGGTCCTCACCGCCATCGCGGTCACCAAGGTCGTCCAGGCGCGGAGGGCGCCGAAGCGGACCGGCCAGGAGGAGCTGATCGGCGAGATCGGCGTCGTCCGCAGGCCGCTTCAGCCCGCCGGCCTCATCGCGGTCCACGGCGAGCTCTGGCAGGCGCGCTCGAGCGACGGGTCGGTCGCCGTCGGCGAGCAGGTGCGCGTCGAGGCGATCGGCGACGACCTCGTGCTCGAGGTCGCGCGCGTCGAGGCTCGCGCGCCGGTGCCCGCGTGACGAGCGCGTAGGATGGAGACACCCGGCCGGAAAGGAGCTCGATGAACGCCGCCCTCATCGCCGTCGCCGCCGTCCTCGTCATAATCGTGCTCCTGCTCGCGGCGGCCGTCAGGATCGCGCGGGAGTACGAGCGAGGGGTCATCTTCCGCCTCGGGCGGCTCCACTCCCCGCCGAAAGGCCCCGGCCTCTTCCTGCTCATCCCGGTGATCGACAAGATGGTCAAGGTCGACCTGCGGACGGTGACGCTGAACATCCCGCCGCAGGAGGTCATCACCAAGGACAACGTCCCCGTCCGCGTGAACGCGGTCGCCTACTTCCGGATCATCGATCCCGAGCGATCGATCGTCCAGGTCGAGAACTTCATGGTCGCCACGTCGCAGATCGCCCAGACGACCCTGCGAAGCGTCCTCGGCCAGCACGTCCTCGACGAGCTTCTCTCCGAGCGCGACAAGATCAACGCGATCCTCCAGGAGATCATCGACGAGGCC
>DATBJE010000251.1:0-5849 GCA_036556565.1 Gaiellaceae bacterium
ACCCCGGGCGCGACGAGCACGAAGAGGCCCTGCTGCGCGTGGTTCGCGTCGTCGGGGCCGGTGTCGTTCTCGAAGGTGTGGATCCCCTCGTCGCCCCCGACCGTCCCCACGGAGCGCCACAGGAGGTCGCCGAAGTGGACGATGAGGTCGGGCGCGACGCCGTTGACCTGCTCGTACACCTGGTCGGGGACGAAGACGCGCGTGCCGAGCGGCTGCCCCTTCTCGTCGGGGATCTCGGCGAGCCGCCGGGCGACGTCGTCGCGCACGCGCTCGTAGTCCTCGGGGGACACCGTCCCTTCGGGCTCCCGTCCGGCGACGTTCAGGAAGACGCGCGCGTAGTACCCGCCCTCGCCCCAGGCGGCGGTTCTCGCCCAGTCGATGCCCGCCTGCCGCAGCGGCACGGCGGCCTCCGGGTCGGCCAGCGTCGTGAGCAGGCCCTCGCGCCGGAGCCACTCGTTGACCCGGATGCCTCCGTCCATCCGCTTCCCCCCGTGGTCGGAGACGACGAGGACAGCGGTGTCCTCGTCGGCCCGCGCGAGCACGCGGCCCATGAGCTCGTCCACGTGGCGGTGGTAGTCGAGGATCGCGCTCTGGAACCGGTTCCCGGGCTCATGCTTCCGGTGCTCGGGATCCATCAGCTTCCAGAACCCGTGGTACATCCGGTCGACGCCCATCTCGACCATGGCGAAGAGCTCCCACGGGCGCGTGTCGAGGAGGTGCTCGGCGAGCGCGAAGCGCCGGTCGGTCATCTCGTAGACCTGGCCGAGGAGGTAGTCCTTGTCCTCCGTCCGGAAGTCGCGGACGTCGAAGAGGTACTCGCCGACCACCTGCTCGATCTCCGGCTTGAGCGAGGGCGGGAAGGTGTACGGGCTCTCGGCAGACGGGGTGAGGAAGCAGCTCACCATGACCCCGTTCAGCGGACGTGGCGGGTAGGTCCCGGGCACGCCGAGGACGACGGACGGCTTCCCCGCGCGCGTGGCGAGGTCCCACAGGCGCGGCTCCTTGATCGCCGTCGAGTTGGCGATGAAGAGGCCCTCGTAGGAGTGGTCGGCCCTGTTCCTGAAGCCGTAGACGCCGAGGTCGCCGGGCGTCCGGCTCGACATCATGCAGGACCACGCCGGCACGGTGATCGGTGGGATCACCGAGGTCAGCCGTCCGTAGGCGCCGCGCTCCATCAGGCCGGAGAGGACCGGCAGCTCCTCGCGGTAGCGCTCGAGGAGGAGGGAGGGCTCGGCGCAGTCGAGCCCGACGATCATCACCTTCATGAGCTAGGCACCGCCGTCACGTTAGACGTCGACCACGAGCCCGTCGTGGGCGACCGGCACGCCGTCGGGCGCCGGGAGCTCGATCGGCCGGTGCGTGAGGAGGATCGGGCCGTCCGCCGCCGCGAGCGCCTCCTCCGCCGACAGGTGGCCGCGCGGCTGTCCGTCCTTCGAGCCCTCGGCGAGCGTCGCCTCGCAGAGGAAGAGGTCGGCGCCCGCGGCGAGGTCGGCCAGCTCGTCCGTCGGCGCCGAGTCGCCCGAGTAGGCGAGCGTCTTGCCGTTGTGCCTCACGCGGAAGCCGTGGGCGGTGAGGGTGTAGTGGGGAAGCAGGTGGGCCTCCACCTCGAACCCCGCCGTTCGGAAGGGGACGCCCGTCTCGTACTCCCTCAGGTCGAAGGCGTCCTCGAACATCCTCTCGTTGCCCCAGCGGTCGGCGAAGTCCGTCAGCTCCTTCCGGCCGCCGGGGGGCAGCCAGAGCGCGCACCGGATCCTGTGCTCCTGCGGGCCGTACGCGTTCAGCCAGGCCCAGGGCACGAGGTCGCCCCAGTGGTCGAGATGGAAGTGCGTGATGGCGACCGACTGCGGGTAGAGGTCGAGCTCGCGAAGGCGTCCGAGGACGCCCGGGCCGCAGTCGAGGAGGAGCGACTCCTCGCCCTGGAGGAGATACCCGGACTGGGCGCCGCCGGGGTTCGGCCAGGCCGGGGAGGAGCCGATGACGGTCAAGCGCACCTCCATATACTGGCGCACCATGGCCAGGAAGATCCGGGTCGTGATCGCGAAGCCGGGCCTCGACGGCCACGACCGGGGGGCGAAGATCATCGCCCGGGCCTTGCGGGACGCCGGAATGGAGGTCATCTACACGGGCCTCCACCAGACGCCGGAGCAGATCGTCGAGACCGCGATCCAGGAGGACGCCGACGCTGTCGGCATCTCGATCCTGTCCGGCGCGCACATGACGCTCGTGCCGCGCATCCTCGAGGGGCTGCGCGAGAACGGGGTCGACGACGTCCTCGTCGTCGTCGGGGGAACGATCCCCCGCGAGGACGTGGAGTCGCTCAAGGAGCAGGGCGTCGCCGAGATCTTCACGCCCGGCGCGCCGGTCGGCGAGATCGTCGACTTCCTCCGCGTCAACGTACCGGCGGACGCATGATCGGCGTCGAGCGGGACGGCGGCACGGCGATCGTCACGGTCGACCGGCCGGAGGCGATGAACGCGCTCGACCTCGAGCACGCCGAGTCCCTGCGCGAGACGCTCGCCGAGCTGGCGGCCGACGAGACCGCCCGCGTCGTCGTCCTGACCGGCGCCGGCGAGAAGGCCTTCATCGCAGGCGCCGACATCAAGTACATGCAGTCCCTCGGCCTCCTCGACGCGCGGCGCTGGGGAGAGCTGGGGCACGCGTGCGGGAACCTGCTCGAGACGATGCCCAAGCCGACCATCGCCGCGATCAACGGCTACGCCCTCGGCGGCGGCTGCGAGCTCGCGCTCGCCTGCGACCTGCGCCTCGCCTCGTCGAGCGCCCGGATCGGCCAGCCGGAGATCGACCTCGGGATTCTCCCCGGCTGGGGCGGGTCGGTGCGGCTCGCGCGGACGACGACCCTCGGCTTCGCGAAGGCGATGATCTTCACCGGGCGCCCGGTCGACGCCGCCGAGGCCCTCGAGCACGGGCTCGTCAACGCGATGTACGAGCCCGGCGAGCTGCGCGAGAAGACCCTCGACCTCTGCCGGGGGCTCGAGGCGAAGAGCCCCGTCGCGCTCGCGTACGCCAAGGAGGCGGTGAACCTCGCCCTCCAGGGCCCGCACCGGAGCAACCTCGAGACCGAGGCCCGGCTCTTCGCCATGCTCTTCGCGAGCGAGGACCAGAAGGAGGGCATGGCCGCGTTCGTCGAGAAGCGGCCGCCGGAGTTCCGCGGGAGGTAGGCTGAACGAGAGCGGGAGCCTCTGGGCGGAGGCTGAGAGGAGGTCGCGAGGCCTCGACCGCCACCACCTGATCTGGGTCATGCCAGCGAAGGGACCAGCATGAGCACCGACGAACCACTCGTGATCGCAGGGCGCGAGTTCCGCTCGCGGCTTCTGACCGGCACCGGCAAGTACGACTCCTTCGAGACGATGCGCGACGCCCTCGCCGCCTCGGGCTCCGAGATCGTCACCGTCGCCGTGCGCCGGATCGACCTCGACGCGGCTGGCGACGACGACATCACCGCCTTCCTCCCCGAGGGGATGCTGCTCCTCCCGAACACGTCGGGGTGCGAGACCGCCGCCGACGCCGTTCGGACGGCGCGGCTCGCGCGCGCCGGCGGGCTACCCGACTGGGTGAAGCTCGAGGTCATCCCCGATCCCCGCTACCTCCTCCCGGACCCCGTGGAGACCCTGCGCGCAGCCGCCGAGCTCGTCGAGGACGGGTTCACGGTGCTCCCCTACGTGCTCCCCGACCCGGTGCTCCAGACGAAGCTCGAGGACGTCGGCTGCGCGACGGTGATGCCGCTCGCCGCGCCGATCGGGAGCGGCCGCGGGCTCAAGCTCCGCGAGGCGATCAGGATCATGGTCGAGCAGGCGCGGGTTCCCCTCGTCGTCGACGCGGGGCTCGGCTCGCCGTCGCACGCGGCCGAGGCGATGGAGCTCGGTGCCGACGCGGTGCTCGTGAACACGGCGATCGCCCGCGCGGACGACCCTCCTGCGATGGCGAGGGCGTTCAGGCTCGCGGTCGAGGCCGGCCGCGGCGCCTACCGCGCAGGGATCATCGACGAGCACGCGGTCGCGCAGGCCTCGAGCCCGCTCACCGGCGCGATTCACCGGGGATGAACGTCGAGGTCAACGGGCGGGCGCAGGCGATCGCGGACGGAGAGACGCTCTCCTCCCTCCTCGAGCGCCTCGAGGTCGGGCCGCGCTACGCGCTCGTGGAGCGAAACGGCGAGCCCGTCGAGCGGCACAGATACGAGGAGGTACGGCTCGAGGATGGCGATCGTCTCGTCGTCGCTCGGCCCGTCGCCGGCGGCTGACGCGGCCGCGCGGGCACACCTCTATCTCGTCACGCGCGCGAGGGCCGATCTCGAGGCGTTCCTCGAGGCGGCCGTCCGCGGCGGGGTGGACCTGGTGCAGGTCCGCGAGAGGGGCCTCCCCGACGGCGAGCTTCTCCAGGTGCTCGAGGAGGCGCGGACGGTGACGCGTTCCCTGCGCGTGCCGCTCGTCGTCAACGACCGCCCCGACCTCGCGGTCCTCGTGGGCGCCGACTACGTCCACGTGGGCCAGGACGATCTCCCGTCCGAGGCCGTCCGCCGCTTCGGCATCCCCTTCGGCCGCTCGACGCACTCGCCCGCCGAGCTCGCCGCGGCCGACGCCGACTACGTCGGGGTCGGGCCGGTACACGCCACGCCGACGAAGGAGGGGAGGTCTGCGGTCGGGCTCGAGCTCGTCCGCTTCGCGGCCGCTCACGCGGCCGTGCCGTGGTTCGCCATCGGCGGCATCGACGCCGAGACGATCGGTCCCGTCGTCGCGGCCGGCGCCCGCCGCGTCGCGGTCGTGCGCGCGATCGGTGAGGCCGACGATCCCGAGCGCGCGGCCCGGGAGTTGCGCGAGGCGCTGCCCGGCTAGCGCGGAAGGAGCTCGACGACCGTGTGCACGCCGGCCAGCGCGCGGGCGGAGCGCAGGGTCTGCCGGGCGTCGACCCTCGCCCTCACGCGGTCGCCGGGCACAAGGGCCACGAGCGGAGAGAGGGCGACCGGGTCCTCGGGCGCGGGCACCGCGAGCGTCACCATCCGCGCCGGCTTCGCGACCCATCCCGTCTCCACGATCCGCACCCTGCTCACGCGGAGCTGGACGAGCTGCGGGTCGAGCTCGGGATGCGTCGCGGCGACGGTTCCGACGATGACGAGCGAGACCGTCGCGAGGGCCGAGGGTGGCCGCGGATAGAGAAGGTGCACGGCGCGGCCGAGGTGCTTGTACGGCGACACCGCCCTGCCCCCGTTCGGGTGCACCTCGAAGTGCAGGTGTGCGTGGAGCCCGTTCGCGTCGCCGGAGTCGCCGACGTAGCCGATGAGCTGGCCCGCGCGCACGAACTGCGAGCGCCTGAGGCCGGGCGCGTACGAGATCCCGTTCCGGCAGCCGCCGCGGTTGTCGTTTCGGAGCGTCCGGTCGTTGTTCAGGTGGATGTACATGTACGTCGTCCCGCTCCGGCCGTAGAGGTAGAGCATGCAGCCGCCGCGCGAGGACGAGCCCCACTTCTTCACGCGGCCCGCCTCGACCGCGACGACGGGCGAGCGCTTCGCGGCCATGAGGTCGTTCCCCTCGTGGCGCCCCTGTGGCCGGGGATCGCCGAAGTCGTTGACGTAGGAGACCTTGGCGACGACGGGGAAGATCAGCCGCGGCACGGCGGCGCCCGCGGTCCCGGAGAAGGCCCACGCGGCGAGGAGGACGAAGAGAGCTGCGGCTGTCGTCCGGTGGCGGCTCATGCGAGCGGTCCGACGCTCCGGTGCGGCGCCTGAAGGCGCGGACACTAGCAGACCCTTCGGCACTCGCCGCCGCCGGCTTGAGCCCCGGCGAGCCCTGGCCCGCTCGATAGGATCCGCCCCCGGTGAAGATCGTCGTCCTGGT
>DATBJE010000252.1:0-8039 GCA_036556565.1 Gaiellaceae bacterium
GCCACGGCGACACCTTATCGGCCTGCTGCTCGCCACCGAGGAGGACTGGCCGACCGCGTTCGAGGCGGTCCTCTCCCGGCTCGGGCCGATCCGCCACGGCGGCGAGACGCACGAGCTCGAGACCGCGCGCGTCATGAACGAGCCGTTCGACCTCCGGCACCTGCCGCGCTACGCGCTCGTCATCGACCGGCTCTCCTGGTGGTACGACCTGCCGCGGGAGTGGCTGAAGAAGATCGCGCTCATGGACGACGTCTACCTCCTCAACAACCCCTTCACCTTCCAGGCGATGGAGAAGCACGCGGCGTACTGCGCCATGATGCGCCTCGGCCTCGAGGTGCCCGAGACCTGGCTCCTCCCCCACCGCCTGCCTCCTGGGAATCCGCGCTACGTCCCGATGGCCGAGCGCTACAACCCCGACTTCGAGCTCGGCGCGATCGCAGAGCAGATCGGCTACCCGCTCTTCATGAAGCCCTTCGACGGCGGCATGTGGGTGGGCGTGACCCGGATCGCGGACGGGGAGCAGCTGCACGCGGCGTACGAGGGCTCCGGCGAGCGGCTCATGCACCTCCAGGCAGGCGTCGAGGGGTACGACGTCTTCACCCGCAGCCTCTCGATCGGGCCGCAGACGAAGGTCATGCGCTACGACGTCGGCGCCCACGGGCACTACCGCTACGTCGTCGACCGCGACTTCCTCGAGCCCGCTCTCGAGCGGGAGGTGGCGACCATCAGCCGCCTCGTCAACGCGTTCTTCCGCTGGGAGTTCAACTCGTGCGAGACGATCGTCAAGGACGGGCACGCGCACCCGATCGACTACGCCAACGCCTCGCCGGACATCGCGCTCGTCAGCCTCCACTACTACTTCCCCTGGGCGATCCGCTCGCTCGTCGCCTGGTCGGCCTTCTGCACCGTCACCGACCGCAGGGTCGGGATCAACCAGAACACGCTCGACTACTTCGAGGTCGCCGACCGGGACGACCTGACGTACGCGCAGAAGCTCGCCCGCTACGACGAGCTCGCGAACGACTACTTCCAGGCCGAGGAGTTCGCCGACTTCTGCGCCGCCTCGCTCCCCGAGCTCGACGCGGTCGTGCTCGACTACTTCACGAGCGCCGAGTTCGACGACCTCGTCGTCCACGCGATCCGCCTCGAGGTCGAGCCGGAGCGCCAGGAGGAGATGATCGAGCGCTGCCGCGGGCTCGTCGCCGACTGGGCGGCCGACCAGCGCAACTGACCCCGGAGCCGCCTATGCGGTCAGCTCGGCGACCGCCTCCTCGAAGACGGCCGAGTGCAGGTCGACGTCCGCCTCCGTCGTCGCGGGCGACATGAGCGCCATGTTGTGGAACGGCGTCAGCAGGATCCCGCGGTTGAGCGCGTACAGGTGGATGAAACGGTCGAGCCAGGGGTCGCCGCCCGCGGCCGCCTCGGCGCCCGTGCGGGCGGGCTCGGCGCGGAAGAGGTACTCGACGCGACAGCCCAGGCGGACGACGTGCCAGGGGAGCGCGTGACGCTCGATGACGTCGGCGACACCCGCCTCGAAGCGCTCGCCGAGGGCGATCATGTGGTCGAAGGCGGCGTCGGTGAGCACCTCCGACAGCGTCGCGCGCATGCCGGCGAGGGAGAAGACGTTCGCGGCCAGCGTCCCACCGATGCCGCCGACATCCCGCTGCTCCTCGGGGAGCGCCTCCTGCTGATCGAGGATCCCGCGCGCCACCGCCTCGCTGAGCCCGTAGGCCGCCGCGGGCACGCCGCCGGCGAGCGGCTTTCCGATCGTGAGGAGGTCGGGCTCAAGGTTGTGCGCGGCCGTGTAGCCTCCCGGCCCGGCGCAGATCGTGTGCGTCTCGTCGATGATCAGGAGCGTCCCGTGGCGCCGGGTCACCTCGCGGAGTGCGTGATGGTAGCCGGGCTCGGGGAGGACGATCCCGATGTTCGTGAGTGCAGGCTCGGCGAGGACGCAGGCGACGTCGCCGTGGGCGAGCTCGCGCTCGAGCCCATCGACGTCGTTGAACTCCGCCACGCGGGTCGTCTCGGCGGGATCCACCGGCGGGCCGACGCTCCCCTCGCGCGGCAGCACGGCGCCGTCGACGAGCGTGACGACCGTCTCGTCGACCGTCCCGTGATAGCACCAGTTGAAGACGAGGATCTTCGGCCGGCCGGTCACCGCGCGCGCGATCCGGACGGCGAAGCGGTTCGCGTCGGTGGCGGTCAGCGCGAACTGCCAGGAGGGAAGCCCGAACCGGCGCGTCATCTCGTTCCCGACCCAGATGGCGTCCTCGCTCGGGAGCATGAGCGTGATCCCGCGGCGCGCCTGCCCCGCGAGCGCGCGCACGGTCGGCTCCGGCGAGTGGCCGGTCATCGCCCCGGTGTCGCCGAGGCAGAAGTCCACGTACTCGTGGCCGTCAACGTCGAGGACGCGCGCCCCGTGGGCCTCGCGCGCGAACACCGGGAAGCCGCCCGCCCACCGCACCATCCAGTGCATGGGCACGCCGCCGAGGAGCGACGCCTTCGCCTCCTCCGTGAGCTCGAACGAGCGCGGATTCTCGGCGCGAAAACGCTCGCGCTCGCGCTCGAAGAGCTCCCCGAGCCGCGGGTGGGACGGATGGACGGCGGTCGTCGTCATGCTCTCATCGCGTCGATCCTCTCACAGCGCAGCGGTGCTATGGTCGGCGCGCAAAGGAGCTCGCGGAGCCATGGACGAGAAGGACGACACGGCGGCCGCAACCCACGTCGGAGAACGCACCAGCTTCGCCGCCGAGGAAGACGAGGGCGTTCTCGAGGGAATCGACAACCCCGTCGAGCGCCTGAAGCTGCTCTCCTCGGACGACGAGCAGCTTGCGCGCTACCTCGACGCGCTCGACGTCACGGGGCCCCGCGAGCGGGAGATGCTCTGGGAGATCTCCCGGACGAGGCCGCTCGCGAAGCCGGAGCGTTTCCCGGTCGACCACCGGAACATGGTCGAGGCGCTCGAGTCCCTGTCGCGCCACGGGTACAAGGGCACGCGCGCCGGCGGCCGGCTCGGCCCCTTCCGTCTTCTCGCCAGGAAGAGCGTCGAGCTCGTGGCCCGGTACCTCGTCGTCTCGCACGTCCGCAACATGGCGACGACGATGAGGAACCTCTACGGCCTGCGGGAGATCGAATCGGCCCCGTTCACGGAAGAGCACCGCATGCTGCGCCGTGCGCGCATGGACGCCGAGCGGATGGTCGACGCCCTGATCAAGTCGCGCGAGATCGGCCTCCCGACCTTCCTGATCGGTGGGGCGTTGCTGCCGATCTTCGCCTCCGCGGGGCGCGCGAGCGGTCTTCTCCAGGACGCGCGCTGGGCGACCGTCTTCAGCCTCGTCGGGCTCGGGTTCGGGCTCGCCGCCTCCTGGGTCATCCTGCGCGGCGCGGCGATGGCGTCGCGACGGATCCGGCTGGCCACGCAGGCGCCGGCGCGCCTGCTCTGGGACTCCGTGGGCTGGTGTGGGAACCCGCAGAAGGACGGGACGCGGACGTTCGTCCTCGTTGCCGTCTCCCTGACGATCGCCGCATGGGTCATCATCCCGATCCTCATCGGGATCGCCTACGCGACCTGAGCCCGCGCGCGCTCAGAGCGCGTCGGCGCGTCTGAGCTCGTGCCAGAGCAGCGTCCCCAGCGTCCCCGCCGGCACGCGCGGACGATCGTCGAGATCGCCGTCGTAGGTCGCCGCCTGGACGAACGGGGTGGCCGCCAGCGCAGCCCCCCACGCCTCCGGCGTCCAGAACGTCATCTCGTGCTCCTCCTCGATCACCTCTCCCGCCCTCGGCCCGCTGACGATCTCGATCCGCGAGCGCTGCCGCTCGAGCATCCGGTCGAGGTCGAAGGACTCGGTCGTCCAGGTGACGCGCACCTCGACCCCGCCCCGGCTCTCCTCCCATGCGTCCGCACGGCCCTCCTGTCCGCCCTCCGGTCCGTAGTGGGGGAGCTGGACCAGGTAGGCCGCGCCGGGAGCGACGTGCCGACCCATGCAGGCGAGATGCCGGACGAGGTCGGGGGGCCGCAGAAGCCCGAGCGTGGCGATCGGACAGACCGCGCCGTCGAAGCCCCGGCCGAGATCGAAGTCGCACATGTCGCCGAGGACGATCGAGGCGGCGACGGCCGCCCCGGCGAGCCGACGCCTCGCGAGCGCGACCATCGCGGGCGAGATGTCGATGCCGCAGACGTCGAGGCCCCGCCCGGCCAGCTCCTGCACCATCCGGCCCGACCCACAGCCGGGCTCGAGGACGCTCCGGCACCGCGGGCCGAGGCGTTCGACGAGCCAGTCGACCTCCTCGCCTATGTCCCAGTCGAACGCGAGGTCGTAGAGGTCCGCGTGCTCCGCGTAGAGCTCGGACAACTTGCCCTCCGCCTCGCTCTCCATCCCGGCAACGCTAGCGGGGCGGCTACGATCGGCGTGTGGCCGAGCTCTCCCTGGTCGAGTTCCCCGCCGACGACCTCGCGCGGGCGCGGCGGTTCTGGGAGGGGCTTCTCGGCGGGCCCCTGGCCGAACGGGACGATGCGGAGGGCCGCGGCCTCCAGACGCGGTCCGGGGGCGTCGAGCTCGGCGTCCACGAGCGCGGGCCGGGACCGGGCGACCGCGCCTCGCTCCCGTACTTCGAGGTCGCCGACGTCGCGCAGGCGCTCGCGCTCGTCGAGGAGCTCGGCGGCGAGGTCGTCCATCCCGGCGAGCGGTGGGCGATCTGCCGGGACTCCGAGGGCAGCCCGTTCGGGCTCGCCCGGGGCTAGCCCTTTACGACCCTGAACGGCTTCGACCGGGCGACGGCGCGGTAGCCGTCGTCGAGCAGGAGCCGGATCTCGTAGCGCCCCGGCTTGAGCGGCCAGGACCCGTTCCCCACCAGGGAGTCCTTCGTGAACCTGGTCGTGCCCTCGATCTGCGTGTGCGTGTACTCGTAGATGAGGTAGTCGTCGTTGCCGCAGTAGCCGGCGTTGCAGATCGACTGCCTCGGCAGCTTGCCGCCGGCCGGGAACACCGACAGCCAGTCCCAGCGCATCCCGGGGGCCTTCGACCACGAGACTCTGATCGGCGACCCCTTCCTGTAGACGTGCCGGGACGTCCAGACCTTCGTCCGCTCGCCCGGCCGGTAGAGCCAGAACGCGCTCCGCGACAGCACGTCGTCGTGCTTGTCGAGGAGCACGGCCTCGTAGGCGCCGCGCCGCAGACCGGCGGTGGAGAGGAGCGCGGTCCCGTCCTCGGGAGACCCGAGGCCGGTCGGCACGCGGGCGACCGCGTCCGCGCCCTCGCCGCCGACCTTCACGATCCCCACCTGCTCGCCCCTGCGTCCACGCGCGTGGAAGACGACGGAGAGCGGGCGCCCGATCGTCATCCGCCTCCGCTCCACCGCAACGAACGGGGACGGCTCGCCCGGACTCACCGAGAACGTCGAGACGACCCCGCGGTGGTCGGTCGGATAGGGGATGAGGGGGATGTCCACGTCCGGCCCGCCCTTCTCGCCTACGATCCGGCTCTCGAGCGCGCGGGCGGGGCCCGCCGCGAGCACCCAGTCGATCCGGTCGAACACGTCGTCGGGGACGGACTCGGGCCCGCCCGGCGTCCAGGTGAAGCCCGGAACCGCCACCGGGTCGGTGTGGACCTGCCGGTATGAGTCGAGGAAGCCTGCGTCCGCGAGCGCCTTGCTTACGGGCCACACGAACGGGTACACGACGTCCGGCCGGACCGCAGCGACCGCGGGCGTCCAGTCGAGGTGCGACGGGGAGTTGAAGTCGCCGGTCAGGAACACGGGAATGTCCCGCGCCGCCAGCCCGGGCAGCGCGGCGATCTCGTCCTCGATCGCCGGCATGCGCGTGGAGAGCTCGAGCTCCGTCAGCTGGTGCGGCGACCCGCCGTCCCGCACGAGATAGGGCCCGTACGGGTCGGAGGGCAGATGCGCGTTCTCCATCGCCACGACCTTCCCGGGCATGAGCTCGACGTAGATGTACGTGCCGTTCCCTCCCGGCGGGTCGACGAGCGGATAACGGGAGACGACCTGCATCCGCTCGCTCGCGTACCAACCGAGCGCGTCGGCGATCGTCCGCGTCGAGTGCTCGCCCTCCTCCAGCCCGACCACGTCCGCGCCCGAGTCGCGGATCGCCTGGGTCACCTTGGCGAGGGTCCGCTTGCACCCTCGCACCTTCGTGCACCAGTCCCCGGTCGCGAGGTCGAGCTCGTCGCCTCCGTAGAAGATGTTGAGCGTCATCACCCGGAGGGGGACCGTCCCGTCGTGGGAGTGCGTCCCGGCCGCAGGAGCGGCGAGGAGGAGCGCGCCGCAGCTCAGCGCGGCGAGGAGGAGTCGCGCCCTGCGTGCCCGGAGGAGTCGCTGCGTCCCGATAGGGAGCGGACGGTACGACGCGCGCGCCGGGCTGTCAACGAGGACGCGGACTCGCTCCGACATGCTCCCGAACGGACGTGGACGACACCGGCGGGGGGTCAGTCGCCGGGGACTTGCGTTTCGCAACTGTCGTAGGCCTCGCCCGTCGGACCGAGCGAGTACCGGTCGGCGCCTTCTCCGCAGAAGAGGCGTTGGACGATCGTCGTCGGGGATCCGCCGGTGAGTCCGCCGCCGTGGAGCTCGTCCGCGCCGGTGCCGCCATGCAGCGTGTCGTTGCCGCTCGCGCCCTCGAGGAAGTCCGCGCCGTCCTGGCCGAACATCACGTCGTTCCCGGCGTTGCCGTTCATCCGGTCGTTCCCGGCGCCGCTGCCGCCGCTCGGAGACTCCGAAGAGTCGCCGTACATCGTGTCGTTGCCGGTACCGCCGCTCAGGACGTCGCTTCCGGCGCCTCCGAACATGGTGTCGTTGCCGCTGCCGCCGCTCAGCTCGTCGTTTCCCTCGCCGCCGACCATGGTGTCCGCGCCGTCGCCCCCGCTCATGTCGTCGCCTCCGACGCCGCCCGACATCGTGTCGTTGCCGTCGCCGCCGCTCATGTCGTCCCCCCCGGCGCCGCCGCTCATCTCGTCGCCTGCGGCGCCGCCGAGCAGATCGTCGTTCCCGTCGCCGCCGGCCATCGTGTCCGCGCCGGCGCCACCGCTCATGTCGTCGTTCCCGTCGTCGCCCCCGAGGACGTCGTTCCCCTCGCCACCGGCCAGGTCGTCGTTGCCATCGCCGCCGTTGAGGCGATCGGCGCCGTCGCCGCCGTCCAGCTCGTCGCCTCCGGCATTGCCGTCGATGAGGTCGTTTCCGAGCCCACCGAAGAGCTCGTCTGCCTCGTTCCCGCCGAGCACCGTGTCCGACCCGTTGCCGCCGGACAGGGTATCCGTGCCGACGCCACCGTCGAGGAGGTCGTTCCCGTCGTTGCCGAAGATCGTGTCGTCGTCGTCGACTCCCGCGACCACGGTCACGGATCGCGAAGCCGAGTTGTTGGCCGGTGCGGGATCGGGGGTCGTGGACGCCACCTGCGCCGTGTTCGCGATCGACGCGGGCAAGGCGGCGCGCGTCTGGGGATCAGCGAGGCCGTAGAGGCTGTCGTTGCCGCCGCCCCCGCTGAAGGTGTCGTCGCCTCCGCCGCCGCAGATCACGTCACCTCCGCTCGTGCTCCCGATGGCGGTATCCGAATCGTTGCCCGACGTGCCGACGAAGTCGCAGAAGAAGCGCGCCTCGACCTGGAGCGTGACGATCCGGGAGCTGCCCGCCGCCGGAGCGGCGGGGAGATTTCCGAGCGAGCACTCGACATGGGTCCGACCACCGCTGATCGGCGCGGACGTGCAGCCTGCAGGAGTGGCGAGGAGACGGAGCGGGCTAGCGAGGTCGTCCGTGACGACGGCGCTTCCCGCGGGGCCTGGGCCCAGGTTGGTCACCGTCAGGGTGTAGAAGAAATCGTTCCCGAGCGCCGGTGTCGCATTGGACACCGTCTTCTGGATCGTGAGGTTCGCGGTCGGTGCTGGCGCGTTGTCGTCGTTGGTGACCGTGCACGTCCTCGACTCGCCGGGGGCGATCGTGCCCGTGCACTCGGGCGAGTAGGTGGCCGTGTAGCCGGCGGTCGCATCCTCGCTCACGCTGTAGGCCCCGGCGCCGAGGGTGACGGCGGTTCC
>DATBJE010000253.1:0-3822 GCA_036556565.1 Gaiellaceae bacterium
CGCACCTCGCGCTCGACGGCGTCATGCTGCTGTACGGCCACGACGCGTCCTCCCTTCCTCGGCTTCGGCCGCCTCCTTCAGGCGCTCGAGGCCCTCGCCCCAGAACCGGTCGAGGAACTCGCGGAGCCCCGCGAAGCCCTCGGGCCGGGCCCGGTAGAGCCGCTTCGTCCCGACGCGCCGCTCCCCAACGAGGCCCGCCTCGCGGAGCACCGCGAGGTGCTGCGAGACCGCAGGCCGGGTGACGTCGAACTGCGACGCGATCTCGCCGGCGCTCAGCTCGTCGTCGGCGACGAGCTCGAGGATCCGGCGGCGGCGTGCCTCTGCGAGCGCTCGAATCGCGGCGTCCATGACAGCGCGCTATTTAAGCAGACGCTTACGTAAGCGTCAACTTACATGGCTGCGGGCTAGCATCACGCCATGATCGAGCTGAGCTCGAGAGCGCGCTCGCTCTTCGACGCGCCCAACCTCGCGTTCATCGCGACGGCGATGCCGGACGGCGCCCCGCAGGTGACCCCCGTCTGGATCGCCCTCGAGAACGACTACATCACGGTGAACACGGCGACCGGTCGCACGAAGGAGCGCAACATGCGCCGCGACCCGCGCGTGGCAATCTCGATCGCGGCCACGAACGACTTCTACGCACGGACGAGCGTGCGCGGTCGGGTGATCGAGATGATCGAGGGCGAGGAGGCCGACCGCCACATCGACGCGCTGGCGCTCAAGTACCTCGGCGAGGAGCGGTACCCCGGCCACAACGACCGGGAGCGCCGCGTGAAGGTCGTCATCGAGCCGCTGACCGAGTCTCCGTGAGCCGGCTTCTCTTCCTGAACGCGGCGGAAGTCGCCGCGCTCCTCCCCGACACCGGCAACCAACTCGACCTCGTCGAGCACACGTACCGGTCCCTCGCCGCCGGCCGCGTCGAGCTGCCGCCGAAGCCGGGCGTGCACCCGCGCAAGGACTCCTTCATCCACGCGATGCCCGCGTTCCTGCGGGACGAGGACGTCGTCGCCCTCAAATGGGTGGCCGGCTATCCCGCCAACAAGGAGCAGGGGCTCCCGTACATCAGCGGCCTCGTCGTCCTCAACGACCCGGAGACCGGTCTCCCGCTCGTGGTCATGGACGGAGCGGAGATCACCGCGGCCCGCACGGCGGCCGCGAGCGGGGTCTGCGTGCGGCGCTTCGCCCCGGAGGGCTGGAAGTCGGCGGCGATCCTCGGGTGCGGAGTGCAGGGGCTCTTCCACGCCCGCCTGCTCAGATCGCTCGAGCCTGACGCGCGCATCCGCGCCTACGACCCGCATCCCGAGCGAATCCAGCGCCTGGGCGACCTCGTCGAGCCCGTCGCCTCGTGGGAAGAGGCGCTCGACGGCGCCGAGGTCGTCGTCACCGCGGGGCCGATCGTCGAGAGGCCCGAGCCGCCGCTCGGGGAGGAGCACCTGGGAGAGCGCTGGCTCGCGCTGCCGATCGACTTCGACTTCTACTTCCGGGCCGACACGGTCGCGTCCGCCGATCTCTTCCTGGCGGACGACGTGGCGCAGTTCGAGTACTACCGCGCGCTCGGGCACTTCCAGGGCTGGCCCGAGCCGGAGGGGAGCGTCGGCGAGGGCCTGGAGCGGGAGGGCTCGCCCACCCGAGTCGTCTGCTGCAACCTCGGCGTCGGCGCGCTCGACGCAGCGTTCGCCAACGTCGTCCTCGAGCGGGCGCGGGCCGACGGGGTGGGCACCGAGCTCGAGCTGTGAGCCCCGCCGCCTGGCTGCTCGGCCTCGAGGAGTCGCTCGCGGACGGGGAGGGAACCGATGAGCTCGCGACCGCGCTCGTCGTCCTGGCCTCGGTGGCGGGTCGCGACGTCCACGTCGACGCCGCGGAGGCCCGCGGTGCCGCGCGCCGCGCGCTCGTGCTCCTCGGCGCGGGCGGAGACCCGGCCCGCGGCCTCGATCTCCACGGCCGCGCGGTGACGGCCATGGCCGACGACCTGCGCACAGTCGACCGCCAGCTCGCGCTCGAGGAGGGGATCCGCCAGCTCCGCGTCGAGGCGAGCGGCCTCCCCCACGTCGGCGAGGCAGTCCACGCGCTCGCGGAGGCGCCGGACGTGGCCTGGCGCGCGTACGCGGCGTCGCTTCTCGCCGAGGAGCTCGGGGCCTGAGTTCTAACTCTCGGCCGCGAGGCGGAGCGTCCGGCGGTCCGGGCGCAGGGCCTTGCGCTGGTAGAGCCGCTTGTCGGCCGCGTGGACGAGCCCGTAGCCGTCGGCGGCGCCGGCCGGGTACAGCGCCCAGCCGAGGGTGATCCCCGCGCCCTCTCGGCGCAGCGCGTCCTCGAGCCTGCACACGAGCTGCTCGGCCTCGGCGTCGGTCCTGGTCTCGACCAGCGCGGCGAACTCGTCGCCGCCGAGGCGCGCCACGACGTCGCCGGCCCGGACGGACGACTGGAGGAGCGACGCCGCCTGCTTGATCACGCGGTCGCCTTCGGCGTGGCCGTGCGTGTCGTTGATCTGCTTCAGGGAGTCGACGTCGCCGTAGAGGAGCCCGAACGGCCTTCCCTGCTCGATACGCCGGCCCAGCGCCTTCTCGAAGCCGCGCGAGTTGAGGAGGCCCGTGAGGTGATCGCGCTCGGCGAGCACGGTGAGCTGGGAGAGCGTCGCCCGGTTGCGACTCGCGAACAGGCCGAACGCGAAGCCGACGATGACGAACGTGCAGAGCCTGATCCCCGTTCCGAGCGACACGAGCGTCAGCGAGGGCAGGCTCGGGTTCGCGAGCACGGCCACGGTGAAGAGCAGCGCCGCGAGCGCGCCTCCGGCCGCGCCGATGACGGGGCCGGTGGCCATCGCGAGCAGCATGACGGCGAGGTAGAAGAGATGCCCGGTGCCGAGGCCCGGCTTCTCCACGAGCAGGACGAGCACGAAGACGGTCGCGTACAGGGACGCGGACGCCAGCCCCAGGAGCCAGCGGGATCGCGAGCTTGCGAACATGCTCCCCGTAAACGGCACGGAGAAGGCGATTCGGGATCGCCAGCGTGAGGGATCACGAGGCGGCGAGGCTCTCGACGCCGACTAGCTGCCGCCCCAGGGAGGCAGCTCGAGCGCCCGCTCGTACGCCGCGCGGTCGTGCACCGGCTCGCCGTGGGCGACGATCACGTGCTTGAAGGGAAGCTCGAGCAGAGCGCGGAGCGCGGGGAGCGCCCGCTCCTCGTGCCAGGGCGTCGCCCAGACGCGGAGCTCCCCGCCGCGCTCGGTCAGCGCATCCGCGAAGACGAGAGTGCGTCGCTCGGGGATCCACACGGGCGTCTCGTTGCGGCCGCGCCCGTCGTACAGCGCGACGAGGCCGCCCGGCAGCTCGTCTCCCGGCTCGACGCCCTCGAGCTCGGTCGCCGGGATGTCGTGCCGCCAGAACAGGTACGGGCCGTAGCCGCGCGCCCCGTACCGCTCGACGAAGCGGTCGACGTCGCGGATGTGATCGGGCTTGAGGATGACGACGATCGTCGGCGGGTCGGCGTCGAGCCGCTCCCAGACCGGGTCGCCGTCCGGCGGCGCGAGCGGGTCGAGCAGCACGACCTCGCCTCCCGACTCGACGCACGTCGACGTGACCATCGGCTCCCAGTCGGCGTCGTCTGACCAGTCGGGGTGCGGGAGCCGCCAGACCCAGAGCCCGGGCGCGACGTCGACCACCGTCGCCGGCTTAGAGCTTCTAACAGAATGATGACCCGCCGACTGGGTGCGCTGGGTGGTTCGAGGCCAGGACGCAGGGAGTGCTCATACCCAAGAGGTATGGGCGCGACCGAGGACGCCGCCTCGGGCCGCCCGGCGTGACCAGGCGGCATGGCTCCTCATTG
>DATBJE010000254.1:0-3769 GCA_036556565.1 Gaiellaceae bacterium
CAGGTCGAGAACTTCATGGTCGCCACGTCGCAGATCGCCCAGACGACCCTGCGAAGCGTCCTCGGCCAGCACGTCCTCGACGAGCTTCTCTCCGAGCGCGACAAGATCAACGCGATCCTCCAGGAGATCATCGACGAGGCCACCTCGCCGTGGGGCATCAAGGTCTCGATCGTCGAGGTGAAGGACGTCGAGATCCCGACCGGGATGCAGCGGGCGATGGCGCGGCAGGCCGAGGCCGAGCGCGAGCGGCGCGCGAAGGTGATCGCGGCCGAGGGCGAGTTCCAGGCCTCCGAACGGCTGAAGGACGCCGCCAACGTGCTCGCCGAGAACCCGATCTCCATTCAGCTCCGCTTCCTGCAGACGATGCTCGAGATCAGCTCGGAGCGGTCCTCGACCCTCATCCTCCCGCTGCCCATCGATCTCGTGACGCCCTTCCTCAACAAGGGCGCCGGCGACAAGACCTGATCGAGGACCACTCCCCGCCGGAGCTTCGCCACGATCCTGTCTCGGGACGGTGGGTGGTCGTCGCGCCGGCGCGGGCGCGCCGGCCGGGCGCTCCGCGGCCCGACGACCAGGACGAGCTCGACGACCCCACCGGCTGTCCCTTCTGCGAGGGGCGGGAGTCGGCGACGCCGCCCGAGACCTACGCGATCGGCCCGCCCGGCCGCGCGCCCGACACGCCCGGCTGGCGCGTCCGCGTCGTGCCCAACAAGTTCCCGGCCTTCGGCCCCTGGCCGCGGGAGGGCGACCGCAGCGACGGCCTCTTCGCCCGCCGGGCGGCGGTCGGGCGCCAGGAGGTCGTCGTCCACTCCCCGCGCCACGTTCGCACCATCTCCGAGCTGGGCACGCGCGAGATCGAGCTCGTGGCCGAGGCCTGGCAGGCCCGCGCGGCCGCGGCGCGGGAAGCCGGGTTCTCCTACGTCCACGCCCTGATCAACGAGGGCGCCGGGGGCGGCGCCAGTCTGCCCCACGGCCACTCGCAGCTGATCTGGCTCGAGGAGGAGCCGCCGCTCGTCGAGCAGGAGCGCGCGGCGCAGACCGCCGCGGGCGGCTGCCTCCTCTGCCGCGTCCTCGCCGGCGAGCGCGAGCAGCGAATCCGGATCGTCGAGGAGAGGGGTGGAATCCTGCTCCTCTGCCCCTTCGCCGGCCGGCAGCCCTACGAGCTGCTCGTCGCCCCGCTCGACTGCGAGGGCGAGCCCTTCACGAGCCCGCTCCTCGGCGCTGCGCTCTCGCTCGCCGCCGAGGGCATCCGCCGGCTCAGGATCGCCGAGGGCAACGTGTCACTCAACCTCTGGCTCCACGCGGGCGGGCACTGGCACATCGAGGTCATGCCGCGCTTCACCGTGCTGGCGGGCGTCGAGCTCGGCTCCGGCTACTACGTGAACACGATGGCGCCCGAGTCCGCCGCCGGCGTGCTCCGCGAGGCGTAGGAACGTCTCAGCCTCGGCGAGCCTGGAAGGCCCTGGCCGCCTCGATGGCCGCACCGAGCGAGAGCCCCTTGTCCTTGCCCTGCTTGATGAGCGCGACGGTCTCCACGGCGTCCATCGAGTAGAGGCGCTGCTTCCGACCTCGCGTCGGGATCTGCGCCTTGCTCGTCCAGTAGTCGAGCTGCATCTTCGAGATCCCCGCCACGCGACAGACCTGGCCCAGCGTGAGCTCGATCTGCCGGAGACCCTCGTTCAGGTCGACCGGCTCGAGCAGGTCCTCGGGCACGCCGACAGGAGGCATACGCATATCACTTTCAAGTTGGACGCCAGGGCGTCGAACACCGTACCACGGCGCTTCAGAAACAAGAAAGCGGTCGTGCTCTCAGGCGGCCGGCTCGGCCTCGGGCTCCGCCGGCTGCTCCCCATTTCCGTCGGGAGCTTCGTCGGGCACGACGCCGCCGTTCTGCTCGACCACCCGGGCGAGCGTCGAGACCTGCTCGCCCTCCCGCAGGCGCATGACGATGACGCCCTGCGTCGCCCTGCCGCTCTGCTTGATGCCCTCGCCGGGGACGCGGATGACCGTGCCGCCCGTGGACATCAGCATCACCTGGTCGCCCTCGCGCACGACGAGCGCGCCGGCGAGCTGCCCGCGCGCCTCGGTCAGCTGGACGGTCTTCACGCCGAGCCCGCCGCGGCCCTTCACCGGGTACTGGTCGATCCGGGTGCGCTTCCCGAAGCCGTTCTCCGTCACGACGAGGAGATCGGCGTCGTTGCGGGCGATGTCGGCGGCGATGACCTCGTCCCCCTTGCGCAGGCGCATCCCCGTGACGCCCGAGGTCGCGCGCCCCATGGGCCGAGTGAGCCGCTCGTGGAAGCGGATCGCCTGGCCCTTGTACGAGACGATGAGGATGTCGTCGTCGCCGGAGGAGTGCAGCACGGCGACGAGCTCGTCGCCGTCGCGGAGCTTGATGGCGATGATCCCGTCCGCCCTGAGCGGCGTGTTGTAGTCGCCGAACCTCGTCTTCTTGACGAGGCCGTTCTTCGTCACGGCGACGAGGTACTCGGCGTCCGTGAAGTCCCGCGTGGCGTTGACCGCGCGGATCGTCTCGCCCTGGGCGAACGGCAGGAGGTTGACGATCGCCCGCCCCTTCGACTGGCGGGATCCGAGCGGCAGCTCGTGCACCTTGAGGCGGTAGACCTTCCCGACGGAGGTGAAGAAGAGCAGGTAGTCGTGGGTGGACGCGACGAAGAGATGCTCGATGTAGTCCTCGTCCTTCAGCTCCATCCCCATCACCCCGATGCCGCCCCGGCGCTGCTCGCGGTACGTCGTGACCGGAAGCCGCTTCACGTAGCCCGTGCTCGTGATCGCGATGACCATGTCCTCTTCTGCGATCATGTCCTCGAGCTCGAGGGCGTCCTCGCCGGCGACGATCTCGGTCCGCCGGTCGTCGTTTCGGCCGTAGATCTCCTTGATCTCGAGCAGCTCCTCCTTGAGGAGCGCGTCGACCCGAGCCGGGTCGCCGAGGATGCCGCGGAGCTCCGCGATCCGCTCCTGGAGATCGGCAAACTCGTCCTCGATCTCCTTCCGCGCCAGGTTCGTGAGCCGCGCGAGCCGGAGGTCGAGGATCGCCTGCGCCTGGATCTCGGAGAGCTCGAACTTCTCCATGAGGCCGGTGCGGGCGGTGTCGGTGTCCTCCGAGCCGCGGATGAGCGCGATGACCTCGTCGAGGTTGTCGAGCGCGATCAGGTAGCCCTGGAGGACGTGCGCGCGCTCCTCCGCCTTGCGCAGCTCGAACTTCGACCGCCGCGTGACGACCTCGCGCTGGTATTCGAGGTAGTGGTGGACGAGCTCGAGGAGCGACAGCGTCCGCGGGACCCCGTCCACGAGCGCGACCGCGTTGTAGCCGAAGGTCGTCTGCAGGGGCGTGTGCTTGTAGAGCTTGTTGAGGACGACCTGCGGCACGGCGTCGCGCTTCAGCTCGATCACGACCCGCGTGCCCGTCTTGTCGATGAAGTCGTCGACGTTCGCGACCTCGGGGATCACCTTGTCCCGGACGAGGTCGGCGATCCGCATGATGAGCCCGCTCTCGCCGCCGACGCGCACGCCGAACGGCAGCTCCGTGACGACGATCGCGGTCTTCCCGCCGCGCAGCTCCTCGACGTGGGCGCGCGCGCGGGTGACGATGCGGCCCCGTCCGGTGCGGTAGGCGTCGCGGATTCCCGCGCGCCCGGCGATGAGGCCGCCGCCCGGGAAGTCCGGCGCCTTGACGTGCTTCATGAGATCGTCAACGTTCGCGTCGGGGTTGTCGATCAGCTCGACGATCGCGTCGATCACCTCGGAG
>DATBJE010000255.1:0-1638 GCA_036556565.1 Gaiellaceae bacterium
GTGACGGCGGTGGGGACGGACGCGAGTGGCATCGAGCCGGGGGACAAGGTGCTCTTCCCGAAGGACGCGGGCTACGACGTGCGGCTCGCCGGCGTCGCCTGCAAGGTGCTGCGCCGGGGCGAGCTGATCGCCCGCGTGCACGACTGAGCTTTCGTCAGTCGACGTCCTGGATGATCTCGATCAGCTCGTCGGTGCGGTAGCCGTGCCTGCGCGCGAACTCGACGAGCTCTCGCGCTCGCTGGACGACGGCGCCGCGCTCGGGCGTCCCCGCCACGGAGATGCCCCGTCCGCGCCGGAACTCGAGCAGGCCCTCCTCGCGAAGCACGCGTAGTGCCCGGAACACGGTGTTCGTGTTGACCCCGAGGACGGCGGCGAGGTCCTTGGCGGGTGGGAGGCGTTCTCCGGGCTCGGCTTCGCCGTCGGCAATGGCGCGGCGGATCTCGGCGGCAACCTGCTCGTAGAGGTCGGTGGGGTCGGCCTTCCGCACCTTGACATTCAACATGGTGCTAGTAATACTAGCGTAATCAATGTACGGAGGAAAGGATCAGGTAACCGCTTCGCCCCGGCCGCCCCTGCCGGGCGATCCCGTCCAGCACGACGACCCCGAGGCGCTGATCGAGGAGGCGAGGCAACGCTCGCGGCGCCGGCGCCGCCTGTACGGGGCCGCCGCAGCCGTGCTGGCGCTCCTCGGCATCGTGCTCTTCGCGAGCTTCGGGCGCCCGGAGCCGTCGCAGAGCGCCCCGGCCGAGCCTCCCGCCCTGCCCATCGGTTCCGACGACGAGCCAGCGGCGATCGTCGCTCAGTACGCGAGGTTTCACGAGGGGTGGGTGGTCGTGTACGCCGACGGGCGAGTGATCAGGCATTCGGACCTCGGCACCGTCGGCAGCTCGGACTCGATGTTCGAGGCACGCCTCACGGCCGACGGCCTCGACCGCGTTCGCTCCGGGGCCATCCGGCCGAGAGACTTCCTGTACACGAACCCGTGGCTGTCATCCGACACGTGGGCGGACGTCCACTTCGAGCCGTACGAGCTCACCCCCACCAAGTACGCGATCTGCTACTGGAGGGGGAACGGTTTCGACGACGCGACAAACGGAATGGGCCGGCTTCCGGCCGCGGCCCAGGCGGTGCTGCGCGGCAAGCAACGGACGTACAACAATCCCATCCTGCCGCAGGATCCTCCGGTGGCGCCCGTCGAATGCTTCGAGGTGAGCGCCGGGGAGGCAACCGCTCTCGAGGGAACCCTCTCGGGTACGAACTTCTCAGCGCAGCCGATCCTGCCCCACGGGGAGTGGGTCGCCTGGGCCGGGTGATCCGCGACACTTCGACGCCGCTAGCCTGGACAGGCAGGCCTAGGAAGGGAGCGGCGCAATCACGGTTGACGCGGCCCATCACGCGATGCTTCAGGTCCAACGGATGTCCGAGACGGTCACACTGCGTGAAGTCACCGCCGACAACGAGGCGGCGGTGCGGGCGCTCACCGTCCTGCCGGGACAGGAATCGTTCGTGGCGTCCGTGGCCGAGTCGCTCGACGAGGCCGCCGTCTCGCCGGACGCTCACCCCTGGTACCGGGCCATCTACGCGGCCGGTCGGCCTGTGGGGTTCGTCATGCTCTCCTTCGACGTGCCGCCGGGACGC
>DATBJE010000256.1:0-8741 GCA_036556565.1 Gaiellaceae bacterium
CGACGCGTACATCGCGGAGCACACGGAGGACATCGACGCCGTCCGCGAGGTCGTCGCCCGCTACACACCCGAAGAGGCCGAGCACGTCACCGGCGTCCCGGCCGCCGACATCGTCGCGACCGCCCGCGAGTACGCGCGGGAACGGCACGCGGCCATCTTCTACACGCTCGGCATCACCGAGCACGCCTGCGCCGTCGACAACATCTGGTCGCTCTCGAACCTCGTCCTCATGACGGGGCACCTCGGCTACGAGTCGACGGGCCTGAACGCGCTCCGCGGCCAGAACAACGTCCAGGGCCTGAACGACGCCGGCGCCAATCCCGCGTACCTCCCCGGCTACCAGGCGGTCGAGGAGCCGGAGATCCGGCGCAAGTTCTCGGACGCCTGGGGCCTCGAGGTGCCGGAGACGCCCGGCTACCGGCTCGACCAGATCATGTCCGGCCTCCACGACGGGCGCATCCGCGCGCTCTACCTGATCGGCGAGAACCCGGTGCAGACGGAGCCGAACGCCCACCACGTCGAGGAGGGGATGGCCCACCTCGACTTCGTGGTCGCGCAGGACCTCTTCCTCAACGACTCGAACCGGAAGTTCGCGAACGTCATCTTCCCGGCGTCGAGCTTCGCCGAGAAGGACGGGACGTTCACGAACACCGAGCGGCGCGTCAACCGCGTCCGGAAGGCTGTCCCCTGCCCCGGGAACGCGCGCGAGGACTTCCGCATCGTCGTCGAGATGGCGGAGGCGCTCGGCGCCGACTGGCCCGACTACGCGAGCCCCGAGGACGCCTGGAACGAGTTCGCCGACCTCGCCCCCCTCTGGACGGGCATCCGCTACGACCGCATCGAGGAGGTCGGCCTCCAGTGGCCGTGCCCCGATCGCGACCACCCCGGCTCGCCGTACCTCCACGCGCCGCATCCCGCGCGCCCGAGCGGCAAGGGCAAGTTCTACCCCGTCGAGTACCAGCCTCCCATCGAGCAGCCCGACTCCGAGTATCCCTTCGTGCTCTCCACGGGGCGCACGCTCTACCACTACAACTCCGCGACCATGACGATGCGCGAGGAGGGGGTCGTGCAGAAGCAGGAGGATCCCTTCGTCGAGATGGACCCCGACGACGCCCAGGCCCTCGGCGTCGGCGAGGGCGACTGGGTGCGGCTCGTCTCGCGGCGCGGCGAGCTCGAGGCGCGCGCGCGCATCGGCGACCGCGTCTACCCCGGCCTGGTCTGGATGGCGCTCCACTTCGCCGAGGCGAAGGTGAACTGGCTCACGCACGACGTCGGCGACCCGCTCATCGGCACGCCGGAGTACAAGACGAGCGCCGTGCGGGTCGAGCCGGTCGGCGGCTCGCTGCGCCCCGCGGCGCGCTAACCGCCGTCCCTTTGGCCCATGTCTGGGGTCAGACCCCGGACGTGTCCAGAAGAACCCGCCCGCGCCTCGATTCCCACTTCTCCAGCCACCAGGCTCGAGGCATGCAGGTGGCAAGCCGTGTCCAGCGCAGCCATGTCTGGGGTCAGACCCCGGACGTGTCCGCTCGGGACACGTCCGGCGCTCCGAGCGGGGGTTTTCGGCTTACGATGTCCCTATCGGCGTGCCTGCCACCCACACCGGCGAGAGCCGGATCCTCTACACGATCATCTCGACCGTCGGGTCGTCGCTCGACCTCGAGGAGGTCCTCGGCGCCGTCGTGCGCCTGCTCACCGACGCGTGCTCGGTGCACGCGTGCTTCGTCTACCTCCTCGAGGACGAGGACCGGCTCGTGCTCAAGGCCGCGTCCGAGCCGTACGCCGACCTCGTCGACCGGATCACGATGCAGCGTGGCCAGGGCCTCGCCTGGTGGGCGGCCGAGCGCAAGGAGGCGGCCTTCATCCGCGACCGGGCGCTCGACGACCCCCGGGTCGAGTACTTCCCCGAGCTGGAGGAGGAGCGGTTCCAGTCGCTCCTCTCGGTGCCCATGGTGGGGAAGGACGGCAACGTCATCGGCGTGATCTCAAGCCACACGGAGGCCCCGCGCGAGTTCACGGAGGCCGAGGTCGACGTCCTCGTCTCGAGCGCGTCCCTCGTCGCCGGCGCGATCGAGAACGCGCGCCTCTACGAGGAGATGCGCAGCCGGGTGGAGGAGCTCGAGCACCTGAGCGAGCTGGGCGAGACGCTCGCCCGCGCCGAGACCCTGGACGAGGTGCTCCCCGCCGTCGTGGAGCGAGGAGTGCGACTCCTCCGGGCCACGTCGTGCCACGTGTACCTGCTGGACGGCTCGGCGGAGGTGCTCACCCTGCGCGCGTCCTCGCCCCCGGGCTCGGCGGCCCGCGACGAGATCGGGCTCTCCGAGCTCGGCCCCGAGCTGGCCCGGAGCGGCCGGTCGGCATCCGTCGCCGTGCCGCTCGTCGCCAACGACGAGCTGCTCGGGCTCATCGCCGCGGACGGGACGTCGGCGGTCGACCTCGCCCGCGCGGTCGCGAATCAGGCGGCGGTCGCGATCAAGAAGATCGAGCTGATCGAGCGACTGACGGAGAAGAACCTCATCAAGGACTTCTTCGAGCAGCTCGCCGCCGGCGAGTCCCTTCCCGGCCTCGAGGGCCGCGCAGCGCGCCTCGGCTGCGACCTCGAAAAGCGGCACGTCGTGCTCGCGTCGTCACCGCCGCTCGACGAGCTCGAGCGCGCGCTCGCGGCGGCGGCGCCCGGATCGCTCTTCGACCGCCGCGACGACTCGATGCGGGCCCTCCTCCGCGTCGGCCCCGACGGCCACGAGAAGCTGCTCGACGAGGTCCGGGAGATCCAGGAGGGGCTCGGAACACCGGTGTCCATCGGCCTCTCGAACGTCTGCCGCGGCGCCGCCTCGTTCGCGGCGGGCTTCGAGGAGGCGAGGCACGCGCTCCTCGGCACGACCGTGCTCCAGGCCGCCCCCGGGGTCATGACCTACGAGGACCTCGGCCCCTACAAGTACCTCCTGCGCCTGCCCTTCGACGGCGACGTCCGCGACGCGCACCGCGAGGCCGTGATGAGGATCGCCGAGTACGACCGGCTCCGGTCGACGGCGCTCCTCCGGACCCTCGAGGAGTTCCTCCGCCGGCGCGGCAACATCAGCGCGACCGCCGAGGCGCTGTACGTCCACCCGAACACGCTGCGCCAGCGGTTGCGGAGGATCGGCGAGATCTCGGGCCTCGACCTGCGGACCGACGACTGGCTCATGATCGAGATCGCCGTGAAGATGGTCCGGCTCCAGCAGGCGCTCGGCACGGCGTAGAAGTCCTTGCCGCACACAAGGCACCGCCCCCGCTTGTAGGAAGGTGCCATCGGCGGCGCGCGCGCCGCGGTTTATGGTGGCAGGCGTCCGAAAGGAGGAGGTCGCATGCCCACCGGCGCCGCCACGCCCACCGTCGAGGACATCCGCAAGGAGTCGAAGAAGCTCGGTGTCGAGTTCTACTTCGCGCAGTTCGTCGACATGTACTCGCGCCCGAGCGCGAAGCTCGTCCCCGCGCAGAACCTGGACGACCTCGTCACCGACGGCGCCGGGTTCGCCGGGTTCGCCGCGGGCGAGATCGGCCAAGTCCCGAGCGACCCGGACATCGCGGCGATGCCCGACCTCGCGAGCTTCACGCCGGTGCCCTGGGAGCCGACGGTCGCGCGGTTCGCCTGCGACATCACCGTCGACGGGGAGGACTGGCCGTACGACCCGCGCACGATCCTCCGGCGGCAGCTCGCGACCGCCAGGGAGAAGGGCTTCGAGTTCATGATCGGGCTCGAGCTCGAGTACTTCCTCGTCGAGCTCATGGAGGACGGGTCGATCCGCCTGGCGGACGCGCTCGACACGCTCGAGAAGCCCTGCTACGACCTCAACGGCCTCTCGCGGCACTACGACTTCCTGACGACGATCTCGCGCTACGTCAACGAGCTCGGGTGGGGGAACTACGCGAACGACCACGAGGACGCGAACGGGCAGTTCGAGCAGAACTTCACCTTCAGCGACGCGCTCACGAGCTGCGACCGCGCGGTCTTCTTCCGCTACATGGTCCACCAGCTCGCCGAGCGGAAGGGACGCGACGAGGGCCGCCGGATCCTGGCGACCTTCATGCCGAAGCCCTTCACCCACCTGACGGGCAACGGCTGCCATTTCCACATGTCGCTCTGGGACGGCGACACGAACCTCTTCCTCGACGAGGACGACCCGCGCGGGCTCGGGCTCTCCGAGACCGCCTACCACTTCATCGGCGGGCTCATGAAGCACGCCCGCGCCTACAGCGCCCTGACGGCGCCCACGGTCAACTCCTACAAGCGCCTCAAGGTCGGGACGACCGCGAGCGGGGCGACGTGGTCGCCGGTGTGGATCAGCTACGGCTACAACAACCGCACGCAGATGCTCCGCGTGCCCGGCCCCGGCCGCGTCGAGGACCGGACGATCGACGGGTCGTGCAACCCCTACCTCGCCGCGACCGCGATCCTCGCCGCCGGGCTCGACGGCATCGAGAGCGGCCTCGACCCCGGCGACCCGAACTCGGAGAACCTCTACAGGATCCCCTACGACGAGCTTCGGGCGCGCGGGCTCGCGACCCTGCCCTCGAACCTCCTCGAGGCCACCCACGAGCTGAAGGAGAACGAGGTCGTCCGCAAGGCTCTCGGCCGCGGCCGCGACGAGGACTACGCCGACTACTTCATTCGCGTCAAGCGCGAGGAGTGGGACCGGTACCACGAGCAGGTGACGCCCTGGGAGGTCGCGGAGTACCTGACGCGCTTCTGAGCTCGTCCGGACGAGACGTTGACCGGCCGCCGGGGCCGCTATACGGTCCCGCGATGGTGTCTGAGCAGAGCATCGGCGACTTCCTCATCGACCTGAGCGCGGACCAGGAGCGCCTGGAGGCCTACCACGAGAACGCGGGGCGGGTCCTCGCGGACTCGGGGCTGAGCGGACGGCAGCAGGCGATCCTCCTGACCGGCGACCGGCTCTCCCTCGAGGAGACGGTCGACCGCGAGCTCGCAGCGCGCGAGCGGCCGGTCCCGCGACCGCCCAGGCCGATCCGACGGGTGGGCTACTGAGCCACGCCGGGCCGGTGGGAGCGGGCTCTCTCACCGTCGTCGGCACAGGCATCCAGCTCGTCTCGCAGGTCACGCCCCAGACGCGGGCGGCGATCGAGCGCGCCGACGAGGTGCTCTACGTCGTCACCGACCCGCTCACGGCCGTCTGGATCGAGCGGCTCAACGCGAATGCCCGCTCGCTCGACCGTCACTACGAGCCCGGCCGGGACCGCGCGGAGACGTACGCGGCGATCGTGGAGGAGACCCTCGCGGCCGTGCGCGCCGGCCGCCGCGTCTGCCTCGCCTTCTACGGCCACCCGGGCGTCTTCGTCGACCCCGGCCACGAGGCGGTGAAGCGTGCCCGCGAGGAGGGCTTCAGGGCGCGCATGCTCCCCGCCGTCTCGGCCGAGGACTGCCTCGTTTCCGACCTCGGCCTCGACCCGGGCGAGCTGGGTTGCCAGAGCTACGAGGCGACGGCCTTCCTCGTCTACCGCTACCGGGTCGAGCCTGCGGCGCTCCTCGTCCTCTGGCAGATCGGCTTCCTCGGCCAGGTGGCGACGACGGCAGACCCCGTTCCGCTCCCGCTCGACGTCCTCGTCGAGCGCCTCTCCGAGCACTACCCCGACGAGCACGACGTGGTCGTCTACGAGGCCGCCGTCTACCCGATCCTCGAGCCGCACGTCGAGCGGCTCCCCCTGGCCGCGCTGCCCGCGGCCGAGGTCCCGCCGATGGCGACGCTCGTCGTCCCGCCGGCGGCGCGGGCACCGGTGGACGAGGCGATGATCGACCGCCTCGGGCTCCCGCGGCGTTGACCGCCGATCAAGACCTTCCTCCTCCCGGCCGAAGAGGAGGAGTCGACGTAGGAACGCTCGCGACGCTCTCGTCCAGCTGCCGGCGCACGACCGCCGCCGAGACGACGTTCCCCTTCGCCTCGTAGAGCGCGAGCGCTTCCCGCAGGGCTGACGCGGCCTCGTCGCCGCGCCCCTGGGCGACGAGGACCGCCCCGAGGCTGGCGAGCGCGTCGGCGTGGAGGCCGATCGCGTCCGTCCCCTCCGCCAGGCCGACGGCCTCGCGCGCGAATCCCTCCGCCTCCCCCGACCGACCCTGCCGCACTACCGCCTTGGCGCGGGCCGAGCGCCACAGGACTTGCGAGGCGAGGTCGTCGTCCGCGGCCGCCTCCTCGCTCACCTCCGTGAACCGCACCGCTTCCTCGTCCCGCCCGAGCACGTAGAGCGTCTCCGCCAGGTAGGCCGCGACCGTCGAGAGGATGCCGCGCTCGCCGAGCGCCTCCAGTGTGCCGAACGCCGTGCGCCGCAGCGCCTCGGCGGCAGCCGGGTCGCCGGCGAGCATCTCGACCTCGCCCATCCACGCCTGGCACGCGGCGAGGGCGACGACCGACCCGAGCTCGGCGAGGATCGCTGCGCCGCGGGCGTACTCGCCGCGCGCAACCTCGAAGCGCCCGCGCATCGCCTCGAGGTACGCCAGGTTGACGGCGACCAGACCCTCGAGGTGCGGGCGGCCGGTTGCCCGCTGCGCGATCTCCTCGCAGCGCAGGCTCGCCTCGTCGACGGGGAGGCGCCCGACGAGGGCCGCCCGGGCGAGGCCGTCGAGGATGAGGAGGACCTCCTGCTGCTCGCCGGCGCGCTCGGCATGACGCAGCGCCCGCTGGAGGGCGTCCTCCATGAGCCCGATCTGGCAGCGCGTCCAGTGGACCTCGGCGCAGAGCCGCCACGCCCGCGCGAGCCCCTCGTCGTCCTCCGCGCGCTCGAAGACCTCGATCGCGCCCTCGGCCGCCGCGAGGAGGTCCTCGCCGCCCCGCTCCGTATGCATGTAGCGGGCGAGGAAGGAGCGCTGGAGGAGCGCGTGCGCCGCGAGCGACTCGTCGCCGGAGTCGGCGGCGCGCCCGGCCGCCTCCTCGAGCACGGACTCGGCGCACGCGAGCTGGCCGGCCAGGACGAGCGCGACTCCGAGGTCGACGAGGAGCGCGTCCCGCGCCTCGGGCTCCTCCGCGAGCAGCGAGGCGGCGCGGTCGAGGAGGTTCACCGCCGCGGGACCGTCCCCGCGCGCCAGCGCCCTGCGCCCCGCCGAGGCCAGGTGCGCTCCCGCCCGGCGCGCGAGGTCGAGCTCGCGCTCGCCCGTGGGGCCGAGGTCCCGGCGGTAGCGCACGGCCTGCTCCAGGTGGTAGCCCATGAACTCGTCGTGCTCGCCCGGGCGGTCCACGACCCAGTCGGCGAAGCGCTCGTGGAGCTCCGCGCGGGCGCTCTTCGGGACCGCCTCGTACGCGGCGTCGCGGATGAGGATGTGGCGGAAGCGGAACGCGTCCTCGCCCGCGACCGTCGACCGGTCCGGGCGGACGAGCTCCTTCCGCATGAGCGCGAGGAGGCACGAGTCCACGCGCTCACGGCCGAGGTCGGGCGAGAGCGCCTCGACCGCGCCGCGGTGGAACACCTTGCCCTCCACGGAGCCCCGCTCGATCACCCGCCTCTCGTCGTCGTCGAGGCGGTCGAGGCGCGCCGCGAGGAGGATCCGGATCGTCGTCGGGACCTCGACGTCGGCCAGGTCGGCCGTGCTGACCCAGGTGCCGTCGTCAGCACGAAGGAGCCCGTCGTCGACGAGCATCCGCAGCATCTCCTCGACGAAGAGCGGGTTGCCCTCGGCGGCCGCCTGGATCCGCTCGCGGGCCTCCGCCAGCGCCGCCCTCCCGAGCAGGTTGTCGATCAAGCGCGACGACTCGGCCTCGGTCAGCGGCTCGAGGAGGATCGACGTCGCGTTCAGCTTCCCGCCGCCCCAGGTCGGGCGCAGGTCGAGGAGCTCGGGCCGCGCGAGGCAAACGAGGAGGATCGGAGCGTCGCGCGCCCAGTCGGCGACGTGCTCGACGAGGTCGAGGAACGTCGGCTCGCCCCAGTTCACGTCGTCGAGGACGACCACGACCGGCCGGCGGCGCGCGAGGGCCTCGAGCAGGTGGCGGACGGCCCAGAAGGTCTCCTCCGCCGCGCCGACCTCGCCTCCGAGCCCGATCAGCCCCGCGACGAGCTCAGCGACGGCCTCCGCGTCGTCGTCGCCCTCGAGCCGGGCGGCGATGAAGGAGCGGACGCCCTCGGCGTCGTCGTCCGCGAGCCCGGTCGCCTGCAGAACGATCTCCCGCACGGGCCAGAAGGTGATCCCCTCGCCGTAGGCGAGACAGCTTCCCTGGAGGATCGTCGCGCGGTCGCCGATCTCGGCGAGGACCTCGGCGACGAGGCGCGACTTGCCGACCCCGGCGGGCCCGAGGACGGTGAACAGGTGGCACGAGCTCTCGCGGACGGCGCGCGCGTACGCGTCGGCGAGGAGCATGCGCTCGCGGCTGCGGCCGACGATCGGCGACTCGAACCGCGGCGCGTGCGCGGGCGCGCCCGCGTGGACCTCGAGGAGCCGGAACGCGGCGACGGGGTCGCGCTTGCCTTTCACGGCCAACGGCTCGAGCTCCTCGACGACGACCGCGTCGCGGGCGAGGCGGTACGTGACCTCGCCGACGAGGATCTCGTCGGGCGCGGCGGCCTGCTGGAGCCGCTGGGCGACGTTGACCGCCTCGCCCGTGACGAAGCTCTCGCCGGCCCTCGCGTCGCCCGCGATCACCTCGCCGCTCGTCACGCCCGTCCGCACGGCGATGCGCATGCCGAAGTCGCGGTCGAGCTCGTCGTTGAGCTCGGCCAGCGCCTCGCGGAGCTCGACGACCGCCCTGAGCGCCCGCAGGGCGTCG